>CAMATN010000059.1 GCA_945861155.1 Rhizobium sp. Q54
TGTCCCGGCCATCCACGCCTAATCAAAAGGCGTGGATCCCCGGGACAAGCCCGGGTATGACGAATTGAGGGGGGTGGTTGTTACTCAGTGAATCCGCTCGTATTTCTGCAGCGCCCGCAGATTGGGCGGGTGCGGCTGGCCGGGGAAGAGGCCCGGCCACAGGGTCAAGCACACCTCGCCGACATAGAGGTCGCCGCGCGAATCCACGACCAGGCCGTGCGGCCCGATAAACGAGGTCGGCGCCGTCCCGGCAAACGGGTCGCCGATCCGCGACAACAGCTTGCCCTGGTTGTCGACGATGCTGACCCGTGGACCCAGATTGGCGTTCAGGCGATTGACCGACAGCTCGCCGATATAGCAGACCGGACTACGCGTGTAGGCCATGTAGAGGCCGCACGGGCGGTGCAGATTGTTCCACTGCGTCTCGTACTTGCCGTTGCCGTCGAATACCTGGACCCGGTGGTTCTCGCGGTCGGCGACATAGACCCAGCCATCGGCGTCGGTGCAGATATTGTGCACGAGGTTGAACTGGCCGGGATCGCTGCCGGGCTCGCCCCACGACATCAGCAATTTGCCGTCCGGCGCATATTTGTGGACCCGGGCGTTGCCGTAACCGTCCGAGACATAGATGTCGCCCTGCGGCGACAGCGCGGTGTGGGTGCAGCGGTTGAACGGCTCGCCGCTTAGATAGGGGGCCGGCGTGCCGGGAACTCCGAGTTCAAGCAGCACCTTGCCGTCCTCGATCCGGCATTTGCGGACGAAATGGCCGCCATCGTCGGTCAGGTATATCGAATCGTCCGGGCCGATATGGACGCCGTGCGCCCGCGGGTATTGTCCCTCGCCCCAGGAGCGCAGGAAATTGCCGGCGCGGTCGAACACCATCATCGGATGCTCGCCGCGCCCGAAGACATAGACATTGTCGCTGCTGTCGACCCCGACCGCGGCAACCTCCTTGAACGACCAGCCGTCGGGCAGCTGCGCCCAATTCTCGATGATGCGGTATCTGTATTCGCCGGTCCCGACGATCGTCGACATTGCCTGTCTCCGTTGCACGGCTTTGGTGGTTGAGGGTATCGGACCATTCCGTGCGGAACAATCCGGTTCGTTGCCTTGCCGCGCCGTGCGGCGGCGCGGGCGGGATGCCGAATAAACAGGCACAGTATCGCCTGATAATTAGGCATTTTGGTCCGCGACGCGCCCCCGGAACGCCTCGGCTGGGGTGGCCTCGATCTTGCTCTCGACAGACGGCCGGCCGACAGACGCCGCGCAGACAAGAGACAAGGGGAGCGATGAAGATGAAATTGATACAGCCCATTTGCCGCGGGGCGGCGGCCGCGATCGCGGTGGCGGCAGCGGTCCTGGTCCCCGGGTGGGCCGAGGCCCAGACCCAGGGAACCATCAAGATCGGCGTCTTGCACTCGCTGTCGGGGACGATGGCGATCAGCGAAACCACGCTCAAGGACACCATCCTGATGATGGTGGACGACATCAACAAAAAGGGCGGCTTGCTCGGCAAGAAGGTCGAGGCGGTGGTCGTCGACCCAGCCTCGAACTGGCCGCTTTTCGCCGAAAAGGCGCGCGACCTGCTGGCCAAGGAAAAGGTCGCGGCGGTGTTCGGCTGCTGGACCTCGGTGTCGCGCAAATCGGTGTTGCCGGTGTTCGAGGAGCTGAACGGCCTGTTGTTCTACCCGGTCCAGTACGAGGGCGAGGAAAGCTCGCGCAACGTCTTCTATACCGGGGCGGCGCCGAACCAGCAGGCGATCCCGGCGGTCGAATACCTGATGCGGGAGGAAGGCGGCGCGGCCAAGCGCTGGGTCCTCGAAGGCACCGACTACGTCTACCCGCGCACGACCAACAAGATCCTCGAGGCGTTTCTGAAGTCGAAGGGGGTCGCGGCGGAGGACATCCGGGTCAACTACACCCCGTTCGGCCATTCCGACTGGCAGACCGAGGTCGCGACCATCAAGAAATTCGCCTCGGCCGGGAAGAAGACCGCCGTCGTCTCGACCATCAACGGCGACGCCAACGTGCCCTTCTACAAAGAATTGGCCAATGCCGGCATCAAGGCCTCCGACATCCCGGTCGTGGCGTTCTCAGTCGGCGAAGAGGAGCTGGCCGGCATCGACACCAAAAACCTGATCGGGCATTTGGCGGCCTGGAACTACTTCCAGTCGGTGAAGAACCCGACCAACGACGCCTTCATCAAGCAGTGGCAGGACTTCATCAAGAACCCCAAGCGCGTCACCAACGACCCGATGGAGGCGCATTTCACCGGCTTCAAGATGTGGACGCAGGCGGTCCGTCAGGCCGGCACGACCGATGTCGACGCGGTGCGGCAGGCGATGTACGGGCAGAAGGTCAAGGCGCCTAGCGGCTTCAGCCAAATCATGAACACCAATCATCATTTGTCGAAGCCGGTCATGATCGGCGAGATCCGGGCAGACGGGCAGTTCGACGTGGTGTGGCAGACCAAGGAGCCGATCAAGGCGGACGCGTGGAGCCCGCATCTGCCCGAGGACAAGGGCAAGATCGCCGACTGGACCTACCCCTGGGTCTGCGGCAACTGCACCGCGGCCAAGTATACTGATTGAAGGCCGCGTTGCGATCGGTCGCGCCGCAGAAGAGCGCTGCATTGCTATCGTGCGTGCTTCGAGACGGCGTGCTGCGCACGCCTCCTCAGCATGAGGTAAATTTTGGATGGTATTGAGAAGATTCCTCATCCTGAGGAGGTCGCGCAGCTTCCGTCTCGAAGGACGCACGGCAGCCCATCCAGCCGCCTGCCTGTTCCGCTTTGCCGCCCTCTTCCTGATCCTGAGCCTCGCCCTCGCCGCGCTACCGGCGCGGGCCGATGATTTCGCGGCGGCGGTTTTGGGGCTCGCCGAGGAGGGGTTCCCGGCCAAGCAGAAGGCGATCGTCGCACTCGCCAAATCAGGCGACCCGCGCGCCGTACCGATTTTGCAGGCGCTGCGCGACGACCGCTTGCGCCGGATGCCGGATGGCAGCGTCGTCATCGTCGCGACGACCGGCGGCACCACCCGGCTGACGCACGCGGCGACCGGCCGGGATATCGCCGGAATCCTGCCCGACAGCCTCGACCGGATCATTGTCAACAACCGGCTGCGCGGCGCGATCGAGGCGGCGCTCGGCTCCTTAACCCTGTTCAGCCCCGACCGCGCGGTGCGGCTCAGCGCGGCCCAGGAGGCGCTGAAGCGCCCCACGGCCGATGCCGCCCTCCCCCTCGAACAAGCCTTGGCGGCCGAGCGGGATGGCGAAGTTCGCGCGGCGCTCGAACAAGGCTTGGCGGCGGTGCGCCTGTTCAGCGGCGGCAAGGACGAAATGCTGGCGGCGATCCGCGCGCTCGGCGCCACCACCGATCCGCAGGCCAAGAACCTGCTCGACGCGTTCCGCGCCAAGCCCGATCTCGATGCGGGGCTGCGCCAGGCAGCCGAGGCGGCAATCGCCTCGATCGACGGCCGGCTGCTGTGGACCGGGCTCGCCGCCAATCTGTTTCAGGGCATCAGCCTCGGCAGCGTGTTGCTGCTGGCCGCGATCGGCCTTGCCATCACCTTCGGCGTGATGGGCGTCATCAACATGGCGCATGGCGAGATGATCATGACCGGCGCCTATGCCGCCTTTGTCGTGCAGCAGCTGTTCCGCACGTTTCTGCCGCCCGAATGGATCGACGCCTATCTGCTGGTGGCGGTGCCGGTCGCGTTTCTGTTCGCTGGCCTGTTGGGTGTCGTACTGGAGCGCTGCCTGATCCGCTTTTTGTACGGAAGGCCCCTTGAGACATTGCTCGCGACCTGGGGGGTCAGCCTGATCCTGCAGCAGGCGGTGCGCTCGATCTTCGGCTCACCCAACAAGGAGGTCTCGAACCCGGGCTGGATGACCGGCGGGTTCGACCTGATGGGCGGGTTCACGGTGACCTGGAACCGCCTCTACATCATCCTCTTCTGCTTTGTCGTCTTGGGCGCGCTGGCGCTGATCCTCAACCGGACGAGCTTTGGCCTTCACATGCGCGCCGTGACGCAGAACCGCGACATGGCCGCCGCGATGGGGATCCGCACCGCGCGGGTCGACGCGCTGACTTTCGGGCTGGGCTCCGGGATCGCCGGGATGGCCGGAGTGGCGCTGAGCCAGATCGGCAATGTCAGCCCCAATCTCGGCACGATCTACATCGTCGATAGTTTTCTGGTGGTCGTGTTCGGCGGGGTCGGCAATCTGCTCGGGACCCTCGTTGGCGCGCTGTCGCTCGGCATCGTCAACAAGTTTTTGGAACCGGTGGCCGGCGCGATCCTCGGCAAGATCGTGATCCTGGCGGCGATCATCCTGTTCATCCAGTGGCGGCCGCGCGGCTTGTTCGCGCTCAAGGGCCGCACCGCCGACGCGTGAGCGAGATGTCGAAGACCGAGGCGCGGCAAGCCCCCACCCCAACCCTCCCCCGCCCCCGCCCTAACCCTCCCCCGCTTGCGGGGGAGGGAAGGGTGGGGGCGACGCGGGGGAGGGGGCTGCCGGAGGCGTGCTCGAAAACCCTCCTCCGCTCGCTGATGAACCCTCCCCCGCAAGCGGGGAAGGGCAGGGTGGGGGTTGAGCGCCGAAAGCTCGCAACGTGATCGTCGGGCGGACCACCGGCGAACGCAATCCCTGGAGCACGCGATTCTGGTTCAGCTTCACCGCGGCGATGCTGGTGCTGGTCGTCCTCGTACCGGTGCTTAATCGGTATGTCGCGCCGGATTCGGCGTTTGCGGTGCCCGATTACCTGGTGCCGCTGCTGGGCAAATACCTGTGCTACGCGATGCTGGCCTTAAGCCTCGATCTGGTCTGGGGCTATGCCGGCATCTTGAGCCTCGGCCACGGCGCGTTCTTCGCGCTCGGGGGCTATTGCATGGGCATGTATCTGATGCGGCAGATCGGCACGCGCGGCGTCTACGGCAATCCGCTGCTGCCCGATTTCATGGTGTTCCTCGATTGGAAGGAGCTGCCGTGGTTTTGGTGGGGTTTCGACCATTTCGCCTATGCGATGCTGATGGTGATGCTGGTCCCCGGACTGTTGGCGTTCGTCTTCGGCTGGCTGGCGTTCCGCTCGCGCGTCACCGGGGTTTACCTGTCGATCATCACCCAGGCGATGACCTATGCGCTGATGCTCGCCTTCTTCCGCAACGACATGGGGTTTGGCGGCAATAACGGGCTGACCGATTTCAAGGACATAGCAGGCTTCGAGCTGCAACAGCCCGCGACCCGCCTCGGCCTTTACGTCGCCTCGGCGATCGGGCTCGGCATCGCTTTTCTGTTGTGCCGGTTCATCACCGTCTCGAAACTCGGCCGCGTGCTGCTGGCATTGCGCGACGCCGAGAGCCGGGTGCGCTTCCTGGGCTATTCCGCCACCAACGCCAAGCTTTTCGTCTTCACCGTCTCGGCGGTGCTGGCCGGCATCGCCGGCGCGCTCTACGTGCCGCAAATCGGCATCATCAACCCGAGCGAGTTCTCGCCGGAGAACTCGATCGAGCTCGCGATCTGGGTCTCGGTCGGCGGCCGCGGGACATTGTCGGGCGCGATGCTCGGCGCCGGGCTCGTCAATCTGGCGAAGACCTGGCTGACCAGCGCGGCGCCGGAGATCTGGCTATTCTTCCTCGGCGGCCTGTTCGTGCTGACGACGCTGCTCTTTCCGCGCGGCATCGTCGGAATATTGGGACAGCTGCGCTTGATCCGGTCGCGGCGGACTATGCCCGGCGCGCCGCCGCTCGCGGTCGACGAGCCGGAAGCGGCGAAGGAGCGGGCATGACCCCGAGCCCCGCCCCGCATCCGCCCCCCGAGGTTCTGCTGTATCTCGACGGGGTCAATGTCAGCTTTGACGGGTTCAAGGCCCTGAACGATTTGTCGCTGGTCGTCGAGGAGGGCGAACTGCGCACGATCATCGGCCCGAACGGCGCCGGCAAGACGACGATGATGGATGTCGTCACCGGCAAGACCCGGCCCGATTCGGGCGCGGTGTTCTTTCGCGGCAGCGCCGATCTGACCCGGCTCGACGAGGCGCAGATCGCCAATCTCGGCATCGGGCGCAAATTCCAGCGGCCGACCGTGTTCGAGAACCTGACCGTCTTCGAAAATCTCGAACTGGCGCTGGCCGACAGCCGCGGCACCTGGCGGACGCTGTTCGCCCGGATGGCCCTGGAGCAGCGCGAGCGCATCCAGGCGACGCTGACGCGCATCGGCCTCGCCCCGCACAGCCGCAAGCCGGCCGGCGCGCTGAGCCACGGCCAGAAGCAATGGCTCGAGATCGGCATGCTCTTGATCCACGACCGTCAGCTATTGCTGCTCGACGAGCCGGTCGCCGGCATGACCGACCGCGAGACCGAGGCGACCGCCGAACTGATCCTCGGCCTCGCGCGCGACCGCACGATCGTCGTCGTCGAGCACGACATGGCCTTCGTGCGCAGCCTCGGCGCGAAGGTCACGGTGCTGCACGAGGGCGCGGTGCTGGCTGAAGGCTCGGTCGAGCATGTGCAGAACCACCCGCGCGTCATCGAAGTCTACCTCGGACGGTGAGCCATGCACGCGATCAACTGTAGGGCGGATAAGCGAAGCGCAATCCGCCAATTTTGCTCGCGCGCGGGTCGGCGGAATGCGCTGCGCTTTTCCGCCCTACGGCGTTGCGGGATTGCGCCGCCATGCTGAGCGTTGAGGCGGTCGATCTCTACTACGGCGCCAGCCACACGCTGCGCCGGGTCAGCCTCGACGCGAAGAAGGGCGAGGTGACCTGCATCCTCGGCCGCAACGGGGTCGGCAAGACCAGCCTGTTGCGCGCGATCATCGGCCTCAATCCGATCCGCTCCGGCCGCATCCGCTGGGAGGACCGCGACCTGACCGGCCTGCCGCCGCACGAGCGCGCCCGCGCCGGCCTGGCGCTGGTGCCGCAGGGCCGCGAGATCTTCCCACGCCTCTCGGTCCTCGAAAACCTCGCCACCGGGTTTGCGACGCTGCCGCGCAGCCTGCGCCATGTCCCGGACGACATTTACACGCTGTTCCCGGTCCTGAAGGACATGCTGAACCGGCGCGGCGGCGATTTGTCGGGCGGCCAGCAGCAGCAGCTGGCGATCGCCCGCGCGCTGGTGATGCGGCCGCGCCTGTTGATCCTCGACGAGCCGACCGAAGGCATCCAGCCCTCGATCATCAAGGAGATCGGTCGCGTTATCGCGATTCTGGCGGCGCGCGGCGACATGGCGATCCTGTTGGTCGAGCAATATTTCGAGTTTGCCCGCGATCTCGCCGCCGCCTATGTCGTCATGCAGCGCGGCGAGATCGTGTTGAGCGGGCGCCAGAGCGACATGGACGAGACGGCGGTGCGCACCTACTTGACGGTATGAGCGACAATCGCCACCACGGGCTGCCAATGGATGATTCACAGCGGGAGGTCATCGCCTTTTTGCGCGATCCCTCGTCCTATCCCCAGGATGCCGGGCCGGTGGAGGTTGTCGAGACGCACGCCTCGATCGTGTTCCTCGCCGGCAAATACGCGTACAAGCTGAAGCGCGCCGTCAAATACCCCTATCTCGATTTCTCGACGACGGCGCGCCGGCTTGCCGCCTGCACCGCCGAACTAAAGCTCAACCGCCGCACCGCGCCGCAGCTTTATCTCGAGGTCCGGGCGATCTGCCGCGATTCCGACGGCAGCCTCGTATGGCGCCACGGCGTCGGCGACCCGCTCGATTACGTCGTGGTGATGCAGCGCTTTGATCAGCACGATCTGCTCGACGCGGTGGCGCGGCAGAGCGGACAAAGCGGTCTCTCCGTGCCGCTAATCCATGCGCTGACCGCGCATGTCGCCGGGTTTCACGCCAAGGCGGAAAAGCTGCCGGAGCGGGGTGGGTCCGCCGCGATGGAAAAGGTGGCGCGGGACAATTTGGGCGTGTTGCGCGAGTGCCGCCCGGCCGGGTTTGCCGCCGCCCAGATCGATCGCCTCGACAGTCTACTGCGCTCCGAGTTGGCGCGAGTCGCGTCGCTGCTCGACGAACGGCGCGCCGCCGGCAAGGTGCGCCGATGCCATGGCGATCTGCATTTGCGCAATGTCTGCCTCGTGGGCGGCAAGCCGGTGCTGTTCGATTGCATCGAATTTTCCGAGGAGATCGCCAGCATCGACGTGCTGTACGACCTCGCCTTCCTGCTGATGGATCTCGGCCATCGCGGTCATCACGGTTTCGCCAATCTGGCGCTCAACCGCTATCTCGACCTGACCGAGGAGGATGACGGTCTGGCCGCGATGCCGCTGTTCCTGGCGTTGCGCGCGGCGATTCGGGCCCATGTCACCGCGACGATGGCCGAGCATGGCTGGAGCGGCGAGGATGCGAACGCCGCGTTTGCCGAGGCGCGCGGTTACCTCGACGACGCCGAGGCGGCTCTCGCGTCGCAGCCGGCGCGGCTGATCGCGGTCGGCGGGCTCAGCGGCACCGGAAAATCGACCCTTGCCGCCCGGCTCGCCGGCGAACTCGGCCGGGCGCCGGGGGCGCGGATGTTGCGCAGCGATGTGCTTCGCAAGCTCCGCTTCGGCGCCGAGCCGGAGACCCCGCTCCCGCCGGAAGCCTATGCGTCCGACTTCACCCAACTCGTGTATCGCGACCTCTGCGCCAGGGCCGCGAGAGCGTTGCGCGCCGGCTATTCGGCGGTCATCGACGCCGTCGCGCTCGGCGAGGACGAGCGCCGCGCGTTCGCGGCGGTCGCCGCGGCGGCCGGGGTCCCGTTCACCGGGCTGTGGCTGGAGGCGCCGCCGGACGCGCTGATCGCGCGTGTCGGCAGGCGACACGGCGACGCGTCGGATGCCTCGCGCGAGGTCATCGAGCAGCAGCTGCTCTGCGATCCGGGCGCGCTCGACTGGACCCGGATCGAGGCCGGCGGCGACGCCGACGCGACGCTGATGGCGGCGCGCCGGGCGCTGCTACACTGAGCGGCGGCTACTGCCGCTCGTATTTGACGACGCGGCGCGCGCGCGGGGTCCACTCGCCCGGCTGCACGCAGTAGAAATCGCCGCGCGAATCGCCCCAAATGCCGTGGCACGAGCGATGGATCGGCCCGCCCCAGCGCGCCAGCCGCTCGCCGTCGAGGGTCAGGATGCTGACCATGCCGCCATTGTGCTCGGGGATGTAGACGATGTCGTCCTTGTCGACATAGAAGAACGCCGGCCCGATCAGCTCGACCGGCCACACCTCAAGCAATTTGCCGCTCTGGTCGAACACCTGCACCCGGTCGTTTTCGCGGTCGGCGACGAGCAGACGGCCGCGCCGGTCGACCCAGATGCCGTGCGGCAGGTTGAACTGGCCGGGCGCGGTGCCGGGCTCTCCCCAAGAGAACTGGTATTTGGCGTCGGCCGAGAATTTGTGAACGCGGGCGTTGCCATAGCCGTCGGTCATGAACATCTCGCCGGAGGGCGCGAAGGCGATGTCGGTCGGCAGGTTGAACGGGCCGCCGCCATGCGTGACTTTTTTATACGCGCTCGACGAGAGGTCGTCGTCCGGCACGCCGGTATCGGAACGCGCGCCTTGCTCGCCGATGGTCTGCAACAGCTTGCCGTCGGTGGTGAATTTGTAGAATTGCTCGTGGTGCTCGTCGCACAGCCACACGACATCCTGTCCGCCTTCCTGCTCGATTCGGATCGCATGCGGAAAGCGGAACAGCCCGGCGCCCCACGACGACAGGAATTTGCCGTCGCGGTCGAAGATCACGACCGGGTGCGCGTCGTTGCGGTTGAAGCAATAGACCCGGTCCTGCGAATCGACCGAGACCGCGCACGCCTTGACATCGAGCCACTCGGGCGGCTGCTGCCACTCTTCGCGCACCCGGTAGGTGTATTTGCCGCTGCCGACGATCGCTTCCATGTCTCTCCCCATGTTGGTTTGTCATCCCCGGCGAAGGCCGGGATCCATCTATCCACCTGCGACGCGGCCGAAGCATGGGTCCCGGCCTTTCGCCGGGACGACACTTCTTCTCTTACGCCGCGTCGAGCTTGAAGTATTTGACCGCGTTGCCGGCCCACATCTTGGCTTTTTCCGCGGGCGGGACGTTGGCGTAGATCTCGTCGATGATCGGGCGCGAGTTCGGCCACTCATTCTCGATATGCGGGAAATCGGTGGCGAACATGATGTGGTCGACGCCGACATGGTGCCGCGTTTCGACCGCGACACGCTCGTACTGCACGGTGAAATGGATGTTTTCCCGCACGTAGGTCGCCGGCAGTTCTTTCAGCGGCTTGAAACCGAGATATTCCTCGGCCCAGCCGAGGTGGCGCTTGTACCAGAGGTCCATGTGTTCGAGCCAGAACGGCACCCACCCGAGCCGCGTTTCCGCGAAGAACACCTGCAGCTTTGGGAAGCGCTCGAACACGCCGGACAGCACCAATTGGGCCATGCCGACCGACGGCGGCAACCCGAAATTCACCAGCCATTCGAGGAACGGCCGGCGCAACCGCGCCATCACCACCGGGTCTTCCTTCGGGTATATCATCGTCGGCTGATTGGCGCGGGCGCCGGTGCGGTAGAGCTGGACATGCACGGTGATCGGCATATCGAGATCGAGCGCGGCGGCCCAGAACTTATCGTCCTCGGGGGTCGGGTAGCCCTTGCCGCTGGGGAGGCCGCCGAGCAGGACGCCCTTCAGCCCGAGCTTCTTGCAATGCTTCATCTCGGCGATCGCGTCGTCGACATTGGTAATCGGGATGACCCCCATGCCGATCAGCCGATCGGGCGCGACCGCGCAATATTCTTCGCCCAGCCAGTCGTTGTAGCCGCGGATGACCGCCTTGTAGACCGCGTCATGCGCGATGTTGCGCCAGAAGACCGGGCCCGCGACCATCGCCGCGAACAGCACCTCGGCGTCGATGCCGTCCTCGTCCTGCTCGCGAACCCGCTGCTCGGGCCCGCCGGTGCCGGCCGCGTCCGCGACCTTGAGCCCGAACGGCTGCCAGGTGCCAGCAGCCCGGCCGGCGCGCAGATCGAGGAAATTGGCTTCGAGCAGCGGCTGCCCCTCGATCATCAAGGCGTCGCCGCCATCGGGCAGATGGACCGTGTGCGGCGCCCGGTCGCGGTATTTCTCCGGCACCCGATGGGTCCAGCGCTCGGGCGGCACCTCGAGATGCCCGTCCGCCGACATCAGCCTGTATTGCCTGGGCATTGCGACCCTCCCTCTCCGGCGCGGCCTATCCTATATCATGGGGCAGCGGCGCCGCTTGTGCCCGCCATATTTAAGCCACCGTTTGGCGTGGGCGACAACCACGGCGGCATGTTAAACGAAATTCCGCCCGCACCGTCGCGCGGCGCGTAATCGATGCGAACAGGAGCCGGCTCCATGGATCTCAGCCTCAGCCCGGATGAATCGGCGTTCCGTGACGAGGTGCGCGGCTTTATCCGCGACCAACTGCCGGACGAGATCGGCGAGCGGATGCGGTCGGGCCATTCGGCGCGCAAGGCCGACATTGTCGCCTGGCAGCGCATCCTCAACAAAAAGGGCTGGGCCGCCTATAGCTGGCCCGAGGAATGGGGCGGGCCGGGCTGGTCGGCGGTGCAGCGCATGATCTTCCTCGAGGAGATCCAGGGAGCGCCGGCGCCCGAGGTCAACCCGTTCAACATCACGATGCTGGGGCCGGTCCTGATCCAGTTCGGTTCGCCGGAGCAGAAAGCCCGCTTTCTGCCGCGCGCCGCCAATCTCGACGATTGGTGGTGCCAGGGCTTTTCCGAGCCGGGCGCCGGGTCCGACCTCGCCGCCCTCAAGACCGCGGCGCGGCGCGAGGGCGACGAATACGTCGTCAACGGCCAGAAGATCTGGACCTCGACCGCGCATCAGGCCGATTGGTGCTTTGTGCTGGTGCGCACCGACCCGCACGCCGCGAAGCGCCAGGAGGGGATCAGCTTTGTGCTGATCGACATGAAAACCCCGGGAATAACGGTGCGGCCGATCGTGTCGATCGACGGCAGCCATCACCTCAACGAAGTCTTCTTCGATGAGGTGCGCGTGCCGGTGGCGATGCGCATCGGCGAGGAGAACAAGGGCTGGGACGTCGCCAAATTCCTGCTCGGCAACGAGCGCACCGGCATCGCCCGCCTCGGCAAATCGAAGGAGCGGGTCAAGTTCGCCAAGGAGAAAGCGCGCGAGATGCGCGCCCACGGCCGCCCGCTCAGCGAAGACCATGAATTCCGCCGCCGCATCGCCCAGCTCGAAACCGAGCTCAAATCGCTCGAAATCACGCAATTACGCGTGCTGTCCGCGCAGAAGGCCGGCGAAGGAAGGCAAGACCCGCTGACCGCGGTGCTCAAGCTCAAGGGGACCGAATTGTTGCAGGCAACGACCGAATTGGCGATGGATGTCGGCGGCCCGCTGTCGATGCCCGACTGGGCCGACGAATTGGAGGCGCTGAGCAACGAGCCCGAACTGGGGCCGGTATGGGCGACCGAGGCGACCCGCAGCTATCTGTTCCTGCGCGCCGCCTCGATCTACGGCGGCACCAACGAGATCATGAAAAACATCGTCAGCAAGGCCGTGCTGGGGCTGTAGCTGACACGAGTGGTGCGTCCTTCGAGACGGCCGCTTCGCGGCCTCCTCAGGATGAGGTAAGCCTGTGATGCCCCAGACAGATGTTCCTCATCCTGAGGAGCGCCCCGGAGGGGTGCGTCTCGAAGGACGCAGCACCGCCCCTGCAGCTGCCGCGGCCGGACCGGCGCGCTGAGGGTGAAAGCCTGCGGGCGACAGGAAGAGCTGGGAAAAGGCATGGATTTCGACCTTACCGAAGAGCAGCGGCTGCTGCGCGACAGCGTCGACCGCTTGCTGGCCGACCATTACGCGTTCGACAAGCGCCGCGCCTATCTCGCCGAGCCCGAGGGCTGGAGCCGCGCGATGTGGTCGCGCTATGCCGAATTGGGGCTCCTCGGATTGCCGTTCGACGAGCGCCACGGCGGGTTTGGCGGCGGCGGCATCGAATTGATGCTGGTCATGGAGGCGTTCGGCCGGGCGCTGGTGCTGGAGCCGTATCTGGCAACAATCGTGCTGGCCGGGACGGCGCTGCGTCTCGCCGGGAGCGACGCACAACAGGCCGCGCTGCTGCCCGGTGTGGCCGACGGGAAATTGCTGCTCGCCTTCGCGCATGGCGAGGCACAGGCGCGCTATGATCTGAGCGATGTGCTGACGACGGCGCGACCCAAAGCCGATGGCTGGGTGCTCGACGGCGCGAAAAGCGTCGTCGCCCATGGCGACAGCGCCGACCGGCTGATCGTCAGCGCCCGCACCGGGGGCGAGCGCAACGACGAGGGCGGCATCACGCTGTTTCTGGTCGATGCCCAGGCAAACGGGGTCGCGCGGCGCGCGTACGCGTTGCGCGACGGCACCCGCGCCGCCGAGATCTCGCTCAGCGGGGTCGAGATCGGGGCCGATGCGGTGCTCGGTACGGTCGGCGGCGGCTTTTCGGTCATCGAGCGGGTGGTCGAGGCCGGCATCGCCGCGGTCGCCGCCGAGGCGGTCGGCGCGATGGAAACGATGCAGGCGATGACGCTCGAATATCTGAAGACGCGACAGCAATTCGGCAAGCCCATCGGCCAGAACCAGGCGTTGCAGCATCGCGCGACCGAGATGTTCGTGTCATTGGAACAGGGGCGCAGCCTGGCGATGCTGGCGGCGATGATGGTCGACGAGCCCGACGCCGCCGAGCGCGCCCGCAATCTGGCGATGGCCAAGATCGGGGTCGGCCAGGCCGCCCGCTTCGTGTCGCAGAACGCCGTTCAGCTGCATGGCGGCATCGGCATGACCGAGGAATACGCGGTCGGCCATTATTTCCGCCGCGTGATGGTCATCGAGCACAGCCTGGGCGACACAGCCCACCATCTGTCGCGCCTCGCGCAGACGGCCGGCTGAGCGCCCTCTGCCGGGTCCCGTCGGCGGCAGATTTCAGCCGCGCGCGGCGAGCGGCATTGGCGCAGCGGCGTCGGCGCCGGGCAGTTGCGCCTGAGTGGCGGCCAGCTCGAGTTCGAGAGCGGCGAGACGGCGGCGGTGCGCACGCGCCTCGCGCCGGCGGCGCCAGCCAGCGCTCCACAGGAACAGCGCGCCGACGATAAACCCGACCAGGAAGGCGCCGAGGATGGCAAGATAGAGCGGCAGCTCGACGGCGACGCCCAGCGGCCACAAGGCCAGCGCCACCGGTTCGCGATTCGACGCGGCAAACAGCGCCAGCAGCGCCGCCGCAAGCCCGGCGAGAGTCCAGAATACCAGCTTCATCGAAAGCTCCGCACCCGCCCGAGCCGGTGCGTCAGCCTTTAGTGCGCCCGGGCAAGCTGATTGAGGCGGTCGCGCAGCTGCTTGCCGGTCTTGAAGAACGGGATGTGCTTTTCGGCGACCTCGACGCTGTCGCCGGTGCGCGGGTTACGCCCGACCCGGGCATCACGGCGCTTGACCGAAAACGCGCCGAAACCGCGCAACTCGACCCGATCGCCGCGCGCTAACGCCGTCGCAATCTCGTCGAAAATCGCGGTGACGATCGCCTCGACATCGCGCTGGTAGAGATGCGGGTTGGCCTCCGCAAGCCGCTGAACGAGTTCAGACTTGGTCATGGCAACCCCTGCCCGGCGTCTGGTGGGTGAGGCGGCTACGGTGCCGTACCCACCCACCAGCGTCAAGCCGACCGCATCGAGGCTCAATCGACGCTCGCATCGGCTGAAGCCCGGCTCACTCCTTGGCGTCGTCGCTCTCGCCCTGGCGGCGGCGGATCGCCGCGCCGAGGATGTCGCCGAGGCTGGCGCCCGAATCCGACGACCCGAACTCCTGCATCGCGCGCTTCTCCTCGTCGACCTCGCGCGCCTTGACCGACAGCGAGACCCGCCTTGTGGCGCGATCGATCGCGGTGACCTTGGCGTCGACCCGTTCGCCGACCGCATAGCGGTCGGGGCGCTGCTCGCTGCGGTCGCGCGACAATTCGGATTTCCGAATGAAGCCCGGGACGCCGTCGGCCATCATGACCTCGACCCCGCCCTCGTTGATGGCGGAAACCGTGCCGGTGACGACCTCGCCCTTCTTGAGCTGGGCCATGCCCTGCTCGAACGGGTCGGCTTCGAGCTGCTTGATGCCGAGGCTGATCCGCTCTTTCTCGATATCGACGTCGAGCACCTTGACGCGCACCGATTCGCCCTTGTGGAAGTCCTTGACCGCGTCCTCGCCGGCCCGGTTCCAGTCGATGTCGGACAGGTGAACCATGCCGTCGATGTCGCCGGGCAGGCCGACGAACAGGCCGAATTCGGTGATGTTGCGCACCTCGCCCTCGACCGTGCTGCCGACCGGGTGCTCCTCGATGAACGAATCCCACGGGTTCGACATCACCTGCTTCAGGCCGAGGCTGATGCGGCGCTTCTGCGGATCGACATCGAGCACCATCACCTCGACCTCCTGGCTGGTCGAGACGATCTTGCCGGGGTGCACGTTCTTCTTGGTCCAGCTCATCTCGGAGACATGGACGAGACCCTCGACCCCCGGCTCCAATTCGACGAAGGCGCCGTAGTCGGTGATGTTGGTGACGCGGCCCGTGAACTTTGCGCTGGCCGGGTATTTGAGCTCGACGCCCTCCCAGGGGTCGGCTTCGAGCTGCTTCATGCCGAGCGAGATGCGCTGGGTTTCCGGGTTGAAGCGGATCACCTGGACCTTGACGCTCTGGCCTATATTGAGCGCCTCGGAGGGATGGTTGATCCGCCGCCAGGCGATGTCGGTGACATGCAGCAGGCCATCGACCCCGCCGAGATCGACGAAGGCGCCGTAATCGGTGATGTTCTTGACGACGCCGTTGAGGATCTGGCCTTCCTTGAGGCTCGCCACCAGTTCCGAGCGCTGCTCGGCGCGGCTCTCCTCGAGGACGGCGCGGCGCGACACGACGATATTGCCGCGCGAGCGATCCATCTTGAGGATCTGGAAGGGCTGCGGCGACCCCAATAAGGGGCCGATGTCACGCACCGGGCGGATGTCGACCTGGCTGCCCGGCAGGAAGGCGACGGCGCCGTTGAGGTCGACCGTGAAGCCGCCCTTGACCCGGCCGAAGATCGTGCCGGTCACCCGCTCGGCCGCCTGGAAGCTCTTTTCAAGGAGGGTCCAGGCTTCTTCGCGCCGCGCTTTCTCGCGCGACAGCTGCGCCTCGCCGTTCTTGTCTTCCATCCGTTCGAGGAAGACCTCGACGATGTCGCCGACGTGGATCTCCGCCCCCACCCCGCCGGCGGTGAATTCCTTGAGCAGGACACGGCCTTCCGATTTGAGCCCGACATCGATCAGCGCGGCGTCGTTCTCGATCGAGATGACCCGGCCCTTGATGACGGTGCCTTCGAGACCGTTGGCGGCGACGCCAAGCGACTCGTCAAGCAGCGCGGCGAAACTCTCTTTCATGCCCATTTCGGCGGTTTCCGGTGCGACGGCCATTCCTTCTCCTCGATCCCGCCCCCACCCTACCCTCCCCCGCTTGCGGGGGAGGGTAGGGTCGGGGTGCGAACGCTCCGCCGGGATCAGCGCAGAGCGGGCAGCCGGCGGAAATCGGGCGCGGCCGCATCGACCCGGCCCTGCGGACAGGAGAGAACAGGAAACCGCAGCGTCACCAACGCCCTACGGATATTCTCCCGAGGGCTGGCGGCGGGCGGCGAGAGCGCGCGCAATTATTTCGGAGGCTTGCTCGAACACCTGATCGGCGTCGAGCAGCGTCGTATCGATAATCACGGCATCGGGGGCCGCCGCGAGCGGGGCGACCCGACGCAAGCTGTCGCGCGCGTCGCGTTCCTTCATGTCCTGCAGGACATCGCCGTATATAGCCGTCGCGCCGCGCTCCCGCAACTCCCGCAGCCGGCGCCGGGCGCGCGCCTCGGGGCTCGCCGTCACAAACAGCTTCACCGCGGCGTCGGGGCACACCGCCGTGCCGATGTCGCGGCCGTCGAGCACGGCGCCCCTGGGCTCAACTCCCCGGGGTTCGGTGGCCTCGGAGCGCGCCGGGGGGTTGGCCGCGAATTGGCGCTGGAACGACAGCAGCGCCTCGCGCACCGCCGGGATCGCGGCCACGATCGACGATGCGCTGGCGACCGCCTCGTTCAACAGGCCCGGGTTAGCGAGGCGCGCCGGATCGATCCGCCGCGCCGCCGCCGTGGCGGCGACCGGGTCGGCCGGGTCATCGCCCGCCTCAAGGACGAGAAACCCGGTCGCCCGGTAGAGCTTGCCGGTATCGAGATGGGCCAGCCCGAAGCGCTCGGCGAGACGGCGGGCCAGCGTGCCCTTGCCGGAGGCGGCCGGTCCGTCGATCGCGACGACAAAGGCAACCACCGGGCTAGGGCCTGGCGTGCGGCGCCGCGAAGGTCGGCAGCGCTTGCGGCGCCGCCATCACCAAGACGCCGTAGCCGACGAGCACGGCCGAGATCGCGTAGACCGTCGCCCGCCGCCAGGCCAGCGACTTCTCGGCGAAGATGACCAGCGTCAAGACCGCCATCGCGGCGATGTTCATGATGCCGAGCGGGAACAAGATCACGAACAACAGCCAGCAGCAGCCCAGGCAATAGAAGCCATGAACCATCCCCATGCGCAACGCGCCCGCCGCTCCGTCGCGCCACGAGGTCATGATGAAGCCGATCGGCGAGCGGCACTTGGCCAGACACACATTCTTCAGCGGCGTCAGCTGATAGAGACCGGCGGCGATCAGCAGCGCCCCGCCGACGCGCGCGGCCGCGGCCGCGGAGAGCGCCGCGCGCGCGGCGATCACTTCCGCGGCGAGGGCGCCGGCATAAGCGACCGCCCCGGCCGCCGTCCAGATCACCAGATAACCCGCGACGAACAGCCACGTTGCCACGAAATTCTCGCCGCGCCGGCGCTTGCCGGACTGGATCCGGTGAAAGGTCAGGATCATCGGCGCCGCGCTCGGGAACATCATCGCGACCATCATGACGAGCCAGATCGCCACGAACACCGGCACGCGCAGCCCCATCGTCGGCGACGACATCGCAACCGCCATGGCCGGGTCGGCGTTCTCCCCGTGCCACAGGATCAGCGTCCAGGCGGCGGCGGCCAGCGCGAGCAGCAGGGCGAGGATCGCATTACGCTGATTCGAGACAGAACTGAGCGGGGCGGAATACATTCCGGGTGTCGCCGCGTCCGCTCAGGTGCCGGCGCGGAAGGCGGCGCCGAGGCGCGTCATCAGCGGCACGAAATCGGGGAAGCTCGTCGCGATCGGCCGCGCATCGTCGATCCGCACGGGGTCGCGGGCGGCGAGACCGAGCACCAGAAACGCCATCGCGATCCGATGGTCGAGCCGGGTCGCGATCAGCGCGCCGCCCCGTGGCGGGCCGCCGTCGCCCTCGACGAGCAGATCGTCGCCCTCGACCGTGACATGGACGCCGCAGCGGGCGAGCCCCTCGGCGATGCCGGCCAGCCGGTCGCTCTCCTTGACCCGCAATTCGGCGAGGCCGCGCATCACGGTGCGCCCGTGCGCGCAGGCGGCGGCGAGGGCGAGGATCGGGTACTCGTCGATCATCGTCGGCGCCCGCCCGGGCGGGATATCGGCGCTCGTGAGCGCCCCGGCCCGCACCCGCAAATCCGCGACCGGCTCGCCGCCCGCGATGCGCTCATTCTGGTATGTGATATCGGCCCCCATTTCCCTGAGGCTCGTGAAGAGGCCGGTGCGCGACGGGTTGAGCCCGACATTGGCGATCGTCACCTCCGAGCCGGGCACGATCAGCGCCGCGACGAGCGGAAAGGCGGCCGAGGACGGGTCGCCCGGCACCGTGATCGGCGCCGCGACGAGTTCGGGCTGACCGGTCAGCGTAATGCGCCGCCCGCCGCCCGGTTCCGGCTCGACGACGACGCTCGCGCCGAAATGGCCGAGCATGCGCTCGGTGTGGTCGCGCGTCGGCTCGGGCTCGACGACGCTGGTCGCGCCTGGGGTGTTGAGCCCGGCGAGCAGCACCGCCGATTTGACCTGGGCCGAGGGCACCGGCAGGCGGTAGACGATCGGCACCGGGTTTGCCGCCCCGGTCACCGCGAGCGGCAGCCGGGCGCCCTCGCGGCACAGGAATTGCGCGCCGAAACGCGACAAGGGCTCGGTCACCCGGCGCATCGGACGGCGGCGCAGCGACTCGTCGCCGGTCACGAACGATGTGAACGGGTGGGTCGCCAGGATGCCGAGCAGCAGCCGCGCCGAGGTGCCGGAATTGCCGAGATCGAGCACATTATCGGGCTCGGCGAGGCCGCCGACCCCAACGCCGTCGACGCGCCAGGAGCCGTCCGGAGCGCGTTCGATGGCGGCGCCCATCGCGCGTAACGCCGCGGCCGTCGCCAGCACGTCCTCGCCTTCGAGCAGCCCGGTAATCACGGTGCGCCCGACAGCGAGCGCCCCGAACATCAGCGCGCGGTGCGAGATCGACTTGTCGCCGGGCACCGCCGCGATGCCGGCAAGCGGCGCGTTCGGGCGCGCCGAGATCAGAGGCGCGGGCATGTTTGCCGGAGATTGGCGCGCCGGGGAGTGGGGCGAAACATCGTCGGGCATCGGGCGGGGCTCGCAGATCGGGGCCCGCGCTCTTGCCGGAACGGCATTGCCGGCCCATATGGCGCTGCCGAACGCCGCCGCCGAACTGCCGCCCTGACGCTGACGCCGGGCATTTGTTTTTGACAGGCCGCGGCGGCTGTGGCAATGGCGCCCCGCTATTCCGCGATCGCTACTCCGCGCGATCGATTCCGCGACAACACGCACGCAACCCGATCTCCGAGCCGATAAGGAGCCGCCCGTTGGCCAAACCCGAATGGGGCACCAAACGCATCTGCCCAAGCTGCACCACGCGCTATTACGATCTGCTGCGCGACCCGGTGGTCTGCCCGAAATGTAGCACGCCCTTCGATCCGGAGGCTTTCCTGCGGGCTCGCCGGGCGCGACCGGCCGCCCCGGTCGAGAAGGAACTCGCGCCAGTCGGCGCCGGCGACATCGATCCCGATCTCGAAACCGAGAGCGTCGAGCCGACCGAGGAGGAGGAAGAGGGGGTTCCGCTCGAAGAGGCCGAGGAGGAAGAGGAGGAACTGATCGAGGACGCCTCCGAACTCGGCGAGGACGAGGACGACATGGCCGAGGTCATCGACAATGTCGAGGACGAGGAGCGCTGAGCCTCCTGGTTTTTGCCAGGAGATCACCGGAAGATCGTTTCCGGCGATTTTTCCCTTGCTGGGGTCGCCGGTCATTCCTAAGTTCCGGGCCGCTTACGCGGATCGGCCCGCCTGAAACCGATTAGCGAGGGGCCATAGCTCAGCTGGGAGAGCGCTACAATGGCATTGTAGAGGTCATCGGTTCGATCCCGATTGGCTCCACCAACAAAACAAGGGGCTTAGCCTGCAACGGCTAGGCCCCTTTCATTTCCAGGTAACCACAGAGTAACCGAGCAGTCGAAATTCGATGCGGGGTGAGGCGGAAGAAACCCCCGCAAAAGCACCGGCGCGAAGACTGGCCCCTTAATCTTTGGGGTTTTGCGCGGCTGATTGCTCCTCACGCCGGTGTTGCGGCGATCACTCTCGAACCGAGGCGTGGCAAAATGCAATTGATCGGCTTTTTGGTGCACTCCAGAGCGGCGATCTTACCGCTTTCGCCGTGCAGCCTGCACAAGACCGTCGCGTGCGTCTCCCCAGAGCCTATTGGCAGCTTTGGATAGCCGAGTGGCGCCCGTTCCGCACCGGCCGCGTCGTTGCATCGGGCCGCTGCCGAGCGGGCTCGGCTTCTGCCCCATCAAATCGGCACAACGGGCGATCATTAAAGCGGCGGGTGAGGGTGTGTTGCCGGTCCGGGGTAGATTGGCGACGGATGCCGCGTATCGGTCCGAGGCGGCAGTGAGAGCGGAGCTCTGGCTAGGGAGAGTATTGCGAGTTGGCCACTTACCTGTATCTGGGCACTTGCTGACGAGGTGGACGGAAATCTAATCGCGCGATCCGCTGTGAGGCGCCCCCCCCCCCGCCGCGCGCGACAGATGATGCGAAGAATCGTCGAACCGCTGACAAGGAAACCTAACTCATGCCCAAAGTGGCTTTTTTAGTGCCTGCTAGCTCCGACGCTCGATTCTATTCGGAAATCGCTGCTATTAATCTGGCTATGAAGGCATTGCCGTGGCGGCGCTGGGAGCCTGCACTCTGTGTGACAATGGGCAGCAGAATGCCTTCTGCCAATGAGGAAGACAGTTTTGATCGATGGCGTGCTTACGTGCGTGAAGTGGATTTCACGTATGTTGCAGAAGCCCGTTGGGAGCGCATGGGTAATTGGGATCAGGTCGATTCGACATTGCGGTTGGCGCCTAGAGATGCCGATGTATACGTGACTTTGGACGCCGACACTCTTCCAGTTTCTGGGCTGGAAAATGTGCTGGACGAAGCCCACGCAACTCAGTCTATCGCGGGAGTGATGGCGCACTATCCTCCACCACAATTCAATAGTAGCGTGCAAGGCTGGTGGGATCTTGCCGAAAAACTTAAGGCCAAACCCTTGGACTGTTCTTTCAATTATTCTCTAGTTGGGGCAGACGAACCGGAGGAACGACGCAAGACGCCAATTTATTTCAATGGCGGAGTCGTCTTTTACGCGAAAAAGTGCTTCGAGCGGATTGTCGGACCATATTTGGCGTTGCGTGCGAAGCTTTATGAGCACTTGGGAGTTTGGACTGAATTTTCTGGGCAGATTGCGATGCCATTTGCTGTTGCCGAAAGCGACCTGCCTGCCTATACCCTGCCGATGCGTTACAATTATCCCAATGACGACGCCGCGATCCCGCTGCACCCCGGGGAATTGGAGAATACCGTCATTTTTCACTATCTGCGCGATGAGGCCTTCGATCGCCACAAGATTTTCACCAGCGCTACCGAATACGACGCCTTCCTTGGGATGTCGCTGACCGGGACTAATCTTGCCTTCCAAAACGCAGTGCGGCGCAGCCTTGGCCCCACGTACCCATTTCGATGAAGGGTTTTCAATTTTTTCGAATGCCTGCCCGGGGAGCATTCGTGCCGAATGAACAATTTGCCAACGGTTGGCATAGCCGATTCTGGTGCCCCGGCACATGAGCGCGCCGGTGCCTGGCAGCGCGAGTGGCTGCCCGGAATTTGACTACGCTCCGGGGCAGCCGAACCTGTACCGCATGATGCGGTACAAGCAGGATCTGGTTGCAAGGATGGGCGTCGAGGGTGGGTTTGCCGAGTTCCGGGGCAAGTTCGGTTGGCCTGACCAGAACGCGCCCGGCCGCCTCCGCATCGAGGGCGAGCGGGATTTCGCTGCCGCCAACGGGGAATACTTCCTCGAGACCGGCATCGGCGGCGTGCCGTTCGTCAACCAGCCGCCCGTGGTGCACGGGGAAGGCAACCACAGGCCGGTGAACGGGGTGACACGCTCGCAATACGTGGCGTCCTGCGCAATGCGCGCGTGCGTGGCCGTTCGGCCGCGGTGGTGATCGGCAGCCAACTCCTGTTGGATTTCCAGTACGGCGAACTCGGGCGCGTGGACGAGGAATTCGCATGGGATCCGTCGATTTTTCACGCTAACGACGGAGTGGCCTGGTACCTCCAGGCCCCTGACGAACACGCGCCAGTAGGTCTGCCGGAGGCGTTCAATCTATTGGGCGCGCATACGGATTTTTTTGGGCATTGGCTGTGCGAATACCTGCCGAAATATGCGTCGGCCGTGCTCAGCGGCGTGTTGCCGCGTATGCCGGTGCTGATTGATGCGCATATGCCCGCGACGCACCGGCAGTCGCTGGAGTTGCTGTTCCCCGAACAGGGGCCGATCATCGAAATCGAGTCGTTCAGGTCGGTGCTTGTGCAGCGTTTATGGGTCGCGCCGGATTTGAGTTACTACCCGCTGTATGATGCTGGCAGGGGGCGTTTCAAATGGGACGCGATCTCGGTGTCGCCGGAGCGCATTGCGCCCGTCATGGAACAACTCCGCCAGCGTGCAGTCGCCCGCTTGGGGCCCGGCACGACACCGGCCACGAGCGTATTTCTCGCACGCAAGCCATGCCGGCACCGCAGGCTCGTGAATGATGCCGACATCCAGGCCGAGGCGCGGCGTCATGGATTCGCGGTGGTCTTTCCGGAGGACCTTGGTTTCGGCGAGCAAGTCGGATTGATGCAGCGCGCAACCGAAATTGTGGCGTTGGAAGGTTCCGCGATGTTCCTGATCCAATTCGCCGGGCCGGGCGCCAAGGCCTGCATCCTCAGCCATCCAATGACCGAGGCCCAGTCCGATTTCCATGAGATTTTCCGGGCGCTCGGCATTGAGATGACGGTCCTCACGGGACCCATAGCCAATTTGAACGCCCAAGCCCCTCACGACTCCGACTACAGCATCGATGCTGGAAGATTCTCCGCGTTCCTGCGAGGATGGCAGAACGGGGAGCGCGACCGGTAGGCCCGGGTGCGGTCTGGTCATGCGGGGTAGGCCCGTGGATGCCGAGGAATGAATCGGCCTGAATGGACCCCGGAATGTTGGGACGCAGCCTTGCAGGGCATTCCCCACGGCTATTGGCATTGCTGGACGCCGTGCCGGGTGGCAGCACAATCTGCATCGGGGCGCCGCATGCGGCCCGATCCGTCGAGGCGCGCCGCAGGCGATCGAGGATGACAATGTCTGGCAACGCCAACCAGGTCGAATTGTACAACGAGAAACTGGCGGAGATTTATGACAAAATCTACCATTTCAAAAACTATGAACTTGACGTGGCATATGTGTTGAATTGCGTTCGTCAGCGGCTGCCTGAAGCGCGGTCGTTGCTGGAGGTCGCCTGCGGTACGGGCAACCATACCGGAGGATTGTCCGCTGCTTTCCAACTGGGGGGGCTCGAGTTGAGTCCAGCCATGCTGGAACGGGCGCGGGCCAAGCATCCCAGCATCCTGTTCCATCAGGGCGACATGATCGATTTCGACCTGCGGCGTACCTACGACGTCATCTGCTGCCTGTTTCGTAGCATCGCTTTCGTGAAGACACGCGAGAACTTCCGTCGCGCCATCGGCGCCATGGCCAGACACCTCCACCCCGGCGGCCTGCTCCTGATCGAGCCGTTCTTCACGCCCGAAACCTACTGGACCGGCCAGGTCAAGATGAATTTTCTGGATGAGCCGGAACTGAAGATCGCATGGCTGTACGTCAGCGGACGCGACGGCGACCTGGGCATCATGAAAAACCATTTCCTGGTGGGATGCCCTTCAGGAGTCGAACACTTTACCGAGGAGCATAAACTGGCGCTGCTCAACCGTGATGACTATGCCGCGGCATTCGAAGCTGCGGGACTCGATCATGAATATGACAAGGTCGGGCCCGGGAACGTCGGTTTCTATATCGGTTATCGCCGTACGGACTCGGCGGCACCATGACGGATCCGTATTGTGCGTGCCGATGGCGAATGCTTCCGGTCCGATACACTGTTCTTCGCATTCATTCGCGATGAAACGACAGAACCGCATTACGGAGTGCCGAGAGCCTCGAACGATTGAAAGCGAGCGTGACTGGCGCGCCCATTTTGATGCCAATCAACACCGGGTTGAGCTAGGCGATTTATTCCGGCAAGTGGGTCGGACGATCAACGGAAATCCGGTATCAGCCGAAGAAATCTCGTTGGTGGTGGACGCCGCCCGGTCCGCCCTGGAGTTGGGTGATTCGGATTGTTTGTTGGATATCTGTTGCGGGAACGGGTTGGTGACAGAGCATCTGGCCGCAACATGCATCAAAACATATGGAGTAGATTTTTCTGAGTTCTTGATCGAGGTCGCTCGTTACAACAATAACGCTCCGGGCACCACCTACATACACGCGTCGGCTATCGAGCTGACTTCCTCGTATTTTTCGGCAGGGCAGCCGACCAAGGTCTGTATGATCGCGGCGCTCCAGCATTTCACCGTAACCAGCCTTGAGCGCCTGCTGCACGCGATCGAAAACGTTGCGGAACGTTCAGCACCTCTGTTTTTTGCTGATATTCCAGACGTGGCCCGCCTGTACCATTTCTACGACACGCCCGAGCGTCGCGCCGACTACGAGCGACGACGGGCGACCGGCACCGAGGCGATCGGAACCTGGTGGGACACCGCGCATCTCGCCGACATCTTGTCGGCCCACGGCTACGACCCCGAGATCCGCAAGCAGGATAGCCGGCGCTCCGGCGCACACTATCGCTTCGATCTTCTCGCCAAACGCCGCCGGCCTTAAGCTGTGTGCCGTTGCTGAACGCTCGTCCCGTGAGCCAACCGGCGCTTTGCCTTGTTGGCATCCCCACTGGCGCTAGCGGGCCCGTGTCCCCTTCGCCCTGGCGCAGCCCGTCCCTACCGGCAGTGCGGGTCTGCTGAGCACGTCGTCGCCTTCACCGCCAATCGAATTTCGTTGCAGCCCGCCTCGATGGGACGGAAAATCGCCCTCGAAAGTCCGGCAATCTGGGAATGTCGGATAAGGGCGGCGCCCACGAGCGGCGGTCCCATCCCGGAATAGCGAAATGTCATCGAAGCTGATTTTTCTCCACATCGGACGCGGCAAGACCGGCACGACGGCAATACAGGAATTCTGCACCAGGAACCGCGAAATGCTGCGCCGGGCCGGAGTTCGTTATCTCGAATCGGGGGACGGATTCCCGCATGGGCCGTCTGGACATCAATCGTTTGCCAAATCGTTGCTCGATGGCATACCTGACTGGATGCAGGCGCCGCCCGATCTCGACGCGATACAAGGGTCCGTGCGCGAGGAATTGTTGAATTCGCCGGACGATGCCTTTCTAATAAGCTCTGAGAATCTTACCTTGGTCGATCCGACTGCAGCAAAAGATTTTTTTGCCAACATCCTTCCGAACGCTCGATTCAAGATAATTTTCTACGCGAGGTCGCAGGACGAACTGGCCGAGTCGCAATACAATACGAACATCAGATGGCTGAGGGTAACAGCGGCGTTCAGCGATTACCTCGCATCCGGCGGAGTCAACGAGCTCGAGTACGATGCACTTCTGGCACCGTGGGAAGCAGCATTCGGTAGAGAAAACATACTTGCCCATGTGTACGATGTCCGAGGCCGCTCGGTGATCGATGATTTTCTCTCCTGCCTGCAGCTGACCGGCCCAGCCCCTCAGGGTCTTTGCACCAGGGGTGAGGCCGCGACCGCGAACGAGTCGATCGGCTTCCGCTGCTTGGAAGTTTTCCGGTTTCTTAACAGTTATGATCTTGCCGATCGGCCCAAGCTCTATGCATCCATTCACGAGCTTCTGGGACGTCACGACACGCCCTGCGTTATTTTTCTCGGGAGCGGAAGCGACACGTTTCCGGCAGCGATTTCATGACAGCAATCGCCGGTTTTCCGTTCGGTATTTAGGGGACGAGCTGGAAGATCTTGGAGGGTGCCGCTATTCGGATACGGAGCGCGATGCTATTCTTGCCGATCGGCGGCACATTCAGCTTCAGACGGCGGTTAATTTTTCTGCATTGCCGTTTCCGGAAATGCCGTCCAGCGATTATTAATCACTGCAGTCGCTGAACGCCGCCAGAAGAGCCGGGGTTGGTCATCACGGCGTGCGGCAAGTGCATAATTAGCCCGGACCAGCATAGCGATACGGAGGAAACCGTCCGCCGGCGTCTTCTCCGCAACCCGAGCGCACGCAGAACTCATGGTATCTTTCCCGGTCATAAATCTGCTGGATCGAGCGCAACGCGGCCGGCCGGCCGCCTAGCCGCATTTTGAACTGAGCAATCCCATCGCCCGGGCGAGGCCCGCCACCGAGGTTGTAAAACCGCACTCCACGCTGACGCAGATAATCCGCGGCGCCCCAGTAAACTACGGTGGCGAGACTGCGCCCCTCTTTGGTTGTGGCAGCGGTGTGAACCTCGGCAAATTCTCCCGCCCGGTGTCCCAGATGAACTGCATGGATGACTTGGCCGAGCCTTACACCAAAAATAAAAGAATTTGGCCCGGACGCCCAGCGGGATAAAGTCTCCAGTGCAACTATTCCGCTCGCTCCGAGACGCTGCATCGCTGATGGATACAGTTCCTGAAGGCGTTGGGTCAGCTCCGCGGTATTTGACACCAACACTGCACCGTTCTTCTCAGCAGCTGCGATTTTTCTATGGATTGTCCGCGAGGGCGCCTTTGCCGGATCCCAGTTGTCTAAATCGAGAAAAAAGAGAAAGTTATGTGGAACAAGATCAGAGTGAGGCGGAAGCTCGGATAGTTCGACGGAAGGGTCCAGTTGAATGTAGCCGGCCACCCAATTCCGGCTCTTCGCATATTCCCACCACAATGAGAGGGGAGCCACGGAGGCAGGAGAGATCGATGCCCCAGACAGCCCCGGTATAGTGGCGATATCGAAGGCGTCCATCCATGGTCTTTCAAAAAATGGCAGAAGCATCCGCGCTCCTCTGCACCGGACTATCGCCAGTCTCGGCTCGAAGCCCGAAGCGCTGATGCCCCAGGCGTAACTCCATGACTGTGATGGAAGACCACTTGCTTGCTCATGCACCGCGTCCCACTGCTGACGATCACCGAGCGTCAGAATCGTTACCTCGTCAACCATTCTAGGTCCTGTTTATGAGGTGCAAGGCATTGCGTTGGGCCGTTGGTGTCTAAGTGTCTGTCCGCAAACATCTTGATTCGTAGGAATCATTTATGATTCAAGGGAGGCGGCTTGGTTTGGGGGAGGCCGCTGATGTGGACGCAGGAGAACCGGGGGCGCTATGACCGGAGCAAATTGCGCTATCCGAGCGATCTGACG
>CAMATN010000060.1 GCA_945861155.1 Rhizobium sp. Q54
CCTGGCCTGGCTCAACCGCTGCCGCAGGCTGGCCAAGGATTGGGAAAATCTCAACCGCAAGGCGCTCGCCTTCCTGCGCCTGGCATCAATCCGCCTGATGTTGCGAAAACTATGCAATCCCAAATGATGTTCCCGGACAGACTCTAAGATGTTTGGTGATGCAGCGAACAACGCTCATAATCAGGCTATTTTTTGGCATCATTTAAATATTTCGCTTCAAATATCTTCAATCATCTTGGGCGTAATTGCTACATTGATGATAGCACTTCAAGACAATGACAATGCATATTGGATGAAGCCAATAGGGATCGTTGCGGCAACGCTCACTACTGGCATTGTGGCGGCCTACGGCGCATTTCATATCAGGGAAAACGTGGACACGCTGCTCAAAATCGAATATGCGTTGGCAGTGGAGGAAACAGAACTCGATATTTTCCTCAAACAAAATCCAGATAAATTCGTGGATTTGGAGAAGATGCGTAAGTATTCGGTGAGGTTAAATGAACTTGGTGATCAAAAGCGGCGCATAATCGGAACAATCGGTATCCAGCAGAATCCGCGCGGTCAAAACTAGCGCGCCGCGCCCGGCCATTTGTTGAGCCGGGCGGCGTCGGCCACATAGCGGGCAATCGCGCCGCCGAGCCGGGCCGAAGCGGCCTTGACGTCGGCGCCCTGGCGCGCGGATACGGCGATGACCTCGCCGCTCGCCTGCCGCGAATCGATCTGGAAGGCGGCGAGTCGCTGCGGCGCGGCGCGGCCGGCGTGGTACTGGATCTCGGCGTCGACGGCGACGCTGGGGTTCTCGGCGCCGACCCGGCGGCGGCGGCCTTCGTCGATGTGGCGGAATGTGCCGCTGACGATCAATGCCCGGGCTCCGGGCTCGGGCATCGCGGTGTCGGAGCAGATCACGTCATAGCCCGATTGGCCGAGCTGTTGCGCCATCGCATCGGCGACGCTGAAGGCCACCGCCCGCCCGACCGAGGCGGCGCGCTGCCGCGGCGGCACGCCGGGGGCGCCGCGATACAGCGAGAAGCCAAAGCTCGGGTCGAGCGTCACGACCCCGGGCGAAAAGGCGAATTCGCGGATGATGATGACATTGGGATGGACCGGCGGCCCCGAATCCTGCAGCGCGTCGCAGGCGGCCAGCGCGAGAAGGAGGAGAGCCGCAGCCGCGGTGGAAAAGGCCGAGCGCATTCGCATCTGTATCCGGGACAGACCAAGGAGCCTGCAAAATAGCCGGAAAGCGGCGGTAACCCAAACGCCCGATGACCGGCAGCGCATTGACAAGCGCGCGGGCGGCTGCTGTAAGCGCGGCATGAGAGGGTTGGCGAGCCTGTGCCGGTCATGCCTCGTCGCGCTAGCGGTGGCGGCCCTGCCGCCCGGCGCGCAGGCCGAAGAAGCGCGGCTCCATGTCTATAACTGGTCGGATTACATCGCGCCCGAGACGATCGCGAATTTCACCAAGGAGACCGGGATCGCGGTCACCTACGATGTCTATGACGGCAACGAGGTGCTCGAAGCCAAATTGCTCGCCGGAAATTCCGGGTACGACATCGTGGTTCCGTCGGCGAGCCCGTTTATGGCGCGTCAGATCAAGGCCGGCGCCTATCTGCGGCTCGACAAAGCGAAACTGCCTAATCTGAAAAATCTCGATCCGGACATGCTGGCGCTCGCCGCCATCGCCGACCCTGGCAATGCGCATGGCGTGCCCTACCTGTGGAGCGTGACCGGCATCGGCTACAATTTGGCAAAGCTGGAGCGGGTCTTGGGAGCGGACACACCGCGCGACAGCCTCGCCCTGCTGTTCGACCCGGCCAACGCCCGGAAACTCGGGCGTTGCGGCATCGTGCTGCTCGATACGCCGCAGGAGGTGGTGCCGGCGGCGCTCGCCTATCTGGGGATCGATCGCCAAAGCCGGGACCTCGCCGATCTCGACCGGGCCGTGGCGCTGATCGAGCAGGTCAGGCCCTTTATCCGCCGGTTCCACTCGTCGCAATACATCAACGACCTTGCCTCGGGCGACATCTGCGTCGCGCTCGGCTATTCGGGCGATGTGATCCAGGCGCGCAATCGGGCGCGCGAAGCCGGCAGCCCGGTCGAGATCGCGTTCCGGGTGCCGCGCGAGGGAGCGCAAATGTCGATCGACATGCTCGGCATCCCGAAGGACGCGCCGCACCCCGACAACGCGCACCGCTTCATCGATTACATGCTGCGTGCCGAGGTGATCGCGGCGATCACCAATGCAGTGTCCTATCCGAACCCGAACCGGGCGGCGACGGCGCTGGTCAAGCCGGAGATCCGCGACGATCCCGGCATCTACCCGCCCGATGCGGTGCGCCGTCTGTTCTACATCGACGGGCCGGCACCGCGCGCCTACGAGCGCGCCCGCAGCCGCGCTTGGAACCGGGTCAAATCGGGCTGCCGGGTGGAAGATGGCCCTACTTGAGATCGTCGCCGCCAGCAAAAGCTTCGCGACCACCGAGGCGGTCTACCAGGTGTCGCTCAGCGTCGAGCGCGGCGAGTTCTTCGCGCTGCTTGGGCCATCCGGGTGCGGCAAGACCACCTTGCTGCGCCTGATCGCCGGCTTCGAGACGCTCGATACTGGCCGCATCGTGATCGACGGCGACGACATGACCGAAGTGCCGCCCTATGCGCGTCCGGTCAACATGATGTTTCAGTCCTATGCGCTCTTCCCGCATCTCGATGTCGCCGGAAATGTGGCGTTCGGGCTCAAGCAGGAGGGCATGGAGCGCCGCCGCCGCGACGCGCGGGTCGCCGAGATGCTGGCGCTGGTACAGATGTCGGATTTTTCCCGGCGCCGGCCGCACGAACTGTCGGGCGGGCAGAAGCAGCGCGTCGCGCTCGCCCGCGCCCTCGCCAAGATGCCGAAGCTGTTGCTGCTCGACGAGCCCTTGGCCGCGCTCGACCGCAAATTGCGCGAGGAGACGCGGCTCGAACTGACCGGCATCCAGGAGCGGGTCGGCACGACCTTTGTCGTCGTCACGCACGACCAGGAGGAGGCGCTCGGCATGGCCTCGCGGATTGCGGTGATGAACCGGGGCCGATTGGTGCAGACCGGGTCCCCGGCCGACATCTACGAGCGGCCAAATTCGCGCTTTGTCGCCGATTTTGTCGGCGCGGTGAATCTGTTCGAGGGCGCGCTTGACGCCTCGGGGCTCGCGATCCCCGATGCCGACCGGCCGATTCCGCTGCCGGGGGCACTCCGCGTGTCGCCCGGTATGCGGGTCGCGCTGGCGCTGCGGCCGGAAAAACTCAGCCTGTCGCCTGAGCATCCCGCCGGTTTCGCGCTCGCCGCGACGGTGCAATCGATCGGCTATCAAGGCGGGCAATCGACGGTGCACCTCGCCACCGCTTCCGGTTTGCGCTTGCGGGCGCATCTGCCGAGCCATGCGGCGCAGGGCCTCGCGCGCGGCGCCGCGGTGTGGGCGAGCTGGGCGCCGGCAGACGCCGTGGTGCTGACCGAATGAAATTACACCGTCACTCCAGCGGAGGCCGGAATCCACCCTTCAAACGTTCGGGCAGCCGAACCGTGGGTCCCGGCCTTCGCCGGGACGACAAGCTGAGGACATGACCTCCGTCACGCCCTGGCTGCGGCGGGTGCTGATCGGGCTGCCGTTCCTGTGGCTGGCCGTGTTTTTCCTGCTGCCGCTGCTGATCGTCGCCGGCATCAGCGTCGCCCAGAGCGAGGATGCGATACCGCCGTTTGCCCCGTTGCTGCGCGCGACCGCGGCCGGGCTGGAGAGCCATGTCACGTTGGCGAATTACCGCGAGCTGGCGCATGGCTGCCTCGTCGTCTACGGCAGTTCGCTCGGCAATGCCGCGCTGGCGACCCTGATATGTCTCGTCATCGGCTATCCCGTCGCCTTTGCTATCGCCCGCGCTCCGGGCATGTGGCGCCACATCCTGCTGTTTCTGGTCATGCTGCCGTTCTGGACCAGCTTTCTGATCCGGGTCTATGCCTGGATCGCGCTGCTGCAGCCGAGCGGCCTGATCAACCGGCTGCTGCTCGGCGCGGGGCTCGTCGAGGAACCGCTGCCGTTGCTCTACAACGCGTTCTCGGTCCAGCTTGGGCTGGTTTATTCCTATCTGCCGTTCATGATTCTGCCGCTTTACGGCAGCCTGACGCGGCTCGACGAGAGCCTCCTCGACGCCGCTTCCGATCTCGGGGCGCGGCCGTGGCGAGTGTTCGTCGCGGTGATCCTGCCGCTGACGCTGCCTGGCGTCGCCGCCGGCATGCTGCTGGTGTTCATCCCGGCGGTCGGCGAATTCGTGATCCCCGACCTGCTCGGCGGCCCCGACACGCTGATGATCGGCCGGCTGGTGTGGCAGGAGTTTTTCGAGAATGTCGATTGGCCGGCGGCCTCGGCGATCGCGGTGGCGCTGGTCGCCGTGCTGACGGCGCCGCTCCTGTTGGCGCAGCGCTTTCTGGCGCGCGAGGGGACGGCGTGACCGGCGGGCGCGGCGGGGCCGGGTTTCGGCTCGGTGCGCTGGCGCTGGGCTTCGGATTTCTGTATCTGCCGATCGCCGTGCTCGTCGCCTATTCGTTCAACAATTCGCGGCTGGTGACGATCTGGGGTGGGTTTTCGACACGCTGGTACGGCGCCCTGATCGAAAACGAAAAGTTCCTCGCGGCGGCGCTGACCAGCCTCGAAATTGGCATCATGGCGGCGAGCCTCGCGCTGGTGCTGGGCACCTGCGCCGGGCTGGCGATGAATCGGTTTACTCGCTTTCGCGGGCGGCTGCTGTTCGGCTTCATGCTGATGGCGCCGCTCGTCGTGCCTGAAATCATCCTCGGCCTCGCGCTGTTGCTGCTGTTTGTCGCCGCGCAGAGCTGGGTCGGCTGGCCAGCCGGGCGCGGCATGCTGACGGTGACGATCGCGCATGCCACGGTCGGCGCCTGCTTTGTCGCGGTGCTGGTGCGCGCGCAACTGGCGGGCTTCGACCGCAGCCTCGACGAGGCCGCGCTCGACCTCGGCGCCCGGCCGTTTGCGGTGCTGTGGCAGATCACCCTGCCGGAGATCAGCCCGGCGCTGATCTCGGGCTGGCTGCTGGCGTTCACGCTATCGCTCGACGACCTCGTCATCGCGAGCTTTGTCTCGGGGCCCGCGGCGACGACCCTGCCGATGGCGGTCTATTCGAGCGTGCGCGTCGGGGTCACCCCTGAAATCAATGCCCTCGCGACGCTGTTTCTCGCCACCGTGTCCGCGCTGGTGGCGCTCGCCTTCTGGGTGATGGCGCGCCAGGAGCGCCGCCGCGTTCGCGCCGGGTGAGGGGCGATGCCACAGCGGAAATGTCGGTGACATAGCCGGCGACAGCGCGTTGGCCAACCGACCTTGTCTCGTTAGCGTGACGACATAGAGGACCATAAGGGAGGGGCGAGGGGAATGGTTGTGGCTTGGCCGGGTTTGGGCCAGCAGGTTCGGTGTTTCGCGCGGGCGACGCGGGCTTTCGCGCGGGCCAGTCAGCGGAGGTCGAGCGGGGCTCGGTCGCGATGTGGGATCGGGCTGGCGATCGCGCTGGCGATCGCGCTGTCGACGAGCGCCGGCGCGGCCTGGGGCTGCGCCGATTTTTCCGCGGCGCCGTCGTCGCGCTGGTCGATCGGCAATTCGGCCACCGGGCCGGTGCTGCTGACTCCGTGCGGCGAGCCGTTTTTCTCGCTCGGCGTCAACGGCGTCGACGGCGGCGCGGGTGCCGTGCTCGATTCGGCACGGGCTTATCGCTGGCAGCGTTTTGCCGAAAGCCGCGCCGATTGGGCCGCGACGACGCGGCGGCGGCTCGTCGAATGGGGCTTCAACACCGCCGGCGCCTGGTCGCTGCCGCCGGCCGAAATTGGCCTTCCCAGTACGCCCGGACTGGAGCTCGGCCGCAGCGTCGATTTCGTCTGGACCGACCCGTTCGATCTCGCGCTGTCGCCCAGACTGCACCGCGTCGCGGCCGATTCCGTCGCGCCGTACCGGGGCGCCGTCAGGCGCATCGGGTATTTTTCGGACAACGAGATCGGGTGGTGGAACGGGCCGCTGTTCATCGCCTATCTCGGATACCCCCCGGACAACCATACCAAGCGGCGGCTCGTGGCATTGCTGCGGGCGCATTACCAGGGCGACTGGGCGGCCTTTGCGCACGACTTTATTCCCGCCGCGGAAACGGCGTCATTCGACGATCTGCTGCTCAGCCGCTCGCCGCCGCGTCTACGGCCGGGCGGCGCCGGGATCCGGATCGTGCGCGCCTGGACCGCGATCGTCGCCGCGCGATATTACAGCGCGATGCGCGAGGCGCTGCGCGCGGCCGACCCCGAGGCGCTCTATCTCGGAGACCGGCTGCCGATCTATTACGATCCCGACGCCGTGCGCGCGATGGCGCCGCATGTCGACGCGATCTCGGTCAACTACAACGTCGACGCCGCGGATGGCTGGATCGCGCCCTATTTCTTCAACGGCCTGAGCGATCTAAGCGGCGGCAAGCCGGTGCTGATCACCGAATGGTTTTTTGCCGCGGCCGAGAACCGCTCGGGCAATCTGAACCGGACCGGCGCACCGCACAACGACGCCAACGTCCGGATCAGCAACAACCGCAACCGCACCGGCCATCTGATGACCGTCGCGACCCAGGCGGAACGCGCCCGGGGCGCCGGGCGGGCCGCACAGTTGCTCGCCGCGGCGCCCAATGTCATCGGGGTGCATTGGTTCCAGTACGCCGATGAGCCGCCGGGCGGGCGGGCCGACGGCGAGGACTACAATTTCGGTCTGGTCGATGTCGACGACCGCCCCTATGCCGGGTTGACCCGCACCTTGCGGGCCAGCAATCGGCTGGCGCGCTCCCGCGTCGTGCGCAACATCGCTTCCGCGCCGGCGGTGAAGGGGGAACTGGTGCTGCCTCGCGCCGATATCAGCCCGACCAGCGAGACGCTGGCGGACTGGCCGAAATCCGCATCGCTGGTGCCGATGATCGCGGCGCCGTCGGAGGTGCCGTTCGGCGATGTGCACCTCGCCTGGAACGAGCAGGGGCTGTTTCTGGCGACGATCTCGATGGATTATTACGATCCCGGGCTGCTCGGGAGAGTGTCGCCGTTTCCGCGCTCGGAGGCGTTCCGGATCGCGCTCGGGGTCGATGCCGGCGGCGGGCCGCGGCGCATCGAGCTGCGTGTCGTTCCCGAGGACGCGGTTCAAACCTCGGAAAAGGAGACCAGGCTGAGCTTCGCCGCGCAGGCTTGCTGGTATCAGACCGGCGATTCGTGCGCCGTCGTGCCGGGCGCGACCGCGCGCTATTTCGGGACGGCGCTGGACCAGCCGCGGGTCATTCTGAAGGCGTTCGTGCCGTGGCACCAGCTGGGTCTGTCGGGACCGCCGCGCCGGGCCGCTCTGCGGCTCGATGTCGGGGTCACCGCATTCTATCGCGCGCGCTGGATGTCGAGCAGCGGCCTGGCGCCGGACATCTCGATGGCCCGCCCTGAGGCGTGGCATCCGGTCAGGTTGGGTGGCGCCGCGCGGGACTGGCTGACCGGCTCGGCGGCAAGCACGGCTGCGGAACGTTCCAACTGAATTTGCGGAGCAGATCCGGAACGCCTGCCTCCGCGGGCGGGCCGGGCACATTGTAAAGCAGGATCGAGGAACCGATCCGGGCCACGGGCTGGTGCGCGTCGAGCCAGGAATAGCCGGCGCAGTAGAAGGCGCGAATCTGCTCGCTGATCGCGATCCACCCGGTGGTCGGCTCGCCCGGGTACATGGTCTCGAACGGCGGCATGTCGTGCTTGCGCAGATCGGCGCTGGTGTGCACCGCGAGATGCACGAGCGGTATCTGGCGGCGTTTGAGATCGGCCAAGAGGCGCCTGACGTCCTGTCCCCAATCCAGATCCGACCCGACCACGATGCGCTGCGGCTGACCCAGCGCGAACTGGTTGAAATAGGCCAGATAGTGCGGAGCGGCCGCCGCCGCTTCGCCGACCTGCCAGACCAGCAGCAGCCCGGCCAGCGCCATTCGCTGCGGCGGCCAAGGCGTCGCCAGCAGCCGGCCAAGCCCGGCGGCGGCGACGATCGCCAATAGCGGCAGGACTGGCAGGATATGGCGCAGCCCGATATTGATGGTCGACGGAATGACGCTGGCGACGATCGCGAGGGCGCCTATCAGCGGCGCCATTCGCCGCCAGTCCCGCCGATATGCCCGGATCAGCACCGCCGCTCCGATCGCGACGGCTACGAGGAACGGGATCGGCGATTTGACCAGCAGCAGGACCGGGAAAAACGCCCAGCTGCCGTGCGTGTTGATCGCGCCAAGGAAGTAGGAGGGCTCGCCATGGCCGGCAAACGCGGCGAGTTCCCCGACGCCATGGGCGAGGCTCATGATGCCGTAGAGCGGGTCGCTCTGGCAGCCGAAAACGACCCAGATCGTCAGCAGGAAGGCTCCGAGCGGCGCCAGGCCCTGATGCCATGACCGGATAAGATGACCCAGCCGCCAGGTCCGCCCCTCGGCGAGCCAGCCATACGCGACGACGGCGCCGCAGCTCGCCGGCAGGAACAGCAAGGCCGAGAGCTTGGTGCACAGGGCCAGCGCGACCGCCGTGCCGAGGACCAGACCGCGCGGCAGCGACGGGCGTTCGAACCAAAACAGAAACGCGAAGAACGCCGCCGCGAACGTCGTCGCGAATGGTACGTCGGTGGTTGCGAGCCCGGCATGGGCGAGGAAAACCGGCAAATTGCCCAGGACAATGACGGCAAGGGCTCCTTCGACCTGGCCAAAATTGCGGGCGGTCCAGAACCAGACCATCGCCAGAGACGCGACAAGGAACGGCAGGATCCCGACCCGCGCCAGCGTCAGCAGATCGGCGTCGGGGCGCCCGCCGCGCCCGTACACCATGCGCCGCCCCTCGATCCACATATCGCCGCCGTTCTGCGAATGATAGCCGGCGAGGTAGGGACCGAGGGCCGCGGCGATTCGGGCCAGCGGCGGATGCAGCGGCTCGTACGTGAATTCGTGCCGGTCGAGCAATTGCATGCCGGTGGCGATATGCGCCGGCTCGTCAAAGGTGGCGGAAAATACCGGGTAGGTCGCCGCGATCCGGACTGCGCCCAGCACGATCGTCAGCAGCGCCAGCCACCACAGCGCGCGGGCCGGCGTGATGGTCCGGCCCGCCCTTCCCAAACCCGCCGTCGCGACGCTTATCGCTTCTGTCATGAAACCCTGGAGGCCCCTGCAACCGTGCAACGGTCAGGGGCGCTCAATTCTTCCGCGAAACCCGATATCTGATTGGGGCGACAAATGGTCGCGCTACCTTGTGATGGGCAGAGATGCCTGAGGTATAGGTTCAGTCCCCGATTTCGAAGGTCCTGGGCTTCACCCGGAATCTTGTCGGGCGACTGTTATGCCGCGGTGCCGCCGACGGTCAGGCCGTCCATGCGCAGGGTCGGCTGGCCGACCCCGACCGGCACGCCCTGGCCGTCCTTGCCGCAGGTGCCGACCCCGTCGTCGAGCTTCAAATCGTTGCCGATCATCGTGACCTTGCCCATCGCGTCGGGGCCGTTGCCAATCAGGGTCGCTCCCTTGACCGCGGCGCCGATCCTGCCGTCCTCGATCAGATAGGCCTCGGAAGCGGAGAAAACGAACTTGCCCGAGGTGATGTCGACGCTGCCGCCGCCGAAATTGACCGCGTAGAGGCCGCGCTTGACCGACAGCAGGATCTCCCGCGGGTCGCGGTCTCCGGCCAGCATGAACGTGTTGGTCATGCGCGGGATCGGCGCGTGCGCAAAGCTCTCGCGCCTGCCGTTTCCGGTTGGCGCCGCGCCGAGCAACCGCGCATTCAGCCGATCCTGCATGTAGCCCTTGAGGATGCCGTCCTCGATCAGCACGGTATGGCTCGAGGGCGTGCCCTCGTCGTCGATCGACAACGAACCGCGCCGGTCTGGCAGCGTCCCGTCATCGACGACCGTGACGCCCGGGGAAGCGACGCGCTGCCCGATCATGCCGGAGAAGGCCGAGGTCTTCTTGCGGTTGAAATCGCCCTCGAGCCCGTGCCCGACCGCTTCGTGCAGCATGACGCCGGGCCAGCCCGGCCCCAGCACCACGGTCATCTCGCCGGCCGGCGCCGGGACCGACCCGAGATTGACCAGCGCCTGGCGCAGCGCCTCCTCGACCTGCGCCTTCCAATGATCGGGGTCGAGGTAATACTCATAGGCGACCCGGCCGCCGGCGCCGTGCGATCCGGTTTCCATGCGCTCGCCCTCGCCGACCACGACCGCGACGTTGAGCCGCACCAGCGGCCTTATGTCGGCAGCGCGCCTTCCGTCGGGGCGGATGATCTGCACCGCCTGCCAGACGCCGCTCAGCGAGGCCATCACCTGACGCACCCGTGGGTCGCGCGAGCGGGCATAGGCGTCGATCTCGGCCAGGAGGCGCGTCTTCGCCGCGAGGTCGACCATCCCCAGCGGATTGAGATCGGTATAGAGGCTGCGGTTGGTGCCCGGCGGCGAATCGGCGAAGGTCCCGGCATGGCCGCTCGCGACCGCCCGCACCGTTGTCGCGGCGCGCCGGATCGCCGCTTCGGACAGTTCCGAGGCATGGGCATAGCCGGCCGCTTCTCCGGCGACGGCGCGCAGGCCGAAGCCCTGGGTCGTGTCGAACGAGGCGCTCTTGATGCGGCCGTCGTCGAGCGCGACGCTCTCCGATTGGCTGTATTCGAGAAACAGTTCGCCGTCGTCCATGCCGGCGAGCGCCTCGCCGACAATCGCCTCGACCCGGCCCGAATCCATGCCGGTTCGGTCGAAAAACAGATCGTTGGTCACGGCGAGATTGGTCATCGGCGGCTCCGACAAGGGTGATCGCGGCACGTCTGGCTGGAAATATGGGCGCGCGAGGGCGGCGGCGAAAGGCAGGATTTTGCGGCGCCCGGACCGCATGTTGACCGCATGTGGGCAGCGGTGTCGTCGCGCCGGGCGGTTGTCTGCGACGGCTTGCCGCAAACCGGGAGGCGCCAGCGGGGTCGGGCCGAGTTGTAGGCTCGCCGGGCTTTGGTGTAGGGTCCGGGCCGATTGGTTGCCGCCGCCGCGGCTTCGGCGGGTTCGGGCGCCGACGCGGCCCAGGCCGCGCCGCACAAACCCGGATCTTCGCAATCGGAATGCGGGTTCTCCGAATGGCGGCTCCGCGCGGCGCCAGCCAACCCGCGCCTTCGTGATGGAGGGCGCCCTCGCGATGAGGGGTTGCAGGGACATGGTGCGGTTGACGAGATCTATCAGGCCGATCGGGATGAGGCGGTCCTGGCGGCAGGGCGGCGCGGTTCTGGCGCTGGCGCTGGCCGGGACGGCGGTCGCCGCCGCAAGCTGGGCGGCCGCGCCCACGCCCTGGCAACTCGGGATGCAAACGCCGGCGACCCCGGTTCAGCAGCGGCTCCACGATTTCCACGATTTGCTGCTGATCATTATATTCTTGATTTCGGCTTTCGTGCTCGGGCTGCTGGCGTACACGATGTGGCGCTTCCACCACACCCGCAACCCGGTGCCGACCCGCACCACGCACAATTCGGTCATCGAGATTCTGTGGACGGTGGTGCCGGTACTGATCCTGGTGGCTATCGCGATACCCTCGTTCCGGCTGATGTACTACATGGACCGGGTGCCCAACGCGGACATGACGATCAAGGTCACCGCCCATCAATGGTACTGGACCTATGAATACCCGGACCAGGGCGGCCTGACCTTCGACAGCAACATCATCCCGGAGAAGGATTTGAAACCCGGGCAGAAACGGTTGCTCGAGGTCGACAACCCGCTCGTCGTGCCCGTCGGCGCCAACGTCCGGGTGCTGGTCACCGGCACCGACGTGATCCACAGCTGGTTCGTGCCGTCGTTCGGGGTGCAGCAATACGCGATCATGGGCCGGATGAACGAGAGCTGGTTCAGGGTCGATCGCGAAGGCAGCTATTACGGCGAGTGCAACCAGATCTGCGGCGTCAACCACGCCTTCATGCCGATCAAGGTCGTCGCGGTCGCGAAGCCCGAATTCGACAAATGGCTCGGCGACGCCAAGAAAAAATTCGCCGCCGCGGCGCCTGAAGGCGGTGTTCCGACAACGCAGGGCGTCACGGTCGCCGCCGCGGTTGCGAGCGATGCCCAGCCGTCGGGCGAAAAGCCGGCCGGCAACTGACAGCGAAGAGGTCACCATGAGCTACGGGCAGGATGCTCACTCGGGCGGCGCCGATCACGCGCATGATCATCGGCCAGGCTTCTTCACGCGCTGGCTGGCCTCGACGAACCACAAGGATATCGGCACGCTCTACATCTGCTTCGCGATCTTCGCCGGGGTGATCGGCGGCGCGCTGTCGGTGCTGATGCGCGCGCAGCTGATGGTGCCGGGCAACGATCTGATTACCGACCACCAGTTCTACAACGTCCTGATCACGGCGCACGGCCTGATCATGGTGTTCTTCGTGGTGATGCCGGCGACCTTCGGGGGCTTTGGCAACTGGTTCGTGCCGCTGATGATCGGCGCGCCGGACATGGCCTTTCCGCGCATGAACAATGTCAGCTTCTGGCTGCTGATCCCGTCCTTCCTGCTGCTGATCGGCTCGACGATTGTTGGCGGCGGCCAGGGGGTCAACGGCGCTGGTGCCGGGGTCGGCTGGACGATCTACGTGCCGCTCTCCGGGGCCGCACCCTCCGGCCACCCCGGCCCGGCGATCGACATGGCGATCTTCGCGCTGCATCTGGCCGGCGCGTCGTCGATCATGAGCTCGATCAACTTCATCACGACGATCTTCAACATGCGCGCGCCGGGGATGACCTTGCACCGGATGCCGCTCTTCGTGTGGTCGATCCTGGTGACGGCGTTCCTGCTGCTGCTGGCGTTGCCGGTGCTTGCCGGGGCGATCACGATGCTGCTGACCGACCGCAATTTCGGCACGACTTTTTTCGACGCGGCGGGCGGCGGCGACCCGCTGTTGTTCCTGCATCTGTTCTGGTTCTTCGGCCATCCCGAGGTCTACATCATGATCCTGCCGGCGTTCGGCATGGTCTCGCAAGTCGTCGCGACCTTCTCGAAGAAACCGGTGTTCGGCTATCTCGGCATGGCCTATGCGATGGTCTCGATCGGCGCCATCGGGTTTGTCGTGTGGGCCCATCACATGTTCACGACAGGCATATCGGTCGATACCCGCGCCTATTTCACCGCCGCGACGATGGTCATCGCGGTGCCGACCGGGGTTAAGATCTTTTCGTGGATCGCGACGATGTGGGGCGGTTCGCTCGAATTCAAGACACCAATGCTGTGGGCGATCGGGTTCATCTTTCTGTTTACGATCGGCGGCGTGACCGGGGTGGTCCTCGCCAATGCCGGCGTCGATTACCCACTGCACAATACTTATTACGTCGTCGCGCACTTCCATTACGTGCTGTCGCTCGGCGCGGTATTTGGGCTGTTTGCCGGTTTTTATTACTGGATCGGCAAGATGTCGGGCTACCAGTACAACGAGACTTTCGGCCAGATCCATTTCTGGACGACGTTTATCGGCGTCAACGTGGCCTTCTTCCCACAGCATTTCCTCGGGCTGGCCGGTATGCCGCGCCGTATCGCCGACTATCCCGATGCGTTTGCCGGGTGGAACATGGTGTCGTCGATCGGCGCCTTCGCCTCCTACGCCTCGACCCTGTTCTTCGTCTTCATCGTGTTCCACACTTTTTACGCGGCGCGCCGGGTCGGGCCGAATTACTGGGGCGAGGGCGCGACGACGCTGGAATGGCAGGTCTCCTCGCCGCCGCCGTTCCACAGCTTCGATGAGATACCGATCATCACGCCGTCGGCGCATGCACACTAACCCGGCGGTCGATACCGGCGGAAACCGGCTGGCATCGACATGAGCGAACATTTGTCGACCGCGACGGTGCCGGGCGTCGTCCCCTATGCCGGGGCGGCGGTCGGCGACTATCTGCAGATCCTGAAGCCGCGGGTCATGTCGCTCGTGGTTTTTACCGCGTTTGTCGGGCTCGTGCTGGCGCCGGGGCACCTCCATCCGGTGCTGGCGGCGGTCGCGGTGCTGTGCATCGCGGTCGGCGCCGGCGCGTCGGGTGCGATCAACATGTGGTACGACCGCGACATCGACGCGGTGATGCGGCGCACCGCGAACCGGCCGTTGCCGGCCGGGCGCATGATGCCCGGCGAGGCGCTCGGTTTCGGAATCGTGCTGGCGGTCGGCTCGGTCGCGGTGATGGGGCTCGCGGTCAATTGGGTCGCCGCCGAATTGCTGGCTCTGACGATCGCCTTCTACGTTTTTGTCTACACGATGTGGCTGAAGCGGCGCACGCCGCAGAACATCGTGATCGGCGGCGCGGCCGGGGCGTTGCCGCCGCTGGTCGGCTGGGCCGCGGTCACCGGCGATGTCGGCTGGGGCGGGATCGCGCTATTCGCGATCATCTTCTTCTGGACGCCGCCGCATTTCTGGGCCTTGTCGCTGTACCGGGCCGGCGAATACGAAGCGGCCGGCATCCCGATGCTGCCGGTCGTCGCCGGGGCGCGCGAGACCAAGCGCCAGATGCTGATCTACACGCTGATGCTGTGGCCGGCGGCGCTGATGCCGTGGCTGCTCGGGATCGCCGGACCGGTTTACGGCGCCTGCGCCGGCGTGCTCAGTCTGGTGTTCACCGCCACCGCGATCCGGGTATGGGCCGACGACAGCGAGAGGAGCGCGCGGCAGATGTTCGCCTTCTCGCTGCTTTACCTGTTCCTGATTTTCACGGTCCTGCTGGTCGAGCGGGTAGCCGGAGGCCGGTGGTGACGGTCACGGGGGATGTCGGAGCGGAGCGCCGGCGCCGAATCCGGGCGCGCAACCGCGCGCTGCTTGCGGTGCTGCTGGGGCTGGTGGTGCTGTTCTATGTGGTCAGCATCGTTCGGCTGAGCGGAGGCTAGAGCAGCGATGGCCGCCCCGAGCCGCCGCCGCAACGCTACCACGGTGCTGTTGCTCGCCTCGGTCGTGGCGGGAATGGCCGGGTTGTCGGTCGCCTCGGCGCCGCTCTATCGGCTGTTCTGCGAGGCCACCGGCTTCGGCGGCACGACCGGGCGGGCCGCCGCGGCGCCAAAGGAAATCGCCGACGCGCTGGTCACGGTGCGCTTCGACGCGGTCACCGCGCCCGATCTCGCCTGGGAATTCCGTCCGCTGGTGCGCGAGATCCAGATTCGCCCCGGCGAGCAGCGCGAGATCTTCTACCGCGCCGTCAACCGCGGCAGCGAGGCGACGACCGGAACCGCGACCTATAACGTGACGCCGGCCAAGACCGGCATCTATTTCGACAAGCTGCAATGCTTCTGCTTCAACGAGCAGCATTTGAGGCCGGGCGAAAGTCGCGACATGGGCGTCTCCTTTTTTGTCGATCCCGACCTGTTGCGCGATCGCGGCACCCGCGACGTGCGTGCGATCACGCTGTCCTATACGATGTTCCGCGCCCACAAAAGCGCCGCGCCGGCCGTGTCGGCCAGCCCGGCTCCGGCGGTGAACTGAGCGACAACCGAGGGATTTGGCGGACAGAACATGACCGACACACACGCCCCTGCTCACGCTGCCGCGCACGGCCATGACGCGGTCCATGGTTCCGGACATGGCGCGCCGAAACACCCCTACCACCTCGTCGATCCGAGCCCGTGGCCGATCGTCGGCGCGATTGCTGCCGGACTGCTCGCGCTTGGCGGGTTGCTGTACATGCACGGGGGCGGCTGGATCGTGATGGTCATCGGCTTCCTCGCCGTGCTGGTGACGATGGCGGTGTGGTGGCGCGATGTGATCCGCGAGGCGACCTTTCAAGGCTTCCACACGCCGGTGGTGCAACTCGGGCTGCGTTATGGGATGGCCTTGTTCATCGCCTCCGAGGTGATGTTTTTCTCGGCGTTTTTCTGGGCGTTCTTCACGGCGAGCCTCTACCCGATCGACGGCGTGTGGCCGCCCAAGGGCATCCACCCGTTCGACCCCTGGGCGCTCCCGTTCCTCAACACGCTGATCCTGCTGCTGTCGGGTACGACGGTGACCTGGGCGCATCACTCGCTGCTGGAAAACAACCAGAAGGGCCTCGTGCAGGGGCTGACCATAACGGTGCTGCTCGGCCTCTCCTTCACCGCGATCCAGGCCTACGAATACGCCCATGCCGCATTCAAGTTCACCGACGGGATCTATCCGTCGACCTTTTTCATGGCGACCGGGTTTCACGGGTTTCACGTGATCGTCGGCACGATCTTCCTGGCGGTATGCCTGTGGCGCGCGACGCAGGGTCATTTCAAGCCGGACCATCATTTCGGGCTCGAGGCCGCCGCCTGGTACTGGCACTTCGTCGACGTCGTCTGGCTGTTCCTGTTCGTCTGCATCTATTGGTGGGGCATGGGCAACGCACTTCCGGCAGCGCATTAGAAGATGTTTGCGGGGCCTGTGGCGGCGCGATACCGATGCTGCGCCCGCTCAAGGCCGGTCTGATCTCAAGGCCGGTCTGATCGCCCGCCAATACCGGCGCGGTCTGCTGCCCGGCCCACCCGGCGCATGACCAATCTTCGCCGCCGGGTCTTTGCCCTGTTCACGATCGCGACAGTGCTGTTCTGCACCGCAGTCGGGGCGTGGCAGCTGCACCGTTTGGAGTGGAAGCGCGGCCTGATCGCCGAGCGCGCCGCCGCGGCCGCCGCTTCCCCGATAGCGCCGCCGCAAACCCTTGCCGAGGCGCGTTTGCTCGAATTCCGCCGGGTCGTCGCGGAGGGCGTGTTTCTGCACGACCGCGAGCTGTTCCTGAACGCGAGCGGCCCCAACGGGGGCGCCGGGTTCGACGTGCTGACGCCGCTGCGCGAGACCGGCGGACGCATCGTCTTTGTCAATCGCGGCTTTGTTCTGACCGCTCTCAGGGACCGGGCAAAGCGCCCGTCCAGCCAGCCGGCCGGCGCCGTCCAGGTAACCGGGAGGTTGCGGTTGCCGCCTGACAAGAAGCCGGGTTGGTTCCTGCCCGACAACAACCCCGAGCGCAATTACTGGTTCTGGATCGACCTACCGGCGATGGCCGCCGCCGCCGGGGTCGCCGCCGGGGTAACCCCTGGGGTCAGCGAGGTCGCGCCGTTCCATATCGAGGCCGACACGGCGGCGACCCCAGGGGGCTGGCCCCGGAGCCGGGTCACCTCGCAACCCCTGTCCAATGATCATCTGCAATACGCGATAACGTGGTTTTCGTTTGCCGGTGCGGCGCTGATCATCTTTGTCCTGTCGCAGCGCCAAACCAAAGCCGCCAAGCGCGATCTCGGCTAGCGGTTCTCTCTCCACGCGAAGGTTTACAGTGCGGCGTCAACCGGAATATGTCATGCGCCGCGACGCAATCGTGCGTTGCGGGGCGAAACGATAGCGTTGGCAGGGCGTTTGCGGGGACAACGCTAGCGGGGGATACCCAATTGTTCGATCCAGCCGTTGAGCAGCCGGAACACAGCGATGACCGCCAAACCGAGCGCGCCTCTGCGGAGCGCGACCGTTTTGAAGCCGTTCGCCGCCAGACCGAGACGCTTGCCGAGAACCTGACGCCCGAGGACCAGGCGATCCAGTCGATGCCCGATGTCAGCCCGACGAAATGGCATCTGGCGCATACCAGCTGGTTTTTCGAGACCTTCATTCTCGGGCCGCTCGATCCGGATTACCGGGTGTTCGACCCGGCCTTCGCCTATCTGTTCAACTCGTATTACGAGGCGGTCGGGCCGCGCCATCCCCGTTCCGAGCGCGGCCTGCTGTCGCGCCCGACGGTCGACGCGGTCGGTGCCTATCGCGACCACGTCACGGCCGGGATGCTGAAGCTGATCGAGGCAGCCGACGGGAAGGTGGGGCGCGCGATGGCGCCGCTCTTGGAACTTGGCCTAAACCACGAGCAGCAGCATCAGGAGCTGATCCTGATGGACATCAAGCACGTGTTCTCGGTCAACCCGCTGCTGCCCGCCTATCACGCGCCGCGCCCCCATGCCGTCGCCGCCAGCGCACCTTCTCTCGGCTGGGTCGAGGTCGCCGGCGGGCTTTGCGAAATGGGCCATTCCGGCGCCGGCTTCATCTTCGACAATGAAGCGCCACGCCACAAAGTGTGGCTGGAGCCATTCCGCCTCGCCTCGCATCCGGTTTCATGCGGGGAATACCTCGACTTCATCGCCGATGGCGGCTATCGCCGGCCCGAATTCTGGCTGTCGGACGGCTGGGCGACAGTCCAGGCGCAGGGCTGGCAGGCGCCGCTCTACTGGCGACTGGACGATGGCGAATGGCGCATCTTCACCCTGTCGGGCGAGCGCCGGATCGAGCATGCGGAGCCGGTTTGCCATGTCAGCTTCTACGAGGCAGACGCCTTCGCCCGCTGGGCCGGCAAGCGCCTGCCGACCGAGGCGGAATGGGAAATTGCCGCTGGGGATCTATCGTTGGCCGGCAATTTCGCCGACAGCCTCCATTATCACCCGTGCCCGGACGCCGCGCCGGCCGGCGAGACGCGGCTGCGCCAGATGATCGGCGACGTGTGGGAATGGACGGCGAGCCCCTACGTCTCATATCCGCGCTTTCGCCCGGCGATCGGCGCGATCGGCGAATATAACGGCAAGTTCATGTCTAACCAGATGGTGTTGCGCGGCGGCGCGGCGGTGACCCCGGCCGACCATATGCGCATCAGCTATCGCAATTTCTTTCCGCCCGCGTCGCGGTGGGCGTTTTCGGGGCTGCGGCTCGCGGAGGATGTTTGAGGATGCAAGACGCCGCCTTTGGCTTTCACGATCTGGCGCCGACAGAGGAGAGTTTTCGCGACGCAGTGCTTGCCGGACTCACCCATGAGCCCAAGACGCTGCCGTGCAAATTCTTCTACGATTCGCGCGGTTCGGCGCTGTTCGAGGAGATCTGTCTCGTTCCCGAGTATTATCTGACCCGCACCGAGATCGCGATCCTCGAAGAATATGCCGGCGAAATCGCGGCCCATATCGGCCCCAATTGCCGGCTGATCGAATTGGGCAGCGGCGCCAGCATCAAGGTGCGCATCCTGCTGGAGGCGCTCCCCGCGCCGGCGGCCTATGTACCGGTCGACATCTCGCGCGATCTGCTGCGCGAGGCCGCCGCCCAGCTGGCCGGCGATTTCCCCGATCTGCCGGTCATCGCGGTGTGCGCCGACTACACGCGCCCGTTTCAGCTGCCGGCCTTGCCCGGCCCGCCCGGCAAGCGCGTCGGGTTCTTCCCGGGCTCGACGATCGGCAATTTCGAGCCCGAGGCGGTCGTGCGCTTTCTGCGCCACTGCGCCGAATTGCTGGGACCCGGCGGCGAGATGCTGATCGGCGTCGACCTCAAGAAGGACCCCGACATTCTCGAAGCCGCCTATAACGACCGGGCCGGGACGAACGCCGCGTTCAATCTTAACCTGCTGGAGCGGATCAACCGCGAGCTCGACGGCGACATCGACGTCGCTCGGTTCGAGCATCTGGCCCTCTATAGCGAGGAGGAGGGCCGCATGGAACTGTACCTCCGCAGCCTCGCCACGCAGAGCGCGACAGTCGCCGGCCGCCGCGTCGAGTTCGCACAAGGCGAACGCATCCATACCGAGAATTCGTACAAATACGCGATTCCCGAATTTCGTGCCCTCGCTGCGCGCGCCGGATTCGCCGCGGTCGATACCTGGACCGACCCCGCCGAATTATTCAGCGTGCATTATTTCCGGCAGGAATAGGCCGAGGTTTTAGTTCGGCGAGCACCTCGGCGAGCGCCGCGCGCCACGGAAGCGGCACGATGCCGAACGCCTCGGCGATCCGCGTGCAGTCGAGCACCGAATTGGCCGGGCGTCGCGCCGGGGTCGGGTACTCGGCCGTGGTGATCGCCTCGACGACAGGCGGCGGTCCCCGCCCGGTGGCGTTCGATCGCGCCGCCAGCTCGAAGATCGCCTCGGCGAAGCCGTGCCAGGTTACCGCGCCGCCCCCGGTGAAGTGATAGGTCCCCCAATTGGTGTTGCCGGCGGCGAGGCGCTGCACAACGGTGCCGATCGCGGCGGCGATGTCGGCGGCGCTGGTCGGCGAGCCGGTCTGGTCGGCCACGACCCGCAATACCGGTCGCTCGGCGCCGAGGCGCAGCATCGTCTTGACGAAATTGTTTCCGTGCGCGCTGTAGACCCAGGCGGTGCGCAGGATCACGTGACGCGCCAGCGCGTCGCGCACCGCGCGCTCGCCAGCCTCCTTGCTGGCCCCGTAAACCCCGAGCGGGCGGACCGGGTCGTCCTCGCGATAGGCGCCGGTCTTGGTGCCGTCGAACACGTAATCGGTCGAGATGTGAATGAGCGGGATCGCGGCCTCATGGCATGCAGCGGCCAGGTTGCCCGGTCCGGTGCAGTTGCCGGCCCAGGCGAGGTCGGGCTCGCTTTCGGCCCGGTCGACCGCGGTGTAGGCAGCGGCGTTGATCGCGATGTCGGGGCGCTCGCGCGCCACCGCGGCGAAAACAGCCTCGCGCGATGTGATATCGACGCCGTCGCGGGCGAAGGCGGCGAGTGTATATCCCGCCGGCCACGCCAGCCGGCACAGCTCGCGCCCAACCTGACCGCCGGCGCCAAGCACCAGGAGTTTCATGGCCGGCCGAACCTAGGCGTAGCGGAAATCGGCGGGCAGCGCGGTCAACAGCGGGTGGCGACGGTCCTTGTCGGACAATATCGCCGCCGCGCCGGACACCGGCCAGGCGATGCCCAGTTCAGGGTCGTCCCAGGCCAGCCCGCGGTCGTTCTCGGGCGAATAGTAACTGGTCACTTTATAGAAGACCTCGGTGTTCGGCTCGAGCGTGCAAAACCCGTGGGCAAACCCCTCGGGCACAAAGAGTTGGTTGCCCTCGGCCGCGCTCAGCATCACCGCGACATGGCGCCCGTAGCTCGGCGACCCGTGCCGGATATCGACCGCGACGTCGAGGATCGAGCCGGCGCCGACCCGGACGAGCTTCGCCTGGGCCGCCGGCGGGGTTTGGAAATGCAGCCCGCGCACGACGCCCGGATCGACCGACAGCGAATGGTTTTCCTGGACGAACGCGCAGTCGATGCCGTGCTCGCGCAGCACCGCCTCGCGAAAGATTTCGGAAAAGAAGCCGCGCGGGTCGCGATGGCGCACCGGCCTGATCTCCTTTACCTCGGCGATCTCGGTCGAAATAACTTGCATGCGGTGGGACCTCAAACGTCAAAAACCGGGCGGGCTCGGTTATAGCCGCAATCGCGCCCTCGGCGGAAGCGTCGATCCGGCGCGCGGGCTGCCCGCTCGATCCCGTTTCAATTCCGGCGGGCGCCGCTATGTTCGGCCGGCAAAATCATCCCAGGGGGTCTGACCATGTCTGTCGATCGCATCCACCTCAACGTCGAGGAGGCCCGCGCGCTTGGCGAGCGGGCGCTGCGCGGGATCGGCTATGACGAGGCGGAGGCCCGTATCGTCGCCGACCATGTGATCGACGCGGCGCTTTGCGGCTATGAGTATTCAGGCCTCGCCAAGATCCTGAACATCCCCGAACACCGCCGCTTCGCGCTGCCGCGCCAGAAGATGCGCATCCTGCACGAAACCCCGGTATCGGCGCTTTATGACGGCGGTAACAATGTCGGCATGGTCGCGATGTATCACGCCGCGAATGCCGCGATCGCCAAGGCCGCGGCGCACGGCATCGCGATCATCGGCGTCACCAACAGCTGGATGAGCGGGCGCAGCGCCTATTTCGTCGAGATGATCGCGCGCGCCGACCTGGTGGCGATCCACACCGCGAGCAGCGGGGCGGCGGTGGCGCCCTATGGCGGCATGAAGCCGGTGCTCGGGACCAACCCGATCGCCTTCGCGATGCCGGCCGCGGACGGCCCGCTGGTGCTCGATATGGGGACCTCGGCCTTTATGGCGACCGAACTGCAATTGCGCGCCCGGCTCGGTCAAGAGCTGCCCGAGGGTGTCGCGATCGACCGCGACGGGCGGCCGACCCGCGATGCCGATGCGGCGCGCCAGGGCGCTATCCTGCCGTTTGGCGGGCACAAGGGGTTCGGTCTCGGTTTGATCGTCCAGGCGTTCGGCCTGCTCGGCGGCGCGGCGCTGATCCCGGGTGGCGACGATGGCTATGTCTTCATCGCCTTCCGACCCGATCTGCTGGTGCCCTCCGCCGATCTAAAGCGCGAGATCGGCGCGCTGATCGGCCGCGTCAAGGCGGTCCCCGGTCAGCCCGGCATCGCCGAGATCCGCATTCCCGGCGAACAATCCGCGCGCAACCGCGAGCGGCTGGCGCAGGAGGGGGTCACGATCGATGGCCTGGTCCATCAGCGTCTGATCGCCCTGGCCGGCTCCAATCAAGGCGGTCTGCCCCGGTAGGCGGCGGTTCAGAATTTGATGATGCCGAGCCCGAGGATGCCGGTGATGATCAGGTAGAGCGCCACGATATAATTGAGAATTCGCGGTACGAACAGGATCAGCACGCCGGCGATCAGAGCGACGATCGGCTGCAGATTGGCGATGGTGAGCGTCATTAAGGCTCCTTCGAGGGGCGCGCGGCCGCGCTACCGTGGCGAGGCGGGGCTAAGGCTTAGCGAGGCGATCCCGGCGGCGACGTTGAGACCGCGATTGGTCTCGATGCTGACAGGCTGCAACGAGATCGTGTTGCTGGATCCGCCGATCAGCGCATTGGCCCCGATCCCGACGCCGATCGTGGCGCTTGCGGTCGGGCCGCCGTAGGTGCCGGCGAGGTCGCCGGGCCGCACCGCCGTGGTCGGAGCGACCACGCTCCAGATCAATACGCCGCCCTGCGTGTAGCCGATATCGACGCCGAATTTCGAGATCTGCCCGGCGTAGTATTCGACGCGACCGGGCGCGGAGAAGGTACAGGCGAGATCGCGGGTCGAGCCGAAGATCAACCCCACGGAGCCCGACGCATTGCACGTCAAGGTGCCGACCTGAATGCCCGCTTGGGCCGCCGCCGGTCCGGAAAACGCCAGCGAGAGCCCGATAGCCGCCGTCAATGCGGCGGCGACATGCAATCGGTTCAACATGGTCGATCCTCCTCGGTAAGTGCTTGGCATCCTCTACCAACCATCGAAGAGGGCATCGGTTCGCATCCACCCCCGGCTTATGCGCGCGTCCGCTATCGCGAGCGCGGCGCCAGCGCAATATCGAGCCGCTGCTCGTAGGTGGAAGCGGCGCGGGGCGGTAGCAGGACCACCGCTTCCTCGAAGCCGTTGCGGCGGCAGGTGACGGCGATATCGGTCGCGGTCGGGTCCACGAGAGCGATCGCCGGGGTGGGGCCGGCGGCCGCGATCGGCTGGCCGAGCCGGGCCAGGATGCAGAATGCCCCCGGCGGGGCGGTGCTGACCAGGATCTCGGCCCGTTCCGGCGGCGACGTGCAGCCGGAGAGGAGGCCCATGCCCAGGCCCAAGACCGCGAGCGCGGCCACCAACCGGGCCGCCCGCACCCATTCACGCCGCATCGCCGGGGGGTTCCTTATAACGCCGCGAGCATCTCGCCGCTGATCAGCACGACGCCGCCATCGCTACGGAAAAAGCGCTGCGCGTCAAGCTCGGGGTCTTCGCCGACGACCAGCCCGTCCGGGATCCGGCAGCCGCGGTCGACGACGACCTTGCTGAGGCGGGCGTAGCGGCCGACCTCGACCTCGGGGAGCAGCACGGCTTCGTGCGTCCGCGCAAAGGAATTGAGCCGGACGCTCGAAAACAACAGCGAGCGCGATACCTGGGCGCCCGAGACGATGCACCCGCCCGAGACCATCGAATCGATCGCGACGCCGCGGCGGTCCTCGTCGTCGAACACGAACTTCGCCGGCGGCAATTGCTGCTGGTAGGTCCAGATCGGCCAGTTGCGATCGTAGATGTCGAGCTGCGGCACCGGCGTCACCAGATCGAGGTTGGCCGCCCAATACGCATCGATCGTGCCGACGTCGCGCCAATACGGCTGGGCTTCCGGGGTCGTTGTCACACAACTGTCCTCGAAATGGTGAGCGACCGCGAGGCCGTTTCTGACGAGGTGCGGGATCACGTCCTTGCCGAAATCATGGCTCGATCCGGGATCGTCATGGTCGCGCTGCAGCTCCGAATACAGAAAATTGGCCGAAAACGCATAAATCCCCATGCTCGCCAGGGCATGGCCTGGCCTGCCGGGGATCGCGGGCGGGACAGGCGGCTTTTCGAGAAAATCGACGATGCGCATCGACTCGTCCACCGCCATGACGCCGAAATCGGAGGCCTCCGCGATCGGCACCTCGACACAGCCAACGATGCAATCGGCGCCTTTGGCACGCATGTCGTTGAGCATGTTCGAGTAGTCCATCTTGTAGATGTGGTCGCCCGCCAGCACGACGAAAAACTCCGGGCGGGCCGCGCGCAGGATGTCGAAATTCTGAAATACCGCGTCGGCGGTGCCGCGATACCAGGTGACCTCGTCGAGGCGCTGCTGGGCGGGTAGGAGGTCGAGGAACTCGTTCATCTCCGGGCGCAGGAACGACCAGCCCATCTGCAGATGGCGCAACAGGCTGTGCGCCTTGTACTGGGTCATGACGGCGATGCGGCGGATGTTCGAGTTGAGGCAATTCGACAACACGAAATCGATGATGCGGAACTTGCCGCCGCAAAATACCGCTGGCTTGGCGCGCCGATCGGTCAGCTGTTTGAGCCGGCTGCCGCGGCCGCCGGCCAGGACGAGCGCGATCGTCCGGCGCGCCAGCCTTTCGTGGTTGCTCGCCGACGAAAGCATCGGTTTGTCCTCTCTTCTGTCGTCACCGGCGGGGCGCGGCGCTACCCCTGCGATATGGTTAACGTTCAGGCCACCACGTCGGGTTGCAAGCGTCCGACAATTCCGGGGATGTCGGCGAGAGACGCAGCCGTCGCCGCGAGCGCCGCGAGCGCCGTCGCGGAGGGGGCAGCGTGCCGGCCGGGGTCGGGCTCGAAACGCTCCAGGTAAACCCGCAAGGTCGCGCCCTCGGTGCCGGTGCCGGACAGCCGGTACACGATGCGTGCTCCCTCGGCGCGTGCACCATCGCCAAAATCGATCCGAATTCCCTGGTGCCGCGTAACGGTGCCGTCGACCGGGTCGGTGTAGGCGAAATCGTCGGCCGCGCGCACCGTGAACCCGCCGAAGCGCTGGCCGGGCAGGGCAGGGAGGCTGGCGCGCAGCCGCGCGATCAGCCGGTTCGCCGGGTCCGCGGCGAGCCCCTCGTAATCGTGGCGGGCGTAGAAATGCCGGCCGTAGCGCCGCCAATGGTCGGCGACGATCGCCGCCGCCGGCTCGCCGCGCACCGCCAGCACATTGAGCCAGAACAGCACGGCCCACAGCCCGTCCTTCTCGCGGATGTGGTCGGAGCTGGTGCCGGCGCTCTCCTCGCCGCACAGCGCGATATGCCCGGCATCGAGGAGCGACCCGAAATATTTCCACCCCGTCGGCGTTTCGTAGCAGGGGATGCCGAGCCCGGCGGCGACCCGGTCGACTGCCCGGCTCGTCGGCATCGAGCGCGCGACCCCGGAGAGCCCGTCCTTGAACCACGGCACCAGCCGGGCATTGGCGGCGAGCACCGCGAGGCTGTCGCTCGGGCCGATCACGCCGCCCCCGATTCCGTCGCCAGGGCCGTCGATCCCCTTTCCGACGATCATGTTGCGGTCGCCGTCGCCGTCCGAGGCGGCGCCGAAATCGGGGCCATCCCGAGCCGCCAGCGCCGCGACCAGATCGGCGGCATGGGTCGGGTTGGGGTCGGGATGATGGCCGCCGAAATCGGGCAAGGGCTCGGCATTGACCGCGGTTCCGGCCGGGGCGCCGAGGCGCCGCTCGAATATCTCGCGCGCATAGGGGCCGGTAACCGCGTGCATCGCGTCGAAACGCAGGCGAAAGCCGCCGCGGAACAACTCGCGCAGCCGGTCGAAATCGAATACCCGCTCCATCAGCTCGGCATAGTCGGCTACGGGATCGATGATCTCGACGATCATCGGTCCGAGCCGCGCCGTCCCGATGCGGTCGAGCGGCAGGTTGGGCGCCTCGATCGTGCGATAGGCGGCGAGCCGCATCGAGTGCCGGTAGATCGCCTCGGTCACAAGCTCCGGCGCGGGGCCGCCATTGGCGACATTGTACTTGATGCCGAAATCGCCGTCGGGTCCGCCCGGATTGTGGCTCGCCGACAGGATGACGCCGCCGAAGGCGCCGTGCTTGCGGATCACCGCGCTCGCCGCCGGGGTCGACAGCAGCCCGCCCCGCCCGACCAGGACGCGCGCGACCCCGTTTGCCGCCATCATGCGCAGGATGATCTGCGCCGCAGCGTCGTTGAAGAACCGCCCGTCGCCGCCGAGCACCAAGGTCTTGCCGGGCACGCCGTCGCCTACCGCCTCCGGGAGCGCGTCAAAAATGGCCTGGACGAACGCCTCGACATATCCGGGCTGGCGAAAGACCGCGGCCTTCTTGCGCAGCCCGGAGGTGCCAGGGCGCTGATCGGCGAATGGCTTGACGGGGACGCTGATGACGCGCATCGGCCTCTCGTGACGGCTCGTGGGCGACATTAACCCCAATCGCGTCCGATAACCCAACCTCCCGAAACTTGCGGGTGCGCGGGGCCGATGCAATGACTCCGAAGCTCAGAGCGTGTGAATGAATCATCGGCACGCTCGGAAAAATGCACTGCACGACCCGGGTGCGTCCTTCGAGACGGCGCTTCGCGCCTCCTCAGGATGAGGGTATGTTATTGATGGCATTAAGAAAGAACCTCATCCTGAGGAGCCCGCATAGCGAGCGTCTCGAAGGACGCACGGCGCTGATCCAGCCGAACGCCGATTCATTCACAGGCTCTCAGGATGGAAGTGTCTGGCGCTGGCGGTCGGTTTGTCCCTCGGGTTTTGCGGTCGGACCCCGGCGGCGCCGGGCGGCAAACTGGTTCAACGCCTCGACCCCAACCGAGAAGCCGATCGCGGCGTAGATATATCCCTTCGGCACGTGGAACCCGGCGCCGTCGGCGATCAGCGTCATGCCGATCAGCAACAGAAAACTCAGCGCCAGCATCTTGACGGTCGGATGCCGCTCGATGAATTCCGATAGCGGTCTGGATGCGGCGAGCATGATGATTACGGCGATGATGACGGCCGTCGCCATTACCCACAACTCGTTCGCCATACCGACGGCGGTGATCACGCTGTCGAGCGAGAACACGATGTCGAGGATCATGATCTGGACGACGATGCCTCCGAAGCTCGCCGTCACTTGGGCCACCGACGGGTGCGGCCCCTCTCCTTCCATCCGCTCGTGGATCTCGCGGGTGCCCTTGTAGAGCAGGAACAGGCCGCCGGCGATCAGGATGATGTCGCGCCATGAAACGCTATGGCCGAACAGCGCGAACAGTGGATCGGTAAGCCCGATGATCCACGCGATCGAGGCGAGCAACGCCAGCCGGGTGATCACCGCCAGCGCCAACCCGACACGACGCGCCATGTCGCGGCGTTCCTCCGGCAGCCGCGCGGCGAGGATCGCGATGAACACGAGATTGTCGATGCCGAGCACGATTTCGAGCGCGGTCAGCGTCAGTAGGCTTGCCCAAATCTGCGGATCGCTCAGCCAATCCATACGCAGCGCTCACAAGTGTTCATAAAAG
>CAMATN010000061.1 GCA_945861155.1 Rhizobium sp. Q54
CTGGCCTGGCTCAACCGCTGCCGCAGGCTGGCCAAGGATTGGGAAAATCTCAACCGCAAGGCGCTCGCCTTCCTGCGCCTGGCATCAATCCGCCTGATGTTGCGAAAACTATGCAATCCCAAATGATGTTCCCGGACAGACTCTAAGCGGCGATTTGATGTAATCTCTCCCCGGACACGCTGCCGGGGAGAGGGACCATGCAACTGGGCGCATTGCTGCCGCTGGGCGATATCGGCGGCGATCCTCGGGTGATGCGCGACTATGCGCTGGCCGCGGAGGAAATCGGCTACGACTTCCTCGAAACCGCCGACCATGTGCTCGGGGTCAATGCCGCGAGCCGGCCGGGCTGGGACCGCAACACCAACGACGATCTGTTCCACGACCCGTTCGTGCTGTTCGGCTATCTCGCCGGCGTGACGACCAAGCTCGGCTTCTCGACCGGCGTGTTGATCCTACCGCAGCGCCAGACGGCACTCGTCGCCAAGCAGGCGGCCTGCCTCGACGCGCTGTGCGGCGGGCGGTTCCGGCTCGGAATCGGGGTCGGCTGGAACGAGGTCGAGTTCACCGCGCTCAACGAGAACTTCCATAATCGTGGGAGGCGCTCCGAGGAGCAGGTGCAGGTCATGCAGGCGCTGTGGGCCGAGCCGCATGTCAGCTTCAAGGGCCGTTGGCACAATATCGAGGATGCCGGCATCAACCCGCGGCCGGCCGGCGGCCGGGTGCCGGTATGGTTCGGCGGCCACCACGAGCGCACCCTGGAGCGCATCGCCAAGATCGGCGACGGCTGGATGCCAAACGCCTATCCGCCCGACCAGAGCGCGCTCGATGTGCTCGGCAAAGTGCGCGCGCTGACCGAGGCGGCCGGGCGCGACCCCGCCAAAATAGGGATCGAGGTCTGGGTCGCGATGGGTTCGGGGAGCGAGGCCGATTGGGCCGCGGAAGCGCGGTTCTGGAAGGCGGCCGGCGCCTCGCATCTGTGCCTGACGACGACGTTCAACCGCCGCCACCACCACCGCATCCCCGGTCATACGATGGAAGATCATTTGGCAGCGCTGCGGCGCTACCACGCGGCGGTCGCGGATAAACTGTAGGGCGGGTGGAGCGAAGCGCAACCCGCCGTGATTCGAGCGGATGCAATGGTGGGTTACGCTTCGCTCACCCACCCCACGAAAGCGACGGAGACGGCCATGAAAATCAGCTTCGACATCGATTGCACGCCCGAGGAACTGCGCGGATTTTTCGGCTTGCCCGACATCAAGCCGATGCAGGAGCAGCTGCTCAAGGAGGTCGAGGAGCGGATGCGCGCCAATCTCAAGGCGCTCGACGCCGAGACCCTGCTGAAAACCTGGCTGCCGGCCGGGCTCAAGGGCTTCGAGCAGCTGCAGGAGATGTTCGTAAACCAGATGAGCGGCGGCGGCGCCGGCAAGAAATAACCGTGACGATCTTTCTTGTTCGGCATGGCGAGACCGAGTGGAACCGGGCGCGGCGCTATCAGGGCTGGAGCGACTCGCCGCTGACGCCGGAGGGATGCGCCCAGGCCGAGGCGATCGGGCGCCGCTTGGGCACGCTGCCCGAAGCCGCCGGCGCCGCGATCGTCGCCAGCCCGCTCGGCCGGGCGCGCCGCACCGCCGAGATCATCGCGCAATCTCTGGGGCGTCGCGCTCCGATCCGGTTTGACGACCGGCTGCGCGAGATCTCGATCGGCTCGTGGGATGGGCTGGACCGGCGCGACATCGTCGCCCGCGCCCCCGGGTTGTTCGCCGGCGACGACGGAAGGTGGGAATGGTATTTCCGCACCCCCGACGGCGAAACCTATGATTGCGTTGCCGGGCGCATCGCCGCCTGGCTCGCCGAGCTCGGCGACGAGCCAGTCATCGCGGTCAGCCACGGCGTCGTAACGCGGGTGTTGCGCGGACTTTACGCGGGGCTCCCGCGGGCCGAGGCGCTGAGCCTGGCGGTGCCGCAGGACCGCATCTTCCGGCTCGCCGGCGGCACGATCGAGGAAATCGCGGTGTGATCGCCAAACGCGGGCTGTGAGTTAAATTATCTCCGCGGTGAGAGCCCGCCGCACGCCGCACGACGGGGGTCACCCCGGTGCGTTGCGCCGCCCCGTCGCCAACCACGCCGCGCAATCGTTGCCCAACTTCTCGCGCGCGATCGTCTCGTAGCGGCTGATGTCGTCTTGGGTCAGCATGTCGCGCCAGCGGCCGTTGGTGCCCTTGTTGATGAATACCTCCGCGCCGGAATCCCAGAAGGCGCCGCCGAGCGGGGTGCTTTTGGTGGCGTTGGCCTTCATCCAGGCGAAGCCGCAATGCTCGACCATCATTGGGAACCGCGCCTCGTCGATCGCGATGTCAAGAAAGCCGGCGATGCGGCGGATCTGGCCGGGCAGGTCGGCGCGCAGCTCCTCGAAATGCAACAGCATCAGGTTCGGCAGGTCGCGCACCGCCCACCACGATGCGACGTGTTCCCAGAACGGCCAGAACGGATGGCCGTCGCGCTCGATCCAATCGAGGAAATATTGCCGAATTGATTCCGGCGGCTTGTCGATCGGCGGCCCGACCCGGCCGGGCGTGTCGTTGAGCAGCCGGTACCACAGCGCGTTCGCATTGGCGTGGTGGTTGTACATGCTCCACACCACGTCGCGCCCGTCGCGCGCGATATAGATGTATTTGCCGCGCGGCGAGTAGACCAGCGCGTCGAGCGGCAGATGCGTCTTGATAAAGCGCCGGTGAGTCTGCGCCGCCAGCGCCGCGAGCTTGACCTCGTTGGGCGGGACCCGGAGGTCGAGCCACGGCGACATCTCCGCCACCGGCAGATCGTCGGCCCCGGCGAACAGCAATTCGGCGATGATCTGCTGCGTCCAGGTCGTGCCGGATTTGGCGTAGGTCGCGATAAAGATGTCGTCGTCGCGGAACGGGAACCCGTTCCACACCGTGCTGTCGAAATGATGGTTGTGCAGCTCGCGGGTTTTCTTGGGCCAGCTCGGCGCGACAGACGGCATTCTCCGATCTCCCTCTGTTGCCATTATAGCGGCAGGCCGCGCGCGAGGCGCGGGCGGTCGCCGATCAGGCCCATCGCGTGCCGCATCAACAGGCGCTTCAGCGGCGGCAGGCGGTTGACCACGGCGAGTCCGGCATCGCGGGCCAGCCGAACCGGCGCGATCGCGTTGGAGAACAGGCGGTTGAGCCCGTCGGTCACTGCCGCCAGCAACAGCGAATCGGCGCGTCGCCAGCGCTGGTACTGCTCCAGCACCGCGGCTGCCCCGATGTCGAGCCCGAGGCGGCGCGTATCGACGATCAGCTCGGCCAGCGCGGCGATGTCGCGGATACCGATGTTGAGGCCCTGGCCGGCGATCGGGTGGATCACGTGCGCGGCCTCGCCAACGAGCGCCAGCCGCCGCGCGACATAGCGCTCGGCCTGCATCAGCGCGAGCGGATAGGCAAAGCGCGGCCCGACCGGTTCGATGTCGCCGAGAAAGCCGCCGAAGCGGGCGCCTAGCTCGGCCGCGAATTCCGCTTGCGGCAGGGCCAAGATTCGCGGCGCCAGATCGGCGTCTTCTGTCCACACGATCGACGATCTCCCTCTCGGCGCAAGCGACGCTTGCGCCTGTCGGGTGGCGGATTTTTGATCCGCCAGATCTCTCATCGGCAGGATCGCGAACGGCCCGGCCGGCAGGAAATGCTCGACCGCGATGCCGGCATGGGCACGGGTATGCGCGACGGTCGTGACGATGCCGGTCTGATGGTAGCGCCATTCGATCGCGCGAATGCCGGCGGCCTGGCGCAGCGGCGAGGCTTTGCCGTCGGCGGCGGCGACCAGCCGGGCTCGCAGCCGCGCGCCGGTGTCGAGCACGGCAACGGCGCCGGTCTCGCTCGCTTCCATGCCGGCGATTCGGTTGGGCGCCAGCAGCGTCAGGCTCGGCAGGGCGCGGGCGCGGTCGAGCAGGGCGCGGCGCAACACCCGGTTCTCGACGATATAGCCGAGCGGCGTGTCCGCCCCCAGGCCAAGCTCGCGGCTATCGTAGTGCAGGAACAACGGCGAATCGTCGTCGGCGACGCGGATTTCGCGGATCGGCTCGGCCTCGGCGGCGATCTCCGACCACACCCCGATCGCGTCGAAGACGAGGCGCGAGCCGTAGGCGATCGCCGAGGTGCGGCCATCGAAGCGCTGGTCGAGCATCGCCGCCGGGTCCTGCGGGTCGACGATCGCGACCGCAAGCCCGACCCCGGCGCAGGCGACGCCAAGCAGCATCCCGGTCAAGCCGGCGCCTGCGATTACCAGCTCGGCATCCTCGGCCATCGGCGCAGGATGGTCGCGCGCCGGAACCGAGTCCAGCCCGGACCGTCGGAGGTGTCGGTTGACGCATCACATCGCCCGGGTTCCCCGGCGTGCTGCTGTTCAGAGCCGGCCCCGGCAAAGGCCGGGGACGGCTCAACCCATCGCTGGATCGCCGGGCACGGCGATGATCTCGACCTCATCGTTGACCAGACCGTTAATTTCGGGGAATTGGTAACTAAATCAACCAAGTGAATTGTTGACTTCCCGTCCAATGTATGTCATTGTCACACAGGTGATGAACGAGCCTGGAACAGCCACCATGTCGACCTCGGTGCTGAGCGTGCGCCTCAGCGATCAGGAGCGCGCGCTGCTGGAAACAGCGTCCGCGCAGGCCCGCACCAATCTCAGCGATTTCGTGCGGCGCAAGGCGCTGGAGGCGGCCGAGGCCGCCATTTTCGAGCGCCGCATCATCACCATTCCGGCCAAGGATTGGGAGCGTTTCGAGGCCTGGGCGGCTGCGCCGCCGCGCGACAATGCCGCGCTCAAGGAACTCGCGGACCGGCCACCGACGTGGCGGGAGTAGCGCCGCCACGGCCGCTTGCCGAAGAAGACGACCGCGCCGAATTCGACTGCGGGCGCGATTTCCTGAATGGATGGTTCCGCCGCCATGCCTGGCACAATCACGCCTCGGGCATCTCGCGCACCAGCGTTCTTTGCGAGAATGATACCGGGCGCATTATCGGCTATGTGACGCTGAGCGCCGCGCAGATCGAACGCGAATTTCTGGCGAGGGCGCAGCAGCGCAACCAGCCCGATCCGGTGCCGGTCACGCTCCTGGGGCAGCTTGCGGTCGACCGGCGCCATCACGGGCAAGGGCACGCCCGATCGCTGCTGTTCTTCGCGCTGACGACGGCGCTACGGGCGTCGCGCGATATCGGCAGCTTCGGCGTGGTGACGCATCCGATCGACGATCAGGTTCGCGGATTTTACGCGCGGTGGGGATTTGAAGACCTACCGTTCGACCCACAGCGCGCCATGATCGTGCGCATGATCGATCGTGAAAATAATGGATTTTTGCAAGGTTTGTAATTCCACCAACGACGATAACCATAAAGCATGACCGATCCTGTCCTTGAACATGTCAAGCGCATTCAGGCCGATATCTCCAAATTGAAGCGGGATGTCTGCAGCGTGAAGAATAGCGTCGCGATGATCGTCGGCATGACCGGCGAATTGATCAAGGCGAAGGCGCGTGAAGAGGAGCGTTTTGCGAAGCCGGAAGCGCGCGTCGCGGGGATCGAGAACCGGCTCGGCTTGCGCGGCGATACATAAACGCCGCGACGATTCCAAGACCCGATGGAGGCCCCGGAGGGCAAAATCCAGCAGGCCATCCGGGTTGGCTGGGGGACTAGGATTCGAACCTAGACTGGCGGAGTCAGAGTCCGCTGTCCTACCGTTAGACGATCCCCCATCGGTATCAGGGTCGATACCATGGTCAATGCGGGGGGCCAAGCCCTTGCATCTGACGCGATGATATCACGCTGGCCCGAAATTGGGTAGGCCCGCCCGGAAGAGGCGCCGCCTCCGGGGCTGTGCAGGGGATGGCCAGGGCTGCGCCACCGTTGCGGTCGCGCCGGCGACTGCGGCGCGACGCACCGCGATCGCGGCTTACTTCGCCGAGCGCGCCTCATCGGTGTCGCGATAGATCTGCAGCCGGGTAACCCGCAGGCCCGGAATGCCGTGCCGTTCGATCGCGCGCTGCCAGGCGAGGAATTCCTCTACGGACAGATTATAGCGCCGGCACGCCTCCTGCAGGCTGATCAAGCCGTGGCGTACGGCCTGGACCACCACCGCTTTGCGCCGCACCACCCATCGCTTGGTGTCGGGCGAGGGCAGTTCGGGGAACGGCGCGGAGGCATCGCCGCGCGCGCCGCCATTCCCAAAGGGATCGGTTATGGTCATGTCAGTCAGGTTGAAGTTGTCGTCCATGACCAGGACGGTAGCGGCCAGTGCTTAATGAACACTGAACCGGCGACAACAATTACTCAAATTGTACGGTTAATTCCTGGTTAGCAAATATTGCAATACCGAGACCGGCAGTCCCCGCGCGGCATCGCACGATGTCGAGCAGCGTTGATGCAGCCCGATTTCCGCTTGGACCGACCCCGCCTGCCCAATAGCCTGACGCAAACGCCCTTCCGGCTTGAGATCCGCGCCGCACGCGGCTCTACTTCGGTCGGTCCAGACGCCACGTCCGCGCGACCCGGAGGGAACGATGCAGGGATTGATGTCGGAGCGGCCGCTTCTCGTGTCGAGCCTGATCCAGCATGCGGCGCGCTATCACGGCGATGTCGAGATCGTGTCGCGGCTGGTCGACGGCACAATCCACCGCTACGACTATGCCGAGGCCGAGCGCCGCGCGCGACGGCTGGGGCGCGCGCTGTTGCGGCTCGGCGTCAAGCCCGGCGACCGGGTCGGCACCCTGGCCTGGAACACCTACCGCCATGTCGAGCTGTATTACGGCGTCTCCGGCATCGGCGCGGTCTGCCACACGATCAACCCGCGGCTGTTCGACGATCAGATCATCTATATCGTCAACCACGCGCAGGACCGGCTGCTGTTTATCGAGACGAGTTTCATCCCGCTCATTGAGCGGCTGCGTCCGCAATTGCCGGAAGATTGCCGCTTCATATTGCTCGAACCGGCGCCGACCAGCCTGCAGGTGCTCGCCACCTATGACGAACTGGTCGCCGCCGAGAGCGCGGACGGTTTCGTCTGGCCCGAGTTCGATGAACGCACCGCATCGGCGCTCTGTTACACCTCGGGAACCACCGGCAAGCCCAAGGGCGTCCTCTACAGCCACCGCTCGACGCTGCTGCACGCTTACGGCGCCTCGCTGCCCGACGCGATCCCGGTGTCGAGCCGCGACACGGTCTGCCCGATCGTGCCGATGTTCCACGCCTGCGCCTGGAGCGTGCCCTATGTCGCGGCGCTGAACGGCACCAAGCTCGTGCTGCCGGGGCCCTATTTCGATGGCGCCAGCCTCTATGCGCTGTTCGAGGCCGAGGGGGTGACGATGAGCCTCGGCGTGCCGACGGTGTGGCTTGGGTTCGAGGCGTATCTGACCGCCTCCGGCGCGCGCTGTTCGACATTGCGCCGGGTTCTGTCGGGGGGTGCCGCGGTGCCGCCCTCGATGATCGAGGCGTTCGCGCGGCACGGCATCGCGGTCACCCAGGGTTGGGGCATGACCGAGATGAGCCCGCTCGGCACCACCGGGACGTTGAAGCACAAGCATCTCAGCCTCGACGAACCGGCCCGGCTGGCGCTGCGCTCGAAGCAGGGGCGGCCGGTCTTCGGCGTCGAGATGAAGATCGTCGACGACACGGGAGCCGAACTGCCGAACGACGGCAAATCGGCCGGCGAACTCCTGGTGCGCGGACCGTGGATACTCAGCGCCTATTTCGAGGATGAAGAGGCCACCGCCGCCGCGGTCGAGCCGGATGGCTGGTTCCATACCGGCGACGTCGCGACGATCGACGCCGACGGCTTCCTGCAGCTGACCGACCGGCGCAAGGACATCATCAAATCGGGCGGCGAATGGATCAGCTCGATCGATCTCGAAAACGCCGCGATGGGACATGGCGATGTCGGCGAGGCGGCGGCGATCGCGATCCCGCATCCGCGCTGGGGCGAGCGGCCCTTGCTTGTCGTCACGCCGCGCCCGGGGATAGCAGCCGGGCGGCGGCCCGAGCGCGACGCGCTGATCGCCTTTTTGGCCGAGCGCTTCCCGCGCTGGATGCTGCCGGACGATGTCGTCGTGGTCGACGAATTGCCGCACACCGCGACCGGCAAGGTCATGAAAACCCGCCTGCGCGAACTGTACGCGTCGCACGACAGCGCGAAAATCTAGCGAGGTCCGCGAAGCCGCGCCGCCAGTCCCTCTTCCAGACCCTCATATTGTCATACCGGCGAAGGCCGGTATCCACGGCAGACATGGATCCCGGCCTTCGAGGTTGTCGGCAAATCGCCGGCAGGGCTGCATCGGCAATTCGCGTCCTTCGAGACGGCCGCTTCGCGACCTCCTCAGGATGACGGTATGTATTTGATGGCATTGAGGAAGAACGTCATCCTGAGGAGCGCTCCAAGGGGCGCGTCTCGAAGGACGCACGGCTTCTATCCAGCCATCGGCAATTTGATTACCTCCTGCGCCGGGATGACAATGATGGTGGCGTCGACCCGAAAACATCGATTGGGAGATGAACACATGTCCGCCGATACACCCTCCGCCAGCGCGCGCGAGCGTGCCGTCGCATTCTGCCGCCGCTTTGGGTTGCGCGTGCCGATCCTGATGGCGCCGATGGCCGGGGCTTGCCCGTTCGGCCTTGCCGCCGCGGTCGCCAATGCCGGGGGCTTGGGCGGGCTCGGTGCGCTGCTGACGGCGCCCGACGGCATCGACGCCTGGGCCAAGGGCTTCCGCGGGCAGAGCAACGGCACTTTCCAGATCAATCTGTGGGTTCCCGATCCGCCGCCGCCGCGCGACGGCGACCACGAGCGGCTGGTGCGCGAGTTTCTCGGGCAATGGGGACCGGAGGTGCCGCAAGAGGCGGGCGACGCGGCGCCCATTGATTTCGCCGCGCAATGCGAGGCGATGCTTGCCGCCGCACCGCGCATCGTGTCGTCGATCATGGGCTTGTTCCCGGACAAAACCGTCGCCGAGTTGAAGGCGCGCGGCATCGCCTGGTTCGCCTGCGCGACGACGCTGGCCGAAGCGCGCGCGGCCGAAGCAGCCGGCGCCGACGCCATTGTTGCGCAGGGGTTCGAAGCCGGCGGGCATCGCGGCGCCTTCGACGCGGCGGCGGCCGAGCGCCAGGGTGTCGGCCTCTTCGCGCTGCTGCCGCGCCTTGCCGACAAATTGTCGGTGCCGATCATCGCGACGGGCGGCATCGCCGACGGGCGCGCGGTGGCCGCGGCGCTGACCCTGGGGGCGAGCGCGGTGCAGATCGGCACCGCGTTGCTGCGTTCGCCCGAAGCGGCGACCAGCCCGGCCTGGGCCGATGCGCTCGAAGAGCTGGAGCCCGAGGCGACGCTGCCGACCCGCGCCTTTTCGGGCCGCCTCGGCCGCGGAATCGCGACCGACTACGTGCGCGCCGCCGCGTCGCCCGAGGCGCCGATCCCGGCGCCCTACCCGGTGCAGCGCGGCCTGACGAATGCGATGCGCGAGGCGGGCGGGCGCGCCAACGACGTGCACCGCATGCAGGCCTGGGCGGGCCAGGCGGCGGCGATGGCCCGCCCCGAGCCGGCCGGCGACATCGTCCGGCGGCTCTGGGAGGAAGCGGAGGCATTGCTGCCCGGGTGACAGACGAACGACATGAGGATTGATGTCACAGCAACGTTCCCGCCGCGCTGCTTTGGGTGTATAGCGCCGCGGCAATGGATTTGATTACCGACACCGACGCGCTCGCCGGGTTTTGCGCGCGCCAGCACAGCGCCGAATTCGTCGCGGTCGACACCGAGTTCATGCGCGAGCGCACGTTCTGGCCGATTCTCTGCGTCGTGCAGGTGGCGGGGCCGGACGAGGCGGTCGCGATCGACGCGCTCGCCCCCGGTATCGACCTGGCGCCGCTGCTGGCGCTGATGTGCGATCCCGCAATCCTCAAGGTGTTTCACGCGGCGCGGCAGGACCTCGAAATCTTTTTCCAGCTCGCCGGGCAGGTGCCGCACCCGGTCTTCGATACCCAGATCGCGGCGATGGTGTGCGGGTTCGGCGATTCGGCGAGCTACGAGACATTGGTCAAGCGGCTGGCCGGGGCCAATCTCGACAAGGCCTCGCGCTTTACCGATTGGGCGCATCGGCCGTTGAGCGACCGGCAGATCGAATATGCCCTGGCCGATGTCGTCCATCTGCGCACCGTCTACGAGCGCTTGCAGCAACTCCTCGCTAAAAACGGGCGTGCCGCCTGGTTCGCCGAGGAGGTGGCGGGGCTCGTCGATCCGGCGATCTACCGCACCGAGCCGGCCGAGGCGTGGCGGCGCTTTCGCCTGCGCGGCCGCGCCGACCGGCGTTTTCTCGGGGTGCTGAAGGCGCTGGCGGCGTGGCGCGAAACCGCGGCGCAGCAGCGCGACCTGCCGCGCGGCCGGATCATGCGCGACGAGGCGCTGCTCGAAATCGCCGCCCACGCCCCCAAAACGATCGACAGTCTGGCGCGGACCCGCAGCCTCGGCCGGGGCATCGCCGAGGGCAAGCTCGGCCAGGACATCCTCGACGCGGTCGCCGAGGGGCTGGCCGACCCGAACCCGCCGCCGGCGATCGCGGCGAAGGCCGACGCGCCGCCCGGCATCGGGCCATTGATCGAATTGTTGCGGGTGTTGCTGAAGCAGCGCTGCGAGGATTACCAGGTCGCGCAGAAGCTCCTGGCCTCGGCCGACGACCTCGAAGCCATCGCCGCCGACGACAACGCCCCGGTGCCGGCGCTCGCCGGCTGGCGCCGCGAGGTTTTCGGCAACGACGCGCTGGCGCTAAAGCACGGCCGCCTCGCGCTGACCGCCGGGCGCAACCGCATCGAGCTGGTGGCGCTGCCCGAACGCGACGGGGCTTAGCGGCGCCCCCCTGGAATCCCGCGCGCCAAGGCCGGAACTCTTTGCCGGATTGATGTAACTCAATGAGCGCCGGGCCGTCTCCGTACAGGCTGAACGGCAGTTGTGTGGCTTAATCGCCACACCATATAGCCGCTGAGAAGGGTCGCGGAGGCTGCCTTTGAGGGGCATCGCGGCCGGTTCACCGGGAGGGTCCGATCATGGAAATGGAAAAATACACCGAGCGCTCGAAAGGCTTTGTCCAATCGGCGCAGAACCTGGCGTTGCGCGGCGGCCATCAGCGGCTCGCGCCCGAGCACCTCGCGAAGGTGCTGCTCGAAGACAAGGAGGGGCTGTGCGCCAATTTGATCGGCGCGGCGGGCGGCGACGCTAAAATGGTGCTGGAAGCGGTCGATTCCGAGCTGAACAAGCAGCCGAAGGTCGAAGGGAGCGGCGCCGGGCAGGTCTATCTGAGCCCCGAACTGGCGCGAATCTTCGATCAGGCCGAAAAGATCGCCGACAAGGCCGGCGACAGCTATGTCACGGTCGAGCGGCTGCTGCTGGCGCTGGCGATGGCGAGCGACACGCCGTCGGGCAAGGCGCTGGCCGCCGGCCGGGTCACCCCGCAGACCCTCAACGCCGCGATCGAGGATTTGCGCAAGGGGCGCAAGGCCGAAAGCGCGTCGTCCGAGGACGGCTATGACGCTCTGAAAAAGTACGCGCGCGACCTGACCGAGGCGGCCCGCGAGGGCAAGCTCGATCCGGTGATCGGCCGTGACGAGGAGATCCGCCGCACGATCCAGGTCCTGTCGCGCCGCACCAAAAATAATCCGGTGCTGATCGGCGAGCCCGGCGTCGGCAAGACCGCGATCGTCGAGGGTCTGGCGCTGCGCATCGTCCATGGGGACGTGCCCGAGAGCCTGAAGAACAAGCGCCTGATGGGGCTCGACCTCGGCGCGATGGTCGCCGGCGCCAAATACCGCGGCGAGTTCGAGGAGCGGTTGAAGGCCGTGCTGGCCGAGATCACCGCGGCTTCCGGCGAGGTCCTCGTCTTTATCGACGAGTTGCATACGCTGGTCGGCGCCGGCAAGGCCGACGGCGCGATGGACGCCTCGAACATGCTGAAGCCGGCCCTGGCGCGCGGCGAACTGCACTGCGTCGGCGCGACGACCTTGGACGAATACCGCAAGCACATCGAGAAGGACGCGGCCCTCGCCCGGCGCTTCCAGCCGGTCTTCGTCACCGAGCCGACGGTCGAGGACACGATCTCGATCCTGCGCGGCATCAAGGAAAAATACGAGGTGCATCACGGGGTGCGCATCACCGACAGCGCGATCGTCGCGGCGGCGACGCTGTCCAACCGCTACATCACCGACCGGTTCCTCCCCGACAAGGCGATCGATTTGATGGACGAGGCGGCCGCGCGGCTGCGCATGGAGGTCGATTCGAAGCCCGAGGAGATCGACGAACTCGACCGCCGCATCATGCAGTTGAAGATCGAGCGCGAGGCCTTGAAGAAAGAGCACGATCCCGCGTCGCGGGACCGCCTGCAAAAGCTCGTCAAGGAACTCGAAGATCTGGAGCAGGAATCGACCGAGCTGACCGCCGAGTGGCAGGCCGAGAAAAACAAGCTGGCGGGCGCGCAGAAGCTCAAGGAGCAACTCGAAGAATCGCGCGCCGAACTCGACCAGGCGCAGCGCCGCGGCGATTGGGGCCGGGCCGGCGAATTGACCTACGGCGTCATTCCCGGGCTCGAACGCCAGCTCGCCGATTCCGAGGGCGCCGAGCAGGGGCGGATGCTCGAAGAGGCGGTGACCCCCGAGCACATCGCCGGGATCGTGTCGCGCTGGACCGGCATCCCGGTCGACAAGATGCTGTCGGGCGAGCGCGAGAAGCTGCTCGGCATGGAGCAGAAATTGCGCGGTCGGGTGATCGGTCAGGACGAGGCCGTGGTCGCGGTGTCGAATGCGATCCGCCGCGCCCGCGCCGGGTTGCAGGACCCGAACCGGCCGATCGGCTCGTTCCTGTTCCTGGGACCGACCGGGGTCGGCAAGACCGAATTGACCAAGGCGCTCGCCGAGTTCCTGTTCGACGACGAAGCCGCGATGGTGCGCATCGACATGTCGGAATACATGGAGAAGCACTCGGTCTCGCGGCTGATCGGCGCGCCGCCGGGCTATGTCGGCTACGATGAGGGCGGCGCGTTGACCGAGGCGGTGCGGCGCCGGCCCTACCAGGTGATCCTGTTCGACGAGGTCGAGAAGGCCCACCCCGACGTCTTCAACGTGCTGTTGCAGGTGCTCGACGACGGGCGGCTGACCGACGGGCAGGGGCGCACCGTCGATTTCCGCAACACCCTCATTGTCTTGACCTCGAACCTCGGCGGCGATGCGTTGGCGAGCCTGCCCGACGGCGCCGATATCGAAGAGGCGCGCCCCTACGTCATGGAGGCGGTGCGGGGGGCGTTCAGACCGGAATTCCTCAATCGGCTCGACGAGGTGCTGCTGTTCCGCCGGCTGTCGCGCGGCGACATGACCGGCATCGTCGAGATCCAGCTCGGGCGCCTCAAAAACCTGCTGGCCGACCGCAAGATCAGCCTCGATATCGACGGCGCGGCCGGCGCCTGGCTCGCCGACAAGGGCTACGACCCGGTTTACGGCGCGCGGCCGTTAAAGCGGGTTATCCAGCGCGAGTTGCAGAACAAGCTGGCGCAGCAGATCCTCGAAGGCCGCATCCCGGACGGCGCGACGGTGCCCGTTACCGCCAGCCCGCTCGGCCTGATCATCGGCGAGGTAGCGCCGGCGATGGCGGCGCAGTAGCCGGCGCCGGAAGATAGTTGGCATGGCGCGGGCCTATGGTCCGCGCTTTTCTGGCGCGGTCGGGCTTGTTTCGCTGCCATTCTGGAGCGAGGATATGGGGACCCATATCCTCGTTCCCGTATGGAGGCAATGAAAACAACGATCGAGATTTCCGATGCGCTGCTGCGCGAAGTACGCAAGGCAGCCGTTCGCGAAGGCGTCACGATGCGGGCACTGGTGGAGCGGGGCCTCCATAGGGTGGTCGCGGAAATAACGCACGGCGCTTCGTTCAAGCTGCGCCGGGCCAGCTTCAAGGGCGAGGGGTTGCAGCCAGAGTTCGGCGAGGCTTCCTGGGACAGAGTGCGTGATGCCGCTTACGAGGATCGCGGTGGGTGATCGCTGTCGACACCAACATCCTCGTCTACGCCCATCGCGAGGACTCGCCATTTCACGACGCAGCCTTTCGGCGCATGGCGGAACTCGCCGAAGGGGCGGCAAGTTGGGCGGTTCCCTGGCCTTGCATTCATGAGTTTCTCGCGATTGCAACGCACCCTCGGATATACGCGCCGCCCACTCCGCTGGACCGAGCGCTCGACCAAGTCGACGCCTGGCTAGAATCGCCGACCCTGGTATTGTTGACCGAGTCGCCGTCGCACTGGCCGACCTTGCGGACACTGATCGAGGCCGGCCGGGTTGTCGGGGCGCGGGTCCACGATGCGCGGGTGGCCGCCCTGTGCCGGCAGCATGGCGTCCGCGAGTTGTGGTCGGCGGATCGAGATTTCGGCCGCTTCACCGGGATAAGCGTGGTCAACCCGCTGGTCGGCGACCGGTAGCGCGATCACAGCCGAACAGAGCGGGGTGGTGTCTCAGTTTGAATTGCATCGGCGTTGTGCGTCCTTCGAGACGCGCCCTTCGGGCGCTCCTCAGGATGAGGCGTAAGTATATGATGGCATAAAGAAAAAACCTCATCCTGAGGAGCTCGCGAAGCGGGCATCTCGAAGGACGCACGGCGCTTCTCCAAGCGAAACTGATGCACTACCCGCTATCCTGTCGCCTCGAAGCTGCGCTAAGGTTGGCGTCAAGTCGCGATTCCCGCCCCGAACCTGTCGGGCGGCCAACTGAAAGGGAGCAAGGAGCGGATGCCACATAAGCTCATTTCCGGCGACAACCATATCGACCTGACCTATTGCCCGGCGGATTTGTGGTCATCGCAGGCGCCGGCGAAATGGAAGAAGAACGCGCCGCGCACCGAGATGCGCAACAATGGGCTGCATTGGCTGGTCGACGATATCGATCGCGGCATGTGGAACGGCGTCGGTCCGGGGTTCCTGCCCTATACCAAGGGGGCGTTCGGCCATATCGACGAGATGCAGGAACTGGGCTTCGAGTGGAATTCCTTTCCCGGCGCCAAGCCGCGGCCGACGACCCCGGAGCTGCGGCTTGCCGATCTCGACCGCGACGGGCTCGAAAAGGAGATCATCTACGGCTGCCTGATGGTCAACGACCTGGTCGACGATGCCGACCTGCGCAACTGGGTCGACGCCACCTACAACGATTGGGCGGCCGATTTCGCCAAACGCTCGGACCCGAACCGGGTGTTCCCGCTGGCGATCATCCCGAATACCGATCCGAAGGCGGCGGCGGCCGAGGTCCGGCGCTGCGCGAAGATGGGGCTGAAGGGCGGCGATCTCGCGTTCAAGCGGATGAGCCTGCCGCTCTACCACAGCGCCTGGTTCGATTTGTGGGAAGCGGCGGCCGAGTGCAAATTCCCGATCTCGTTCCATTCGACCGGGTTCAAGGCGGTGCGCGCCCCCGATACGCCGGAGATGGAGAAGGAATTCTTCACGCAATGGCGGCTGGTCCGTTCCTCGCTGTTCCAATTGGACACGATGGAGGTGCTGGTCTCGATCCTCGCGTCGGGGGCCTGCGAAAAATACCCCGAGTTCAATTTCGTGCTCGGCGAATCCGGGGTGACGTGGCTGCCCTATGTGTTCGACCGGCTCGACACCGAGTACGAGGACCGGGCCAAGAGCCTCGGGTTCAAGCTGAAGCCGAGCGACTATTTCCGGCGCCAGGGCTTTGTCACCTATCAGCAGGACAAATACCTGGAGCCGATCGTGCCGCTGATCGGCGAGGACAACATCATCTGGGGCGCCGACTATCCGCACCCGGACTGCATCTGGCCGAACTCGCAGGACACCCTGAACCGCAACCTCGCCAGCTTCTCGCCCGATGTGCAGCGCAAGATCACCTATGACAACGTGAGCCGGCTGTACGGGCTCAACTAATCGCCCGCAGGCTTTCGCTCCGGGGGTGGCCCTGACGGGTTACCCCTGGGCGGGCAGGATGAACGACCGCGCAGGCCCCCGCGATGCAGACCGACCCCTCCTATGCCCCGCGCGGCGGCGGCGCGCCCGGTGCCGACGACGGGATGCCCGACCCGGCGGTTCGCCCGGAATTGTTCGACGCGGTGCGGCGACGGCGGGTCGCGGCCTATCTGATCGACCTCTGCGTTATCGGCGCGCTGCTGATCGCGGTCGCGGTGCTGTTTTTGCTGCTGACGGTGCTGAGCCTCGGGCTGCTCGCGCCGGCATTGTGGTTTCTCTTCGGCCTGGTCCCATTGACCTATCATACGCTCCTTGTCGGCGGGCCGCGCTCGGCGACAATCGGCATGCGCGTCTTCGATCTTCAGCTGCGCTCGTGGAATGGCGAGCGGCCGGTCTATCTGCAGGCCCTGGCGCATGCCGCGCTGTTCTATCTGAGCGTCGGGGCGACCGTATTTCTGATCTTGCTGTTCACGCTGTTCAACCAGCGCAAGCGGACGCTGCACGATGTTTTTACCGGCATGCTGATGGTGCGCAGCCTGGATCGCCTGGCGCTGCCGCAAGCTGTTTCCCGGCAGCCTTGACGCTCGCAGCCTCGGCGCTCAGGGCCGCCTTGACGCTCAGGGGTGGCAGGATTTGGCGCTGAGGGTCACGTCGACCGGTACGAGCTGCGGCACGACGGCCTGGAACGCGTAGCTGGCCGTGACCTGCGCGCCGCCGCTGCCAGCCACCCCCGACCCGACGCCGCACACGGCATTCGGCTGGTAGATGAAGGCACTGGCGGGGATCGACAGGCCAAAAGCCTGGCTGGCGGCGTAGCCGGGGATGTCCATCGCGCCGCCGCCGGCCGCCGTGCAGAGGCTGGGGCTGATCGCGGCGCAGCGCGCCGCCGCCTCCACCGCGAATTGCAGCGCGGTCTGGGTCCACAGAGCCCGTCCGAACTCGCAGATTCCCAGCAGGAACAGCATGAAGACCGGGAGCAGGAACGCCATTTCGATCGCGGTGGCGCCGTCGCGCGCGCGCCAAAGCCGGGCCAACCAAGCGGCGGCGCGGCGGCGCCCGGTCCCGGGCAGGGCTAAAATCGATATCGCCGGCTGGTAACGCGCCTGGTTCCGGTTCGGCAAATTCGCGGTCCTCGAATTCATGACGCGATCATTTCAGCACGACGGACTGGGCGCTGAGCGAGATCTGGTTGCCGGTGCAGCCGGTGCAGTTGCTGTCGCCCGTCGAGCAGTAGACCAAGCCTGGCCAGGTGAACAACGTAGAATGGCAAATGCGGGCATTAACAATGATATAAGGCTTCGGCGCGCTGCTGTCGGGGCAGAGCCCGCTGCACGAGTAAACGGTTACCCCGGAATCGCTGGCGCATCCGCAAGGGTTCGACGGTTCGACGTTGACATCGGAAGTGGCGAGGTTGGTTGCGCTCCTCGCGACGGTGCGGATGCTGTCGATGTTGTAGGCATTCGACATGCCCCATTGCGCGCCAGCATCGGCGGCGTTGGCGATCTCCATCTGCCGCCAGTACGCCATGCCGAAATCGATGACGCCGAGCAGCAGCGTCAGCAGGAACGGGGCGATAAAGCCGAACTCAACGGCACCAAGCCCGTCCCTGGCCGCCCATAGTCGAGACAATCGGTTTTTCCGAATTACCACTGATCGCCCCTGGCTGAGCCGGCGTAAACAAGAATAACACAAGAGCGGCTATTGAATCAGCTGCGGCCTCGTTACGCTGATCGAACTGATCCCGGTCCCGGCGCAATCGGCGCGGATCGTCGAGTTGCCGGTAAAGGACATCGAATAGGATATGAGCTGCGTGCATTTTCCGGCGCCGCTCGTACTCGAACCCCCGCCCCAGCAAATCGACTGGCTGGGAAAATAAACTGCCCCGGTTATCAGCTGAGTGCTGCCGCCGGCGAGCTGGTTCTGGCTGTTGCCGCCGCCGCAGCTCGAGGTGCCGCCGCTCGTCGAGGGGGACGGCGCGTTGCGGTCCTGAAAGAAGGCCAGGCCGCCATACGCGCCGCTGCTCGGCGCGGTCAACTGCAGGGCGCTCTGGGGACCGCCGTTGACCGTGATCGTGGCATAGCCGTGCACGTTGTCGCCGGTCAGCACAAAGGTGACGCCGTTGGCGATGACCGTGGATTTGGAATTGAACGTCAGCGAGCCCCCGGCGATGATGTAGACGCCGGGCTGTACTGTAACGGTGGTGGCCGATCCCCCGCTTACGCCGAGACTGAGCCCGCCGCAGAAGGTATGGGGCGAGGCTCCGGGCGAGGAACTCGACTGGGTCAGAGTGCCGGTGGTGAAGTTCGTCATGCTGTACGACCCGCAGGTGTATGGCGGGATCAATCGCCCGGCATAGGGGTCTGCGACCGGCCTCTGGTTTTTCAGTATCTTGTTGGGGGTGGGTGAGGTTGCCATTGTCGAGCTGCCCGACGGGCTGCCCTGGTGATCGCCAACGAGATAAATGGAGGTCGCCGTCAGGCTCGAACTGCCGCCGGTCGAGAGAGCGGCGACGTTGCTCGAATCGACCGCCACGCCGCACTGTACGTTGACGGTGGTATTGCCGTTCAGCCAGAACGCCGAGGCGTCGTTGCCGATGACGCCTTCGTAGAAGTTCGTGCCATCCAGGGCGAGGATGCACAGATCGGATTCTGTCCCGGCCAATTGCGCGGTAGCGCGCGCCGAGGCTGTCGGCGGGCTCGACAGGAACAGGCGCGTGAACCACAACGGCTGGACCTGCGAGATTTGTACGGTAAACGTCGAGTTGCCCGCGTTGCAGCTGACATCAACATTCGCGCCGTTCTGGCCATTGACATAGCCGCGCGCCGCGGCGATCGCCGTTGCCTGGGTCGTCGCGGCATTGTTCGGGCAACCGGTGGTGCCGGCGCCCCCGGCTGCGGAGTAGGCCGCTTGGTCTGCCGCCGCCTGCAAGCCCCGCTTCGAGTTCAGCCAGGCGGCCACGTCGATCGCCGTTCCGGCAAAACCCAAGGTCAGTGTCAGGGCGAGCCCCGTGATCGCGGCGGTGACGCCGCGCTGATCGGCCGCGAGGCGGCTGGCCAGTTTTGACAGGCTCGAATGTTGTCGGTGGAGTATCCAAGGCATTGGGGCGGTCCCCCTCGATGCGGCGATTTTCAATCGTCGCAGCCGGGGGTTTATTATTCGTAAACGCGTCCGCGGTCCGCCATTCTCGGGCGCGTCTCAGGGAGGCCGCGAGATCATCTACTTGACAAGCTGCGGCACCAGCACGCTGAGCGGCTCGATCCCCGTGCCGGCGCAGGAGAGCCTGACATCCGAGTTGCCGGTAAAATCGAGCGTTCGCGCGATTATCTGGGTGCATTGCCCGGCGCCCGATGTGCTTGAGTTGCCGTTAAAGCAGAGCGATTGGTTCGGGAAGTAGATCGCTCCGGTGATCAGCTGGTCGCTGCCGCCGTTGATCTTGTTTTGGGCATTGCCGTTGCCGCAGTTCGAATTGCTGCTGAATGGTGCATTGCGGTCCTGAAAGAACGCCAGCCCGCCCAGCGGACCGCTGGTCGGGGCGGCCAGCGACACGGTGGCGCCGCCATTGATCCTGAGGGTGGCATAGCCGGTTTGCCCCAGCATGTTGCCGGTCAGGACGAACGTGACCCCGGTGCCGATGACCGTGGCCTTCGCATTGATCGTCAGCGAACCGCCGACGATGTAGTAGGTACCCGGGTTGAGGTTTACCGTCCTTTTCTGCGACCCACCGAGGGTGAGGCCGCCGCAGTATACGCCCTCACTGAGCGTGACGTTTGCCTCATAGGTTTGATTCGTGGAACCCGTACAACTGCCGAGCGAAGGAATCGTGCGCCCCAGATACGGGTCGACGACCGGCGGTTGATATTTGAGGATGTTGTTCGGTGTCGGCGAGGTGCTGATGCTCCCGCTGCCCGACGGACTGCCCTGCATGTCGCCGACGAGATAAACGTTGGTCGCGATAACCGATGCGTTGCCGCCGACCGACAGGGCGCTGGCATGGCTGGAATCGACCGCGATTCCACAACGCAGGTTGAGTGTCGTGCTGCCGGTCATCAGGGCAGCGGAGGCATCGCTGCCGATGAAGCCGGTTGCAACGTTGGTCCCGTCCAAGGCCAGGACGCATAGATCGGAGACCTTGCTCGCCAGCATAGCTGTGGCCTTCGCGGACGCGGTCGGCGCATCGGACAGGAACAGTTTGGTAAACCACATCGGCTGCGGCTGTGAAATTGTCACGGTAAAGGTCGAGGCGCTGCTGTTGCAGGCAATCGCGACGGTGGTGTTCTTGACGCCGTTCGCATAGCCGCGGGCCGCGGCGACGGCTCTGGCTTGCTGGCTGGCGCTGTTGCTGTTGCAGCTGTTCGTGCCCGCGGCCAGCGCCGCCGAATAGGCCGCCTGGTCGGCCGCGGCCTGCATGCCGCGCGTCGCGTTGAGCCAGGCCGCGACGTCGATCGCCAACCCGGCGAAGCCCATCAGCACGGTCAGCGCAAGCCCGGTGATGATCGCGGTGACGCCGGATCGATCGGCCGCGAGCCGGCGCGCCAGCGTGCGCGGGTGGGCGATTGTTCGTAACATCTGAGTCTCCAGGCTCTGGCAGCGAGCGATGATCGCCAGCGCAGCGCAATTATCGGCCAGGGTGCTTTAGTTTGTCCGCACCGTCACGCTCGAGGCCAGAATCATCGGGTTGGCGAGCCCGGGCCAGGCAAACAGCGTGCTATACGACACCCGGGCATTAACGGTGACGTAGGTTCCGGCGGTATCGCCGTTCGGGCAGGGGGCGCCACAGGTCATGGGTGATATGCCGGTCGCGACGTCCGGACAGCCGCAGGTTTGCGCCGGGGTCGGGCTCGCCTGGATGCCGGAAAGGTTGGTCGCGTTGGTCACCGTGGTCTGGATGTTGGCGCTGTTGTAGCCGTTCTTGACGGCGTATTCCGCGCCCGCTCGCGCGGCGTTGCCGACCTGCATCTTTTCCCAGAACCCGACGCCGAAATCGCAGATGCCGAGGAGAAGCATCGAGAGGATCCCGGCGACGAACGCGAATTCGATCGCACCGACCCCGTCCTGCGCCGTCCACAATCGATGCCGCTGTAATCGCGTCATATCGCAAGTTCCTATTCAGCAAGCTGGACATTCTTGTTGGTGATTGACGCCGTGCCGATGCCGGTGCAATTGCTTTGGAAGCCCGAATTGCCCTGGAAGCTGACCCTGCGGACGATCAGCTGCGTGCAATACTGGGTGGCGGCGTTGCCGCTGTAATTCAAGCTGACGGTCGGGAAATAGAGGGCGCCGGTGAATTTTTGGTTGGAGCCGCCTCCCAAATTGTTTGTCGTCGTAATCGGCGTGTTGCGGTCCTGGAAAAAGATCAGGCCGGCTGTCGGGCCCACCGCCGGCGCTTTGAAGTCCGTGGTTGAATTGGCGCCAAAATCGACGGTCGCGGTGCCGACAAGAACAAAGGTGACGCCGTTGCCGGTGCTCGTGCCCTTCGTGATCTGCAGCTGCTGGCCGGTGGGAATCCAATAGATCCCGGGCAGAAAATTATTGGTGGTGTTGCCGGTGAGATGGATGCCCGTCGGATAGCAGCCCGGGGAATAGGTTCTGAGGCTACCCGCCGAAACAACCGGCAGCGCGACGCAAAGGGCTGGTTGCGCCGGCATTGCGACATTGGCATAGGGATCGGCGACCGCGGCCGCCCCGGTCTTGATGATCGCATTAATGTGCGCCGCATTGCCGGCCGTGTAGTTGCCGACGATCGATAGTGTTTTCGCAGTGATGGTGGCGCTGCCCCCGACAGCCACCGCGGTGGTGCTGCTCGAATTCACCTGAATGCCGCAATTCGGCGTATTGAGCGCCGGGGTGCCCTGCAGATCCAGCGCCTGGGCGCCGGTCGAATCGAGCACCAACATGCAGTAAATGGCGCCTACCGGCAGCGCTACGGCCCGTGCCGCGGCGAGCGGCGGCGACCCGAGAAATACATTGGCGAACCACAATTGCTGCGGTTTGCGGACGATGACTTCCCAGGCGAGGTTGTTGGTGCTGAAGCTGCCCTGGCTCGGCGGGTTGTTGACGATAATCGTTGCACCCTGCTGGCCGTCAACAAAACCCATATTCGCGGTGATCGCCTTGGCGTTGGTTATCGCATGTTGGCTGCCGGCGCCGGCGGTGATCGCGGCGGAAAAGGCAGCCTGGTCGGCGGCGCCCTGCATGTCGCGCTTGGTCGTCTCCCAGACGGCGACATCGACGCCCGCGCCGGCAAAGCCGAGCAGCACCGTCATCGCCAGCGCCATCGTGACCACCGTCGCACCGCGCCGGTCGTCGGCGAGTCGGCGCAGCGTCGAGCGGCAGGAGCGGGGGATCACGGCGAACATCAGGAACATACTCCGGTGGAGAGACATCTGGCATTTTCGGGAAACTTGATTGATCAATCGTAAATAAGCGCCGGACCGGGCAAAAATATATGCAGCTTTTCGCGACGCCCGGTTCGCGCTCCGCCGCCCAAGGCCGGCTGGGTCAGGGCCGTGTTCGGCGGATCGGCGATTACCCGTTAGCGCGAAGGCTGGCGGTTATCGCGCGGCATTATACCTTAATGCTTTTTAAAGGGCGGGGCGCTTAGTGTCCCTGCCACCCGGGCTGTCGAGACCGGATGTGGAGAACCGTCGGTGCGAAGAATAAGCTGCATTTTGTCCGATACGTGGCACGCGCCACGTCGTCTGTACCTCCCAGAGGGCGTCGTGACCGCCGACCCGGCCGGCGCCAAACGCCTCCTGGCGCGAGCATCTCGCTCCGTGCTCAAGCTGCGCGGGAACCGCGGCGGCACCAGCGCCGTCGAGTTCGCCCTGATTGCTCCCTTGTTGCTGCTGCTGGCCGTAGGCACGGTCCAATTCGGCCTGACGTTGAATAATTATATCATGCTGACCGAAGCGGTGCGCACCGGGTCGCGCCAGTTTGCCGTCAGCCGCGGCGGCGCCGCGCCCTATACCGCCTCGCTCAACTCGATCTACAGATCGGCGCCCAACCTTGTTCGCGCGGATCTAACGATCGCAATTACGGTCAACGGGGCCTCATGCTCTGGTGATACTGCCTGCACCAACGCACTGGCAGCCGCGCAAGGGCAGCCCGCAAGCGTGGCGGCGTCCTATCCCTGCCAGCTTGTCGTGATGGGATACGATTTCGCACCGGGTTGCACGCTGGCTTCCTCTACTACGGAGCGCATCGAATGAGTGAGAAGGTGAAATCCGTTCTGAGCCGCCTCCGCCACGACCGGCGCGGCTCGATGGCCGTCATAATGGCGGCCGCGACGGTACTCTTTGTGGGGATCGGCGCCGTGGTCGTCGATATCGGATATCTTTTTCACGTTCGCAGCGTCCTCCAGGCGTCCGCTGACAAGGCGGCTTTGGCGGGCGCACAGGACATCAATTGCTGCAAGAATTCGCCGGGCAAGGCGATCGTCACGGCAAATTCGTACAGCGCGGTCAAGGGCAACATGAACGCCGACCCGAAGCTGAACGTCACGATGGAGAGTGGGTATCCGGCATTGCGGTGTTTCAAGAACACCGGGATTTCGTGCTCCGGGCCCGATTCCGCGAACGGAATCATGGTGAAGCAGCAGACCGATGTCCCGGTATTCTTCGCGAGGATCTTTGGTTCCTCGTCGCTGCCGATCTCGGTGACGTCGGTCGCGGGTAAGGGTGGCGCGATGCAGCCGGCCGACGTGGTGATCATCCTCGACACGACGGGATCGATGAACACGATCGATCCCAGCTGCTCGATCGCCGGATCGACAAGGCTCGACTGCGCTTTCGCCGGCTTCCGGGCGCTTCTTTCCGGGTTCTCACCGGTGCAGAACCGTGTTGGATTGATGGTGTTCCCGGGACTGAAAACAGCCGCCGCGGCCGCACAGGAATACGATTGCAGCAGCAGCACGCCACCGAGTTCGCAACTTGCACCGTACAATGCCTCTCCCGTCTATTCGATCCTTCCGTTGTCGAACGATTACCAGAACGCCAACGGAACGCTCAATACCAATTCCAACCTGGTAAAGGCGGCGTGCGGAGGCGCGTCGGGTTGTACCGCGGGGGTTACCGCGATCGGCGGGGTGGGCACCTATTACGCGGAGGTGGTCACGGCAGCGGCCGACTATCTCAACGCCAATGCTCGGCCGAACGTGCAAAAAATGATTATATTTCTCGGCGACGGCGACGCGAATGGGTCATCCGCCAACGTTACGAATGACAAGAACCAATGCCGTCAGGCGATAACGGCCGCCCAACAGGCGAAGGCAAAGAAAATTTCGATGGTCACGATCGCCTACGGCGCGCCGACAGTCGTGACGCCGGGAAGTTGCAGTACGGACAATGCATCGAAAATATCCGCGTGCGAGACCTTGCAGCAGATGGCATCAGACCCCAAGAATTTCTATTCCGACACCGTCGGCGGGACGAGCGCCTGCACCTCGACCGCCAATCCCGCCACCGACCTGACCGCGATCTTTCAGCAAATCGTGACGAGTCTGTCGGGTGCACGCCTGTTCCCCGATAGCACAATGTAGTCGCGTCGGGCGCCGAGACATGTCTGCTTGCCATCGACGCGGCCTTGACCCGATCGCTAGAATAAGCGCCGCTATCTAGAGATCGGAGCATCTTCGTTGCCAAGCTTCAGTGTGCCAGGGAATGAGAAATCATGTCGAGCCAGGCTGCCTTAGCCCGTTTTCGCCACGCGGCTCGCTGGAGCGCCGCCTGTTGCTGCCTGGATCTCCGCAGCCCGGGCGGCAATAGCGACGCGCCGCGGTTGCGCCGCGACCAGCGCGGCGCCGTCGCCCTGATCGCTGCCCTGGCGATGACGATATTGTGCGGCGTCGTCGGGCTCGCGATCGATGTCGGCCTGTGGTACCGCACCACGCGCGCGATGCAGAACGCCGCCGATGCGGCCGCGATCGCCGCCGCCCGCGACGGCACCAGCACCTTTCAGAATACCGGCAAGGCGATTGCTGCCCGGTATGGCTTTGTCGACGGCACGGACGGCATATCGATCGTGATTCTCGCCAACCAGACCTGCCCGAGCGGCAGCACCAGCTGCTATCGGGCGACGATCAACGATGCCGCGGGGCCGCAGTTCTTCTCGAAGGTTCTCGGCGTTCCCGCTCCCCCGCTGTCGAGCGCGGCGGTGGTCGACTCCACGGCCGGCGGCACGCTCAAGCAATATTGCATGCTGGCGCTCGCCGGCAGCGGCGCCAACCCGGCGGTGCTGACCAACGGCGCGCCAAAAGCCGATATGAGCGGCTGCGACATCATGTCGAACACCGGCATGACCTGCCACGGGCACAACCTCAACGCCGATTCGGGCGACGCAGCCGGCACCAACAACGGGTGCGGCAATGTCCAGAACAGCAACGTTCCAAAGGTCAACGATCCGTACGCCTGGATGGCTACGCAGAACATCCCGGCGAGCACGTGCGGCTCAAACTTCCCACAAAAACCAAACGGCAACAATTTGGCGGCATTCATAACCGCCGGCGGCACCAGATGGCTCGACACCCAGGTTTTCACGACGTCGACCGCAACGGTCTGCGGCGATCTGGTGCTGGCCCCCGTGGGGAGCGTCAGCAACGTGATCACGCCGCCGGGCGGAACGGTGGTCTTCATCTACAACGGTACGCTGGATCTTCGCGGCAAAACGCTGAAGGCAACCGGTGGGGGGCTGACGCTGGTGTTTACCGCATCGCCCGCCGGACCCGTCGAGCCTGAGCCATACCCGACAACAAGCAGCGGCAACGGCACACTCGACTTTGCCGCTCCGACTTCCGGCGTTTGGCAGGGCATCGCAATCTATCTCGATCCGAAGATGCCGGCACAAAGCTTTACATACGCCGGCAACTCGCCAACCTGGAACATAACTGGCCTTGTGTACATGCCGAAAACTAGCATGACGTTCAGCGGGGCTATCAACAAGTCGACGACCGGGGCCGATTGCTTCGTGCTGGTCGTCGACAGCATACGGATCAACGGCACCGGCTCGATCCTGGCGCATGGCGGGTGCGGGCCGGCGAACGTGCCGATGCCGACCAACACGATCCCCGGCGGCTCGCCAGCCCTCGTGCTATGACCGGTTTGCACTGCACGATCGGGGCGCTGCTGCGGGTCGCTCGGCGACGAGGGGCGCGGCATTTCGGACGGCTGGTCGGCGCTCGGGGCGGCACCTCGGCGATCGAATTCGCGCTGATCGGGTCGATTTTCTCGGTCATGCTGCTGAACGTGGTCGACTTCGCCACGCTGATCTGGGTCCAGATGCAGGTCGATTACGCCGCGCAGGCCGGCGTCCAGGCGGCCTATAAGACGTGCTCGCCGGGCAAGATGCCGGCGACGACCAACTGCGCGAATATGACGAGCGTCGTCACCGCCGCCGTCCAGTCGACGTCCCTCGGCAGCGCCGTAACGCTGGCCGGCGGCTCGCCGAGCGAGGGATACTACTGCACCGTCGGCACCAAACTGGAGCCGGTCGTCCCGCCGATCCCGCCGGTCCCGTTCAACTGCTTGCCCTTCGGCAATCTGGCGGCCCCGGGCGACTACGTCACGGTCAACGTCAATTATACCTTCACGCCGCTGTTTGCCGGTCTGAGCCTTGCCCAAGGGCAGACCGTGCAGGGCATGGGCATGCAAAGGCTGCAGTGAGAACGGCTCCGAAAACCGGGCTTGCGGCGTGCCGAAACGGCGCGTCGGCGATCGAGACCGCGCTGGTCCTGACGATATTCCTGGGCTTGTTGTTCGGCATCGTCAGCTTCAGCCTGGTGCTGTGGACGCAGGCCAGTCTCCATTTCGCGGTCCAGGCCGCCGCCCGCTGCGCCTCGGTCAATGCGACGACCTGCGGTTCGGGGAGTGCGACCCAAACCTACGCCTTGAGCAAGTATTATGGGCAGGGTCTGGGCGGCATCAACCCGTTCACCTATACCGCCACGGCGTGCGGCCATACGGTCACGGCGGACTACACCTACAAATTGTCGATACCGTTCTACGGCAATTATCCCCTGTCTCTTTCGGCTACCGCCTGTTTCCCGTGACGGGCTCGGCAACGGCCGCCGCGTGGGCCGGGGTTGATTGTTGTCGGGTATGCGGGCCTCTGTCATGCTGACACGGTAACCTCGGGCGGTGTTAACCCAGAGGTGCGACGGAGAGGGGACAGGGATGGAAATCGGCTCGGGGGGCACGCGGTCGAGGGCTGAGCGGGCGCGCGCGGACGCGGCCTCGGCGCCCGCCCGCCCGACGCCGCTCGCCAGCCTCGCGCCGTTCCATCAGTTCTTCGCGACGAATTCGGTGCCCTGCCCCTATGTACCGGGCCGCGCCGAACGCAAGCTGATCGTCGAGCTTTCCGGCCGCGCGGCGCCTGGGTTTTACGACGCCTTGTC
>CAMATN010000062.1 GCA_945861155.1 Rhizobium sp. Q54
CACCATCGCGCCGGGTTGATCATGATCACCGGATCGGGTGATCACGTTCGACCGGAATCCGTGATCACGTTGCACCGGATTGAGTGATCATCTTCCACCGGAATCCGTGATCACGTTCGACCGGAACACGCAACAATGGGACGATGACGACCGTGCGTCTGGCCCGGTTCAGCGCATCGGCCGTGATGACGACCGCCGGCCGGGTCTTGCGGATTTCGCTCCCCTGCGCCGGATCAAGCGCGACCCACCAGATGTCGCCGCGTCGCACCGGGGCCGGCCGTGCACCGGCTTCGTCGCCCCTCATGCAGTCGGCTTTCCTCGAATTCCATCGCCGTCGAGCCCGTCGGCGACGGTGGCCTCTTCCCACTCGACCATTTCCGATGTCAGCCGGTCGTCTGTCTCGACCGCCAGCGCCGCTTGGTAGAGCGGGTCGTCATCGGCGATTTCTTCCGGAGGCAGCGCCTCTTCCAGCAAGCGCTCGATGAACTTGCTACGGTGACGAACCGCGACCCGGCGTTTGAAGCGGCGGGCCAGCGGGCCAGGCAAGCGGACCAGCAACTGGACAGTGGGTTCTACCATTTAGATGTCTATCAATATTTATATCGATAAGATGGGTGGCGCGGCCCGCTCTGTCAACTTTGTCGGGTGGGGGGTCGCCGCGGCGTGTGAACTTGATTAAGTTAGGCTGACATTCGGCCCGAGGAGGACCCCCATGGACGGCACCAGTGAATTGCTCGAGAGCGACCGGCGCTTTCTGGTTCACCCGCTGCATCATCCCGAGGAGCACAAGGCGCCGCTGGTCGTCACCGAGGGCCGGGGCGCGATGCTGCACTTGGCCGACGGGCGCCAGGTCATCGACGGGCTGGCCGGGCTGTGGAATGTCAATGTCGGGCATGGCCGCGGCGAACTGGCCGACGCGGCTTCCGGGCAGATGCGCAAGATCGCCTATGCCTCGGCCTATGTCGGCGCGACCAATGAGCCGGCGGTGCGGCTCGCCGAAAAGATCGTGGGCCACGCCTATCCGACCAGTTCGGCGGTCTATTATACGACCGCCGGGGCCGAATCGAACGAGTCGGCGTTCAAGACCGCGCGGTTTTACTGGAAGATCAAGGACAAGCCGAACAAGACCAAGTTCATCTCGCGCCAGCACGGCTATCACGGCGTGACGATGGCGGCGATGAGCGCCACCGGCATGGCGGTCTACCAGAAGATGTTCGGCCCGCTGATGCCGGGGTTCGTCCAGGTTGCGGCGCCCTATGCCTATCGCTGGCAGGGCAATTCCGAGCCCGGGCTCGGCGCCGCCGAGGCGGTCGAGCAGGCGATCCTGGCCGAAGACCCGGACACCGTCGCGGCGGTGATCTGCGAGCCGGTCATGGGCGCCGGCGGGGTCATCGTGCCGCCCGATAGCTATTTCCCCAAACTGCGCGAGATCTGCGACAAATACGAGGTGCTGCTGATCGCCGACGAGGTCATCACCGGCTTTGGCCGCACCGGGAAATGGTTCGCGCTCGGCCATTGGGGGGTCGAGCCCGACATCGTCTCGTTCGCCAAGGGGGTGACGAGCGGCTATCTGCCGTTGGGCGGCATCATCCTGTCGAAACAGGTGCACGACGCGATCCTCGACGCGCCGATGGACCGCCGCTACATGCACGCCGCGACCTATAGCGGGCACCCGGTGTGCTGCGCGGTCGGGCTGCGCAATGTCGAGATCATCGAGGACGAGAACCTCGTCGAGCGCTCGGCCGAAATGGGCACGCGCCTGATGGCGGGGTTGGAGGCGCTGTACAACCTGCCGCAGGTGGGCGAAGTACGCGGGCTCGGCCTGATGTGCGGCGTCGAGCTGGTCGCCGACAAGAGCACCAAGGCGCCGGCCTTGGGGCTCGGCGTCAAGGTGGCGCGCGAGGCGATGGCGCGCGGCCTCCTGGTTCGGGCGCGTCCCGGCAGCGCCGACCCGGCGATGGGCGACACGCTATGCCTGTCCCCGCCGCTGTCGACGCCGGTGGAGGTGCTCGACCGCATCCCCGAAATTCTGCGCGAGTCGATCATCGCCGCGACGAAGTAGGGTCACCACGGAGACACGAAGTAAGTCATGTCGTCCCGGCGAAAGCCGGGACCCATCAATCCGCCAACGAGATGCTGACAAATGGGTCCCGGCCTTCGCCGGGACGACATCATTTTAAGTATTGGTACGCCCGGAATACGCTTGACGGCTCTCGTCTCCATGTCCTGGTAAAATCCATCTTTGGTTCCGCATATTCGAAGGGAAACTGATGCCCACCCGCACCCTAGGCATCGTGATCGACGGCGCGACCGGGCGGCTCGGTACGACGCAGCATTTGAAGGCGTTGCTCGCGATGCGCGCCGAGGGCGGGTTGGCGCTGGCCAATGGCGACCGGCTGATGCCCGAGCCGATGCTGCTCGGACGCGATCCGCAAAAACTCGCGGCACTGGCCGGGCGCAGCGGCGGGTTGCGCTGGAGCACCGATCGCGATGCCTGTCTCGCCGACCCGGCGATCGACCTTTATTTCGACGCGACCGCGACCGGCGGGCGACCCGAGCGCGCCCGTGCCGCCTTTGCCGCCGGCAAACACGTCTACCTCGAAAAGCCGGTCGCCGAAAACCTTGACGATGCGCTGTCGCTGGCCCGCGCCGCCGAGCATGCCGGCCGCAAAGGCGGGGTCGTGCAGGACAAATTGTTCCTGCCCGGCCTCAAGAAATTGCGCCGGCTGTACGATGCGGCGTTCTTCGGCCGGGTGCTGACGGTGCGGCTCGAATTCCGCTGGTGGGTGTTCGACGGCGAATTGGCCCCGGCGCAGCGGCCAAGCTGGAACTACAAGAAGGCGACCGGCGGCGGCCTCGTCCTCGATATGTTCGCGCATTGGCGCTACATCTTCGACCGACTGCTCGGGCCGATCAAAGCGGTGTCGTGCCGCCACATGACCGCGCTGCCGACGCGCCGCGACGAAACCGGCAAGCGTTACGACGTCGATGTCGAGGACCACGCCTTCGCGATGTTCGAACTGGAAGGCGGCGCGCTGGCGCAAGTGGGCGCGTCCTGGGCGAACCGGGTCAAGCGCGACGATCTGTTGGAGATCCAGGTCGACGGCACCTTGGGCTCGGCGGTCGCCGGGCTGCATCGCTGTTTCGTGCAGCCGGCGGTCGCGACGCCGAGGCCGTTCTTCAGCCCCGAGCAGCCGCAGGCGATGGATTTTCACGGCCAATGGCAGGAAATCCCGGACATCGAGCCGTTCGAGAACGGCTATCGGGCGGGATGGGAATTGTTCCTGCGCCATGTCGTCGAGGATTCGCCGTTCCCGGCGCCGCTGATCGAGGGCGCCAAAAGCGTGCAGCTCGCCGAGGCGTGCTACCGGAGCCACCGCGAACGGCGCTGGGTCGACTTGCCAAAATTGCGAATTTAGCGACCGATTACCCGTGCACGATCGTCGCGGAGTTCTCGAATGTGCTCCTCGACGAAGCTTTCGGCACCCTCTGGCGTGATTGCCGGCTTAACGCTTATTGACCGCGACGTAGCCGGCGGTGACCTCGTCTTTGTGGGCGGCGAAGGCTGCCAGAACTTCAGCCTTCTCGCGCTTCGGGACCTTGACGAAGTCCAGTGTCCGTCCGAGTTCCGCTGCGACCTCATCGAATTCTGCGGGGGAGATCCGGAGGTCCCGGTGGGCCTCCTCAAGGCCGAGCGGCTTCGTGCCGGGCCTGGTGGCCGTAAACTGGAAGGGCCCACCCGAAACGTTGCAGACCCACAGCGTCCGCATGAACTTGAGGCCGGGCAGCCTTCCCAGGTTCTTGGTGTGCCATTCCCGCAGTTGCGGGTTCTTGGACTCCTGGCCGACGATGGCGTTCTTCACGAGGGCGTCGCTAAAGTGATCCACCACCGCCGCGATGGCGAAGACGCCGCCCAGCCGCTCGTACAGACTTTTCTCGGGCATGGTTTGCGTGGCCTGCGCGTACGCGTTATCCGCCCCCGCCAACGGAGCCGCCAAGGCGGCGGTCAGCGTCAGTCCAGCGGCCAAGCTTCGTCTTGTGATAGAAGTCGAAACAGCCTGTTCCATGGTCACCTCCTTGGATGGGGTAGATTAGGGAAGCGCTGAACAAACGAGAGAGCGTTGCCGCATGGGGCGGATACGCTCCTTTTGATGGCACGATGGAATGCCAAGCGTTGCAGAGGAAGACAGAGGATTTTTCGATTCCAGTAGCAGCTCGGGGTCAGCGAGTTTCGCCTGGGCGATGGCCTGAAGGTCAGTTCGTCTAGGGCAAACGCCATGTGCCTAGCGGAATTCCAGGCTGATTAGACTTAAAGCCAGCACGTGGTAGCCGACTGTGCCGATGAACTGTAAGCGGCATCAGCGATGATGTCGCCGATCTCCCACCGCGCGCCTTAGGCCGCTTCCTCCGCCGTCCGGTTTTCCTTGGCCGCGCCTTCGGCGGGCAGCGCGACGCGCGGGAAATAGAGGTGGACAGCAGTGCCGATTCCCTCGGCGCTTTCGACCCGGGCGAAGCCGCCGAGGGCGCGCATCGTCTCGGCCGCGGCGGCGGCCGAGGGCCGGGCCGTCGCCGCCGCATCGAATACCCGTTCGAGCGCCTCGTCCGCGAGACCGGGCCCGCTGTCGCGGACCGTGACCCGGACGTATTCGCCGGGCTGGGCGCCTGGCGTCTCGGCGATTGCGGCGGCGTCGAACGCGGCGTTGCGGGTGCCAACGATCAGTTCGCCCTCCCCCTCGAGATCGGCAGCGGCGGCGTCGACCAGGTCAAGCACCAGGGTCCGCAGGGTCTGCGTTTCGGCGCGGCAACGCCACAATTGCGAAAACAGCGACATCCGGAAGCCGACGCGGCGCGGCACACGCTGGCGCATCGCGCGTTCAAGATCGGCGAGCACGGCGTTGAGATCAGCCGCCTCCGGCCCGCTCGCCGCGGCGGCCGCTCGATCCCCCGCCGGCTCGGCGCCCGGCTCCGGCGCGGCGGGCTGGCCAGAGGCGGGGTTCGCAGGCGCCGCCGATGCAGCTTGCGGCCGGCGCCGGCCTCGCCACAGCCATGCCGTCACCGCGAGGCAGACGACGAGCGCCGCGCCGATTACGCCGAGGGCGCGCAGGTCGGTTCGCGCTCGCATTTCCCGATCGGGATCGTAGACGAAATCCTCGGCCTCGGCGGTGCGCAGCAGCGCGCCCACCGCGAGCATGCTCGCCGCGATACGGTTCCAGCGCGCCGGGTTCGAGTGCCCGAGCGGGACCGCCGGGTGGCGCGCCAGCAGCACCGCGAGTTCGGCCTGATAGCGGGCGAGGCCCCCGCATCGGCGATTCCGGGCGGACGCGGCAATTCGGAAACGAGGCGCGCGGCGGTCTCGTCCGGGTGGGTCAGCGCGTATTCCCAGCCCTTCAGCGAGGCCGCGCGAAACCCGCGCACCAGCGCCGGGTCGGTCCGGGCGAGGCGCTGCAGCGTGAACAGCGTGTCGCCATAGAATTCGGCGCGGTAATCGGCGGGGTTGAAGGATTTGACCGCGAACCCCTTCTCGTGGGCCAGCCACGGCAGCTCCCAGGCCGAGCCGGGGACGGCGTCGACGCTGCCCGCGGCCAGCGCGGCGACCGACTCGCCAGGTTGCAGCGGCACAGCTTTCAGTTTGTCGGGCTCGATCCCCTCGGCGCGCAGCGCGGTGGCCAATTCGATATCGAGGATGTCGCTGGCCGGCAGCCGCCCGACTTTTGCCTTGGCCAGCGCGCCGGGCGAGGCGAGCGTGGCGTCGGTTCGGTAATACATCCCGGCGCCGCTCTGCTGAAAGATTGGCGCCAGCAGCAACAGCGGCAGACCCTGGGCGGTGCGCACGATCAGTTCGGCGGTGCCGGTGCCGAACTGGGCGCGGCCTTCGGTAACCTCGCGCACCGGGTCGATCGGCGCGTCGCCGCGGCCCGAACCGGGCTTGATCTCGACCGCGAGCCCGGCGTCGCGGTAGTAGCCCTGCCACAGCGCCGCATAATAGCCGGCGAACCGGAACTGCGCCGGACCGTTCAGCTGGAGCACGAGTCTGTCCGCGGCGCTCGCGGCGTTTGCCGCCATAATCGCCAGCGATATCGCGACGAGCGCCATCAGTCTCGACATCGTGCCCCCCGGCTCGCAACCGGCGGCGGCCGGATCGTTGCCGCTTGCGCCGCCGCCCCGCCTCATGTCAGTCCCGCCTCATGTCAGCGCGAAAACGCCGCGAAATCAATCGCCCGCAATCGACGCGGGACAGCGCCGCGAGAGTCCGGGGCGGGATCGCCATAGTCGGGCTTGCGCGGCGGGCGCGGCGGGAGCACCGTTGCCGAATCGGGCTTGGGCCAAGTCCTTCAGACACGGAGGGAGCGATGAAAGAGGGCTACCGGTTTGTCGATTGCGACATGCACATCATGGAGCCGCCTGACCTGTTCGACAAATACCTCGACCCCGAATTCAAGCCGCGCATCACCTCGTCGGTGCGGCGGGTCGATGGCGGCAGCACCGGCATGCGCGGTCGGCCGCTGTGGTTCTTCGACGGCACGCCGACCAGCAACGACGGCAATACCTCGCAGTACAACCGCATTCGCGGCCCGCTCGTCTCCAAGCGCGCCAACACCACCGTGATGTTCGCGGTCGAGCGCGGCTACGACGCCGAGGCGCAGATCATCGGCATGGCGATGGAGGGGATCGACATCGCCGTGCTGTTCCCGACCGCCGGCCTGTCGTTCCTCGCCCGCGACAACATGGACCCGCAATTCTCGGCCGCGATCTGCCGCGCCTATAACGACTGGATCCACGATTTCTGCCAGCACAGCCCCGACCAGCTCAAGATGGCGGCGATGCTGCCGGTGCACGACGTCAACCTGGCCTGCCAGGAACTTTATCGAACCGTCAAGGAATACGGCGCGGTCGGTGCCTTCGTGCGGCCCAATTACGTCAACGGCCGCTACTGGCACTCCAATTACTGGGACCCGCTCTATGCGATGTTGCAGGATCTCAACGTCCCGCTGTGCTTCCACGAGGGGACAGGCTCGTACTACTCGACGATCGAGCCGCGCTTTGGCGAGAACCGCTTTATGCGCCATGTCGCGAGCCACTCGACCGAGATGCAGCTGGCGCTGATCGCGCTGATGCTCGGCGGCATCTTCGAATTCTATCCCAAGCTCCGGGTCGCGTTCCTCGAAGCCCAGAGCTGGTGGGTGCCGGGGCTATTGGGGCGCATCGAGTGGGATCTGCGCCAGCACCACGATTCCGACGCGCCCTATCTGAAGCTGACGCCGTTCGAGTATTTCCAGCGCAACTGCTTCTCGGCGATCGAGAGCGGCGAGAAGGAGGTCGGCTCGGTCGTCGAACTGTTGGGCGGCGCCGACAACATCTGCGTGTCGAGCGACTTCCCGCATTTCGATTCGAGCTTCCCCGAGGTGTCGAACCGGGTGCTGACCAACCCGAGCATCACCCGGGAGATCGCCGGCAAGATCCTGTCCGGCGGCGCCCGCCTCTACGGCTTCAACGACGCCGATTTCGACAAGGCCTCGGCCGCCGCCCGCCGCCGCGACAACACGATCGCCGGCCGGGCTTGACCCGGCTGTCATTGCGAGGAGCGCAGCGACGAAGCAATCCCGATCCGATTGGCGCGAGATTGCTTCGCTGCGCTCGCAATGACGAAATCATCAAAGGAGAGTGACATGGCCTGGAACGGCTACACCGTCATCGACATGGACGCGCATATCCGCGAGCGCGCCGACCGCTATTACAACGACTACATCGACCCCGAATATCGCGGCGCCTATCGGCTTTTGTGCGAGGCGATCGCGGCGCAGGAAGCCAAAGGCGAGCGCTATTCGCTGTTCGGCAGCCGCAATTCGGTCGTCGAGCAGATCGAGACCGGACGGCCGCTTGGCGTGCGCGATACGTTCGGGCTCAGCGGACGCTCGGAGATGGAGCACGGCCGCATCGCCTTTCCGCCCGGCCGCAAGGACCCGCTGCCGCCGATCCGCCCGGAAGTTAACTGGGATTACAAGGCCCGGCTCGAGGACATGGACCGGGCGATGGTCGACGTCAACGTGCTGTTCCCGACGCATGTGTCGAGCTATTGCGCGCTGCGCGACGGCGGCTTCGAGAACGCGCTCTACCGCGCCTATCACCGCTGGGTCGCCGATTTTTGCGCCCAGGCGCCGGCCCGGCTCAAATGGACCGTCGTCGCCAACATGCGCGACGTGGCCGCCGGGGTCGCCGAGATCAAATACTGGGCCGAGCGCGACCCCAACCTGGTCGGGGTGTATTTGTCGCCGCAGGCGCCCGGCGGCAAGATGCTCGACCACCCCGATCTGCATCCGCTGTACGACGCGGCGCAGTCGCTCGACCTGCCGCTCTTGGCGCATGGCGGCACGGCGCGCCCGCCGTATGGGCCGGGCACCCACGACCTCGACGGCGCTTGGTTCCTGTTGCACGGCTTCAGCAACCCGTGGGCCGGCATGGCGGCGATGGGCGCGCTGATCGGCGGCGGCATCTTCGAATTGTTCCCGCGCATCAGGGCGGCGATCATCGAGACTGCCGGCGGCTGGGTCCCGGCGGCGCTCGACCGGCTCGACACGCATTATTTGATGTCGCCCGGCCATGTGCCCAATCTGAAGCGGATGCCGCGCGAGGTCCTGGCCGAGGGCCGCTATTTCCACGGCATCGACAGCTGGGAACGCTCGCTCGAATTCTGCGTCGAGGAATTGGGCGAGGATATGTGGCTGTTCGCCAGCGACTGGCCGCACGGCGACAGCGCCTGGCCGGAAAGCGTGCAGCAGACCGTCGACCGCCCGCGCCTGACCGAAAGCGCCAAGAAGAAGCTGCTCGGCGACAACGCGCTGCGGCTGTGCCCGAGGCTGCGGGGGTAACCGCGAGAGAGCGACGAGTCCGCGCCAGCTACCCCCACCCCTTCCCTCCCCCGCTTGCGGGGGGAGGGGGATAACTGGTGTGGCCGCATCCTTGACCCTCCCCTGCGAGCGGGGGAGGGAGGGGCCCACCGCGAAGCGGTGGGAGGGTGGGGGTAGGACTGTGCCTAACCTCAAGGAGACACGATGAAATACGATTTGTTGATCCAGCATGGCGAGGTCGTCGATCCGGGCGCCGGCTTGCGCGGGCTTCTCGATGTCGGGATCAGCGGCGGCAAGATCGTCGAGGTCGCGCCCGCGCTGCCGGCGGGCGAGGCGCGCCGCACGATCAGCGCGCGCGGCCTGCTCGTCACGCCGGGGCTGATCGACATCCACGCCCATATCTTCGTCAACGCGCACGATATGGGCGGGCATACCGATCGGCTCTGCCAGGCGAGCGGCGTCACCACCTTGTGCGACGCCGGCAGCACCGGCTCGGCGACGTTTGCCGGGCTGCGCGCGGTGATCGACGGGCATGTGCGGACCCGCGCTCGCGCCTTTGTCAATTTGTCGGCGATCGGCATCGTCGGCACCTCGCGCGGCGGCGAATTATCGCATTTCCCCTATGCCGACCCGGAGGGCTGCGCCCGCACGATCGCCGAGAACCCCGACCTCGCGATCGGGGTCAAACTGCGCTACGGGCCGGGGCTGGTCTGGGAATACACCACCGAGCCCGTAAAGATGGCGCGCCGCACCGCCGCGACGGCCGGGGTGCCGCTGATGATCCACATCACCGATTCGCCGATTCCGCTCCCGGAGATCCTGGCCGAGATGGCGCCCGGCGACATCGTCACCCACTGCTATCACGGCCGCGCCAACGGCATCATGGGGCCGGAGAAGGAGCTGTTGCTGAAGGAGGTCGTCGAGGCGCAGCGCCACGGCATCATCTTCGACTGCGCCCATGGCCGCAGCCATTTCAGCTTTGCGATGATCGAGAAGGCGCTCGATCAGGGGTTTCTGCCGGACACGATCTCGACCGACTTGACCTTTACCAGCGCGACGAAGGGGCCGGTGTGGGATCTGGCGACGACGATGTCGAAATTGCTGCATTTCGGCATGTCGCTCGACGATCTGGTGCTGCGCGCCACCGCGGCGCCGGCCAAGATCATGGGCTATGAGGGGACGGTCGGCACCTTGCGCCCCGGCGCCAACGCCGACATCGCGCTGATCGAACGCCGCAACGGCAATTTCGAGCTGACGGACAGCGACGGCAAAACGGTCACCGCCAAGGAGCGGCTGATCGCGCGCACGACGATCAAGGACGGCCGCGTCACCTACGAGCGGCCGGAGTAGGTCGCTGGCGCACGCGGATTCTTGATCGCGGAATGCCAGATCAACCGTGCTACGCTCGGACGGTCATCTCGGGAGACCCGCCATGGCTACCCAGATCAACGAGCCGGCAGACACGATCAGAGATTCCGTCAAATCGTTGCCGAAGGAAGAATTGTCGCTCCTTTATGCCCAATACGTAGCGAGATTTCTCTCCGACAATAGTCGTATCTGGGTGACGGGATCGATCATGATACCGTTTGGGTTATCCGGGTTCGCTCTGGCGGCGGCGATGCGAGACCCAACGTTTTGGCGCTTGTTTCCGGTCGCTGTTGTATCGACGGCGATTATCTTGATCTGGAACTGGATAGCTGATCACCACAGAGCCTTCCAGGACAGGTCGATGGCATGGATTGTAGGAATCGAAAAATTACTGATCGAGCGAAGCGGCGCCGCTTATCCAAGTTTTGTCAAGGTAAACGCTCCCCCGCTTTCGGTTCGGGTTGTTAGGTGGTCATTGGTCGTAATTGTTGCTTTGGCTTGGATAATCATATTACTGGCATGGCCGGGTTGAACCTTCGGCCTGTCGGAGCAGGACGCTTCATGCAGCAATCACCGACGCTCGACCGCATCCGCGCCTCGGGCGTGTTGCGGGTCGGGACGACCGGGGACTACACGCCGTTCAGCCTGCTGCGGGCGGACGGCACCTATGCAGGCGCCGATATCGACATGGCGCACGACCTCGCCGCGACGATCGGGGTGCGGCTCGAGTTCGTGCCGACGGTGTGGGTCGATCTGCTCGACGATTTTCTCAGCCACCGCTTCGACATCGCGATGGGTGGGGTGACGGTCAACCCGCCCCGCGCCGAGAAGGCGTTTTTCTCGATCCCGACCTTTGTCGACGGCAAGCGGCCGCTGGCCCGGCGCGAGGATGGCGAGCGGTTCATTTCGGTCGCCGCGATCGACCAGCCCGGGGTGCGGGTCATCGCCAATCCGGGTTCTGCCAACGAGGCATTTGCCCGCGCCAATTTCACCCGCGCCGATCTGACGATCCACCACGACAATGCCAGCGTGTTTCTCGAAATCGTCGCCGGGCGCGCCGACGTGATGGTGACCGACGGGCTCGAAGCCGACCATCAGGCGGCGCTGCATCCCGAATTATGCGCGGTGCCGGTCGTCGCGCCGTTCACCCGGCTCGAAAAGGCCTATATGTTCGCGCGCGACCCGGCGCTGAAATCGTTCATCGACGATTGGCTCGGCGCCGCCTTTGCGAGCGGCGCCTGGCGAGCGGCTTTGGACCGGGCGATGTCAGCTCACGGTTGACCAAGATAGGGGTTGCGCGCCGCCGCCGGCGCGGCGCTGCCGGTCGCGCCCCTCATACCCGGCGACGGGACCGGCACCGCGACCGGCGGATGCGGCGGCGGCTCAGCGGAGGCGCCGGAAGCGGTCGCGGGCTCGGCAAGCGGCGTAACGGCGTTTTCCGACGCTTTCTCTTCCTGGTATTGGTTCACGCGAATGATCGTCACGGTGATCGCGAGCGCGGCGATTCCAACGACCAGAAGCGCCGAATACACATCCCTCGGGCGGTTGCGCAGTGTGATCATGACCCCGGCAATCGCGAGACCGAGGACAATGCCGATGATGATGTTGGTGGTCGACATTTACACCTCCCCAATCGACGCCAGTCGACCGATAAACGACTCCTGGTCCTGAAGGTTTCGCGAAGCGTTCACCGGACCGGCATTTGAACTCCGCCTCCCATTTGTGGCCCGCCGCGCTGGCCGCGATTGGCGGCAGCGCCCTCGTCGGCGTGATGCCGCTGGTGGCGCTGCGGCTTTACGCCGACGGCCTCAGCGCACCCTCGATGCTGTTCTGGCGCTATGCGTTCGCCCTGGTCGTGCTGGCCGCCGCGATCAAGCTGACGGGGCTCCATCTGCGCCAGGGCTGGCGCGACGGCGCGTGGCGCGTCGTGGTTGTCGGGGCGACGCTCGGCGCGGCGCAGACCATCTGCTTCTGGCAGAGCATCAAGACGCTCGAGACCAGCATCGCGGTGCTGTTGTTCTATACCTACCCGGCGGTGACGCTTGCGCTCGACCGGCTCGTGTTCAAGCAGCCGATCCGGCCGCTCGCGATAATGTGCATCGCCGTGATCCTGGTCGGCGCCGGGCTGATCACCGGGCCGGGGCTGCACGGCGGCACGCTCGATTTGCGCGGCCTGTTGTGGGCGCTGCCGTCGCCGCTGATCTACGCGCTCTATCTGGCGATCAATGCGCGGTTGCTGCGCCGCTATCCGCCGCTGATTGGCGCGAGCGGCCTCTTTGGCGGGATGGCGATTACGTTCGGTATCGCGGCCGGGTTTCTCGGTCTCGATGTCCCGACCAGCTCGACCGGCTGGCTGCTGCTGGTGTTCGTCGCGATGGGGCCGGGCGCGCTGACGATGACCCTCTTCACCTATAGCGTGCCACGCCTCGGCGCGAGCAGCTTCGCGATCCTCGCCAATGCCGAACTCGTCACGGTCGTGCTGATCGGCACGCTGTTGCTCGGCGAGGCGGTGACGCTCGGCCGCGCGATCGGCGGAGCGCTGATCGTCGCCGGGATCGTCGCGCACGCGCTGTCGCGCCAGCCGGCTCCGGCGCTTGAGGCAAGCCCCTCACCCGCCTCCGCGCTTCGCCCGGAGGCACCCTCTCCCGCATTGCGGGAGAGGGTATGAAACGTCGCGGCTTCTATACCATCCAGTTGAGACGCTGACCTCTCTTCACCGTCATGGCCGGGCTTGTCCCGGCCATCCACGTCCTTGCTCCTGCTGTGGGTTTGAAGGCGTGGATGCCCGGCACAAGGCCGGGCATGACGAGTCAAAAATTGGGGCGCTTGGTATTAACCCTCTCCCGCAATGCGGGAGAGGGGGGACCCGGCCCGCAGGGCTGGGTGGGTGAGGGTTTCCTACGCCGCCTCTTTCAACAGGCTGCGCAGCACGTATTGCAGGATGCCGCCGTGGCGGAAATATTCGAGCTCATCGAGCGTGTCGATGCGGCAGACCACCGGCTCGTCGCGCACCGTGCCATCGGTGTCGTGAATGCGCAGGTTCAGCAGCATGCGCGGTTTCAGCCCGCCTTCGACGCCGGTGACGTCGAGCATTTCGTCGCCGCTCAGTTCCAGGGTCTGGCGGGTCACGCCGTCGCGGAATTGCAGCGGCAACACGCCCATGCCGACCAGGTTCGAGCGGTGGATGCGCTCGAAGCTCTCGACAATGACCGCCTTGACCCCGAGCAATAATGTCCCCTTGGCGGCCCAGTCGCGCGACGACCCGGTGCCGTATTCCTTGCCACCGAAGATCACCAGGGGCACGCCGCGCTTTTTGTATTCCATCGCGGCGTCGTAGATCGGCATCACCGTGCCGTCGGGCATCAGCCGGGTCATGCCGCCCTCGATGCCGGGCACCATCTCGTTCTTGATGCGGATATTGGCGAAGGTGCCGCGCATCATGACGTTGTGGTTGCCGCGTCGCGACCCGTACGAATTGAAATCGACCGGACGCACCTGATACCCGATCAGATATTCGCCGGCCGGGCTCTCGCGGCGGATGCTGCCGGCCGGCGAGATGTGGTCGGTGGTGATGCTGTCGCCGAAGATCGCCAGTTCGCGCGCGCCGATCACGTCATGCACCGGCCCCGGCTCTTTCGGCATGTTCTCGAAATAGGGCGGATGGGCGAGGTAGGTCGAGGAATCCTGCCAATCGTAGGTCTGACCGCCGGTGCTCGGCACCGCGCGCCATTCCGGCGGACCCTCGAAGACGTTGCCGTAGCGCTGCTTGAAGCTGTCGCGCCTGACGGCGCTCGCGACCGTGTCGGCGACCTCCTGGTTGGTCGGCCAGATGTCGCGCAGATAAACCGGTTTCCCGTCGTCGCCCTCGCCGAGCGGCGTTGTCGTCAGATCATGGCGGATCGACCCGGCCAGCGCGTAGGCGACCACCAGAGGGGGCGACGCCAGATAATTGGCGCGCACCTGGGCGTGGATGCGGCCCTCGAAATTGCGGTTGCCCGACAACACCGCGCACACCGCCAGATCGCCGGCGTCGATCGCCTCCTCGACCGCCTCGGGCAGCGGTCCCGAATTGCCGATACAGGTGGTGCAGCCATAGCCGACGAGGTTGAAGCCGATCTTGTCGAGATATTCCTGCAGCCCGGCGGCGGCGTAATAATCGCTGACCACCTGGCTGCCCGGCGCGAGGCTGGTCTTGACCCAGGGCTTGACCTTGAGGCCGCGCTCGACCGCCTTTTTGGCGACGAGGCCGGCGGCCAGCATCACGCTCGGGTTCGAGGTGTTGGTGCAGCTGGTGATCGCGGCGATCACGACGTCGCCGTCATGCAGATCGTAATCGGCGCCGGCGACCTTGACCGCGCGCGGCTTGCTGATTCCGGCCACCAGCCGCGGCAATTCGGTGTCGAACGCCGCCGCGGCGCCCGACAGCGCGACCCGGTCCTGCGGCCGGCGCGGCCCGGCGAGCGAGGGTTCGACCGTGCCGAGATCCAATTCCAGCATGTCGGTGAAGACCGGGTCGGGAGTGTTGGCGTCGCGCCACATCCCTTGGGCCTTGGCGTAGGCTTCGACGAGCTTGACCCGGGCCGGATCGCGGGCGCTCAAGGTCAGGTAGCGGATCGTCTCGGCGTCGATCGGGAAGAAGCCGCAGGTCGCGCCGTATTCCGGCGCCATGTTGCCGATCGTCGCGCGGTCGGCGATAGCGAGTTCGGCGACGCCTGGCCCGCAATATTCGACAAAGCGGCCGACAACGCCGCGCCGGCGCAGCATCTGCGTCACGGTCAGCACGAGGTCGGTCGCGGTGGCGCCTTCCTTGAGCTTGCCAACGAAGCGGAAGCCGACGACTTCCGGGAGCAGCATCGAGATCGGCTGACCGAGCATCGCCGCCTCGGCCTCGATGCCGCCGACCCCCCAGCCGAGCACGGCAAGGCCGTTGACCATCGTCGTGTGGCTGTCGGTGCCAACGAGCGTGTCGGGATAGGCGATCGTCCTGCCGTCCTCGTCGGTCGTCCATACCACCTGCGACAGATATTCGAGATTGACCTGGTGGCAGATGCCGGTGCCGGGCGGCACGACGCGGAAATTGTCGAACGCATCCTGGCCCCAGCGCAAAAACCGGTAGCGCTCGCCGTTGCGCTCGAACTCGAGCTTGACGTTGGCGGCGAAGGCCTCCGGTGTGCCGAAATTGTCGATCATCACCGAGTGGTCGATGACCAGATCGACCGGCGACAGCGGGTTGATCTTCGCCGGGTCGCCGCCGAGGTTCACCATCGCCGCCCGCATTGCCGCGAGGTCCACGACCGCCGGCACCCCGGTCAGATCCTGCATCAGGACGCGCGCCGGACGGAACGCGATCTCGCGATCGGAACTCTGCGCGACGAGCCACGCGCCGAGCGCCTTGATGTCCTCGACCTTGACGGTCCGGCCGTTTTCGAGCCGCACCAGGTTTTCCAGCAGGATCTTCATCGAGAACGGCAGCCGCGAGATATCGCCGAGCCCGGCCGCGCTCGCCGCTGCGTCGAGGCTGAAATAATCGTAGAGCCGACCATCGACGTCGAGAGTGCGGCGGGCCTTCAGGGTGTCGTGACCGGTAACGCTCACGGGGGGGTCTCCTCTCGAAACGGGGGCTCGGGGCCGGGCAGGCCGGTACGATACTCCGCCGGCGCCGTCAAGCAAGCCGGGACAACGAGCCGGATCAGGACGCCTGTTCGAGCCTCGCCCGGCCGCGCTCGGTCAGGACAACGCCCCCGCCCGCGGTATGCCGCACCAGATCGTCGGCGATCGCATCCTCCCAGGCGCAGTTCAGCGGGCAGGTACTGCTCCAGGCATTGCGCATTTCCGCATAGCTGCGCGGGCGCGCCGCCAGCCATTGCAGGAATTGCAGGGTCAGAAGCTTTGCCTCGCTCGCCATACCACCGCTCCTGCGTCGGTCGTCCCGCCAGTCCACTATATGGGAAGTTTTTTCATACAGATGCCGCCATCTCCGTCCTGAAAAGCGCGCGCATTGCGCCGGCGCGGATGTTGCCGACATCTGATAGGGTGATCACCGGCGTCGGTGACGCACCAGTCCGACAACCAGTTTCCGAGGCGATGGCAATCTCGTCGTTGGATACCCTCGACATAGCAAAACGCCTAAAGCAGGCGGGCTTCAACGATGCGCAGGCTGAGGCCGTCACGACGGTCTTCCGCGATGTCCGAACGGCCGATTTCGCCAATCTCGCGACGAGGGGCGACATCGAGCGACTCGAAGCCGCGACGAAGGCGGACATCGAGCGACTCGAAGCCGGGACAAAAGCCGATATTGAGGCGGTAAGAGTCGACATCCGGCGACTGGAGGCCGCGACGAGGAGCGACATCCAGCGGCTCGAGGCCGCGACCAAGGCCGACATCCGTCGGGTCGAGGACAAGATCGAGATCGCGCAGCGCGACATCACGATCCGCCTCGGCAGCATGATCATCATCGCCACCGGTGTTCTGCTGGCCGCCAAATTCTTCGGATAGCCGAGTCCGATTCGGCGCGCCTCTTTGATCGCGGGGCGCGGCGTCCCACATTCTCCCATGCCAGACGGTCGGATGGCCGCGCTTCGCTCGGGCTTTGCGGCCTGGGCGGAGGGAGGAAAGTCCGGGCTCCACGGAGGTACGGTGCCGGGTAACGCCCGGCGGGGGCAACCCCAGGGAAAGTGCCACAGAAAACATACCGCCAAGCCCGTTCCGTCGCGTCTCGGCGCGGCGGCGGGCGGTAAGGGTGAAATGGTGCGGTAAGAGCGCACCGCGCCGCCGGCAACGGCGGCGGCAGGGAAAACCCCACCGGGAGCAAGACCAAGTAGGAGCGGCAGGCGGTGTCGGCATTGCCGGCGCCGCCGGGCGGGCCTTCGCGCCGCCGCTCGGGTCGGTCGCGTGAGGCGCTCGGCGACGAGCGTCCCAGATGAATGGCCATCCCCGCTTTCGGGCGGGACAGAACCCGGCTTACAGACCGTCTGGCAATTTCGCGCGTAGGCCGCGGATACCCCACATTTTGTGCTTGCAGCGCCACGCTGACACTACGAGTATGCTCTTGACAGGGCGCGCTCACCATGCAGCGGGGCAAAGCGCCGTGCCGCGGGATGTCCGCCGCGAATTGATGCGCCGATCGGCTGGTATAGAACATAATGAGAACTCGGCTTATTGTGGTTGTCATCGACTTTGTGCTGGAAGACGACAGGTCTGGTTGAATGCCGCCGGGAGCGAACATTTCGAAAACGCGCATTTTTATTTGAAAAATGGTTGACGGCCCGTGAATTCCCATGATATCCCATCTCTACCCACGGGCGAGCACCACCGTTCTGGGGGGAACTTGATGGTGTTACCGGGCCGCCCTTTGCCGGACGTCTGTGGGGGAGCGTTGGGGGAAGCAAGTGGAACTGTTTTTTTCCACTTACGTGAACAAGGTCGACCGCAAGGGGCGAGTTTCAGTGCCGGCGACCTTTCGCTCCACCCTCGCGACCAATCGTCAGCCCAATCTGGTCATCGCGTTTCCGTCGGTCAGACTGCCGGCCGTCGAATGCACCGGCAGCGAGCGCATCGAGGAAATGCAGCGGCGCATCGAAACGCTCGAGCAATTCTCGGAAGAGTACGAGAATCTGTCGCTTCTGTTCGCCGATGCGCACCCGCTGACGATCGATGGCGAGGGTCGCGTGATCCTGCCGGAACGGTTGAAGGAACACGCCAATATCACCAGCGATGTCGCGTTTGTCGGGCTCGGTGCGATGTTCCAGCTGTGGGACCCGGCCAGCTACGACGAGCATAGCGCCGCCGTGCGCGAGCGCACCCGCCGCCAGGGCACGACCTTGCCGGCAAGCGGCGGCGCGGTGCGCGCCGTGAGGCCGGCCTCATGAAGCGGCGGTCCTCGTGAAGCGGCGGGCCTGATGAAGCGGGCGCGGGCGACGCGGGCGGGCGATTCGGGCCGCCGCTCGATGTTTCCGGCGGCGGCGGCGACACATCCACCACTCGATCACGTCCCGGTGCTGCTCGACGCGGTGCTGGCGGCGCTCGCGCCGCGCGATGGCGCGGTTTATGTCGACGGCACATTTGGCGCCGGCGGCTATGCCGCGGCGCTGCTCGCGGCGGCGCATTGCCGGGTCCTTGGTATCGACCGCGACCCCGATGCGGTGCGGCGCGGCGCGGCGCTCGCCGAGCTTCATCCGGGCCGGCTGACCCTGATCGAAGGCCGGTTCGGCGACATGGAGCGGCTGGTCGGCGACATTGCCCCCGGGCCGATCGCCGGAATCACCCTCGATCTCGGCCTGTCCTCGATGCAGCTCGACAGCGCGGAGCGCGGCTTTTCGTTCCGGCTCGACGGCCCGCTCGACATGCGGATGAGCGCCGGGGTGAGCGCCGCCGGGCAGAATGACGCCGGTAGCGACGCCCGGGAAAACGCCGCCGATCTGGTCGCGCGCCTGTCGGAAGAGGATCTCGCCTTGCTGATCCGCTCGCTGGGCGAAGAGCGTTTCGCCCGCCGCGTCGCGCGCCGGATCGTCGCCGCCCGGCAACAATCGCCGATCCGCCGCACCGGCGAACTGGCGGAGATCGTGCGTGCTGCGATCCCGACGCGCGAGCCCGGCCTCGACCCCGCGACGCGCACATTTCAAGCGCTGCGCATCGCGGTCAACGACGAACTGGGCGAAATCGATCGCGGGCTTGCCGGGGCTGAACGGCTGCTGGAGCCGGGCGGACGCCTCGCCATCGTCGCGTTCCATTCGCTTGAGGATGCCCGGGTCAAGAGCTTCCTGCGGCAGCGCAGCGGCACTGTTGCGACATCGCGCCATGCCCCGCCCGCCCCCGCCGCGCCGCCGCCAAGCTTCAGGCTGCTCGGGCGCCGGGCGATCCGGCCGAGCGAGGAGGAGATCGCACGCAACCCGCGCGCCCGCTCGGCCCGCCTGCGGGCGGCGGAGCGCATCGCGGCCGCGCCCGGTTTTTTGGGATCGGGCGAGCCCGCCGGTCCGGTTGCTCCAGGCGCGGCGCGATGACAAAGCTCGGCGCCATCTTCTGGCTCGGGCTCGTGCTGGTGAGCGGTTTCACGACGTTCAAGGTCAAATACGCGGTTCAGGATATCGACGATGCGCTGACCCGGGTGCGCAAGCAGACAATCGTCGAGCAACAGGAGATCCGCGTCCTCAAGGCGGAATGGACCTATCTGAACCAGCCCGAGCGGCTGGCCGAGATGAACCGGCATCACCTCCAGCTCGCGCCGATGACCGTCCGGCAATTGCAGCACCGAATCGACGACATCCCGTGGCGGACACTTTCTGCCGGTCCCGATCTCCTGCTCGCCGCAAGCCCCGTGCCGGCGGCACCGCCGGCCCGTGCGGCGCCGGTTCAGCTCGTCAAGGCCACGCCGGGCTCGCTCGACGCGCTGATCGCGCAAATCGCCCAGGCCAGATGATCGGGGCGCGATGATGCTGGCGGCACAGCGACTCGATGAGAACCCGTGCCGGCCGCGCCATTTCCGGCCGCCGCCCTGCGCCCCGGTCGTCACTGACGAACGCCAGGCGGCGCTGATCGAGACCTGCCGCGCCCGGCTGGTCGCGACGGCTGCCGTGTTTGCCGTTGTTTTCCTGGTCGTGGCGCTGCGGCTCGCCGGGATCGTGGTGCTGTCGAGCGGTCCGGCCGAAGCGCAAGCCGGGCGGAGCCGCCCAGCCGCGCCGCCGCCGCCGGCGCGCGCCGACATCGTCGACCGCAACGGCAAGCTGCTGGCGACGACGCTGAACAGCCCCTCGCTCTACGCCGATCCCCGCCAGATCCTCGACCCGGACGAGGCGACCCGGGCGATCGTGTCGGTGTTGCCGCACCTCAGCCCCGCCGAGATCCACGCCAAGCTGACCTCGGGCAAGAGCTTTGTGTGGATCAAGCGCCGGCTGACGCCGCGCCAGCAATACGCGATCAACCGGCTCGGCATCCCGGGCCTGCAATTCGACAACGAGGAGCGTCGGGTCTACCCGTACGGCGATCTGGCCTCGCACGTCGTCGGGTTCTGCGGTATCGACAATAACGGGCTCGCCGGTGTCGAGCGGGCGCTCGACAGCACCGTCAAGGCCGGGCCGGGCCCGATCCAGCTGTCGCTCGACGCGCGCGTGCAGTTCGTCCTGCACGAGGAACTGGCCAGGGTCATCGCCGAGTTCAGCGCCAAGGGCGGCGCCGGCATCATCATGGACGTGCGCACCGGCGAGATCGTCGCGATGGTGTCGCTGCCCGATTTCGATCCCAATCACCCGACCGCCACCGACCCCCGACTGTCGGCGGCCGACGCCAAGGAGCGGATCTTCAACAAGATCACCCTCGGGGTCTACGAGATGGGCTCGGTGTTCAAGATCTTTAACACCGCGATGGCGCTCGATTACGGCGTGACCTCGATGACCAAGGGCTACGACGCGGCCCGCCCGATCAAGATCGGCCGTTTCACGATCGACGATTTCCACGGCAAGCACCGCTGGCTGAGCACCCCGGAAATCTTCATGTATTCGTCGAATATCGGGTCGGCCCGCATGGCGGTCGATGCCGGGGCCGAGCGCCAGCGCAATTTTCTGGGTCGGCTCGGCTTTCTGCAGCCGGCGACGATCGAGCTCGACGAGGTCGCCAAGCCGCATTACCCCAAGGTGTGGCGCGAAATCAACGTGATGACGATCGCCTACGGCCACGGCATCTCGGTCAGTCCGCTGCACGTCGTTACCGCGGTCGCCGCGGTCGTCAATGGCGGCGTGCTCTACCGCCCGACGCTGCGTAAAATGCAGCCCGGCAGCGCGCCGATCGGCCAGCAGGTGATGTCGCCGAAGACCTCGGAGAACATGCGCAAGCTGATGCGGTCGGTGGTCGAATTCGGCACCGCGAAGTTCGCCGCCGCCCCGGGTTACGTGGTCGGCGGCAAGACCGGCACGGCCGAGAAAAATTCCGGCGGTCGCTACCAGGAGAAAAAGCTGCTGTCGTCGTTTGTCGGGGTGTTCCCGATGCACGACCCGAAATACGCGATCCTGACCCTGGTCGACGAGCCGAAGGGCACCAAGCAGAGCCACGGTTATGCCACCGCCGGCTGGACGGTGGTACCGGCGACCAGCCGCATCATCCAGCGGATCGGGCCTATTTTGGGCGTGCAGCCGGTCGACGAGGCATCACCGGCGGTTACTCGGGCGTTGACGATCGAGAGCATGCAGGGCAAGCGGATTTGAAGCTTTCCGAGCTGACGGGCCCGGCCACCCCCCCGGTCGGAATTATCGCGGGTGCACCGCTCGCCGATCCCGAGATCGTCGGCCTCACCGCCGATTCCCGCCGGGTAAAGCCCGGATTCCTGTTCGCCGCGCTGCGCGGGACGGCGCGCGACGGACGGGGGTTCGCCGGCGACGCCATCGCGAGCGGCGCCGTCGCGATCCTGACCGACGACCCGGGCGCCCTCGGACTCGACGAGCACGTTCGGGGTCGCGTCGCTATCGTCGCCGACGGCAACCCACAGCGCCGTCTGGCGCTGCTCGCGGCGCGCTTCCACGGACGCCAGCCCCGCACGATCGCCGCCATCACCGGCACCAACGGCAAAACCTCGGTCGCCCATTTCACCCGCGAGATCTGGGCCGCCACCGGCTGTCCGGCGGCGAGTCTGGGTACGCTCGGCCTGGTCTCGCCGCAGGGGCGGCGGCCGGGCGCGCTGACCACGCCCGACCCGGTCGCGCTGCATCGCGATCTGGCCGAGCTGGCCGCGGCCGGGATCGAACACGTCGCGATCGAGGCGTCGAGCCACGGCCTCGCGCAATTTCGCCTCGACGGCATCGCGCCTTCCGCCGCTTCGTTCACCAATCTGACCCGCGACCATCTCGATTACCACGGCGACATGGCTACCTACCGCGCCGCCAAAGAGCGTCTCTTCACCGAGCTGCTGGCGCCGGGCGGCGGCGCAATCCTCAACGCCGACAGCCCCGAATTCGCCCGGCTCGGGGCGTTATGCCGGGAGCGCGCACAGCGCGTCATCGGGTATGGCGCCGCCGCCGCGGCCGAGTTGCGCGTTGTCGAACGGGCGCCGCACGCGCAGGGGCAGCGCATTGCCGCCGAACTGTTCGGCGAGCGGCACGATTTCGACCTGCCGCTGGTCGGCGGGTTCCAGGCGATGAACGTGTTGGCGGCGTTGGGACTCGTCGTCGCAACCGGGACCGCGTTGGGGCCGGCCGTCGCCGCGCTGGCGCGGTTGAGCGGCGTGCCGGGCCGCATGCAGCCGGTCGGGGCGAGCCCCGCCGGCGCCTCGGTCTTTGTCGATTACGCGCATACGCCCGATGCGCTGGCCACCGTACTGAGCGCGCTGCGCCCGCATGCCGAGCGCCGGCTTTGCGTGGTGTTCGGCGCCGGCGGCGACCGCGATCGCGGCAAACGCCCGCTGATGGGCCGGGTTGCGGCCGACCTCGCCGACCTGGTCTATGTCACCGACGACAATCCGCGCGGCGAGGACCCGGCGGACATCCGTCGCGCGATCCTCGCGGCGGCGCCGCGGGCGATCGAGATCGGCGACCGCCGCGATGCAATCCGCGCCGCGATCGCCGGATTGCGCCGCGGCGACATCCTCGTCATCGCCGGCAAGGGTCACGAGACCGGGCAGATCATCGGCGCCGCGGTGCTGCCCTTCGATGATGCGGTCGTGGCGCGCGAGCAGCTGAGAGCGTGGGAATGAATTGCCGCAACGCTCGATACACGCTGCAATACCATTCGTGCGTCCCTCGAGATCTGCGCCTCCTCAGGGTGAGGATATATCTTTGATCGCATTAAGAAATAACCTCATCCTGAGGAGCCCGCAACGCGGGCGTCTCGAAGGACGCAACGCGTCGATCCAGCCGAACGCCGGTTCATTCACACGCTCTGGGCAGAGGTCCGAAGGGTTGTCCGCCTGGTCCGATGCGGCTATGCCTTGCGCTCTCGGCTGCGGCGCCGAGCGGCGGCGTCCGCCTCAATCGCCCACCGAAACCTGACCCGATGCTGTATCTGCTTCTTTATCCGTTATCCGAACAGTTCCACGCCCTCAATGTGTTCCGCTATATCACCTTCCGTTCCGGCGGAGCGGTCCTGACCTCGCTGTTGATCAGCTTCGTCGCCGGCCCGCACATCATTGCCTGGCTCAAATCGAAGCAGGGCGAGGGGCAGCCGATCCGGACCGACGGTCCGCCCAGTCATCTGATCAGCAAAAAGGGCACGCCGACGATGGGAGGGGTCCTGATCCTCCTTGCCTTGAGCGTGTCGACCGTGCTGTGGGGCGATCTCGGCAACCCCTATGTGTGGATCGTGCTGGCGGTGACCGTCGGCTTCGGGCTGATCGGGTTTCTCGACGACTACCGCAAGCTGACGCGACGTTCGCATCACGGCATGTCCGGGCGGGTCAAGCTGCTGCTGCAGATCATTCTGGCAACCGCCGCCTGCATCGCCCTCGCCTTTGTCATGCGGCAACCGCTCGCGCACTCGATCGCGGTGCCGTTCCTGAAGGATGTGCTGTTCAGTCTCGGCTGGTTCTTCGTGGCGTTCGGGGTGCTCGTGATCGCCGGCGCGTCGAATGCGGTCAATCTGACCGACGGCCTCGACGGGTTGGCGATCGGGCCGGCGATGATCGCCGCCTTCTCGTTTGCCTTTATCGCCTACATGGTCGGCAACGCGGTTTTCGCCAATTACCTGCAATTGCACCATGTCCCGCGCGCCGACGAACTGGCGGTGTTTTGCGGCGCGATGGTCGGGGCGAGCCTCGGCTTCCTGTGGTTCAACGCACCGCCCGCCAGCGTTTTCATGGGCGACACCGGGTCGCTGGCGATCGGCGCGGCGCTCGGCACGATCAGCGTCGTGACCAAGCACGAATTGGTGCTGGCGATCATCGGCGGGTTGTTCGTGATCGAGGCGGTCTCGGTCATCGTCCAGGTTGTCAGCTTCAAATTGACCGGGCGGCGGGTCTTCCGCATGGCGCCGCTGCACCATCATTTCGAGCAGAAGGGCTGGGAGGAGTCGACCATCGTGATCCGGTTCTGGATCATCGCCGCGATCCTGGCGATTGCCGGGCTCGCGACCCTGAAGCTGCGGTAGCGGCGATGATCGTCGTCGACGGTTACGCCGGACGCCGCGTCGCGATACTCGGGCTCGCGCGCTCGGGCCGCGCTGCGGCGCGCTCCGTCGCAGCGGGCGGGGCCGAAATCCTGGCGTGGGACGACAGCCCGGCGGTGCGCGAGGCGATGGGTGGCGAAATCCAGCTCGGCGACCCGGCCGCGACCGATTGGCGCGAGGTCGCGGCGCTGGTGCTGTCGCCCGGCATCCCGCACGGTTTCCCCGAGCCGCATCCGGCGGTGGTCCGAGCCCGCGCAGCCGGGACCGAAATCATCGGCGATATCGAGCTGCTCGGCCGCGCTCAGCCCGACGCGCGCTTTGTCGGAATTACCGGCACCAACGGCAAGTCGACGACGACCGCCCTGATCGGCCACATCGTGGCCGAGGCCGGCCGGCGGGTCGAGATCGGCGGCAATCTTGGTACGCCGGCTTTGTCATTGGCGCCGCTCGGCAGCGAAGGGATCTATGTGATCGAGACGAGCTCGTTTCAGCTCGAGCTGATCGCGAGCCTGGCCTTCGAAATCGCCGTGCTGCTCAACATCACCCCGGACCACCTCGACCGGCATGGCGACATGGAAGGCTACACCGCCGCCAAGCGCCGCATCTTCGCGAACCAGCGCGCCGGGTCGACGGCGATCATCGGCATCGACGACCCGATCTGCCGCGACATCTGCGAGGAGCTGCGGCGCGGCGGTCCGGCCCGGGTCGTGCCGATCTCGGTCAAGGAGGCGGCGCCGGGCGGCGTTTACGTTGAAGCTGGCTGGCTGATCGACGCGACCGGATCGCAGCCGGTGCGGGTGCTCGATCTGGCCGAAGCGGAACGCCTTCCCGGCTCGCACAACTGGCAGAATGCCGCCGCCGCCTATGCCGCCGCGCGCGCGCTCGGGATCGATGCAGACCAGGCGGCGCGGGCGATCCGCTCGTTCGCCGGGCTCGCGCACCGCCAGGAACTCGCAGGCGAAATCGACGGCGTTCGCTATATAAACGATTCCAAGGCGACCAACGCGGAAGCGACCGAAAAGGCGCTGGCGTGTTATCAGGCGATCTATTGGATCGCCGGCGGGCTGCCGAAAGCGGGCGGGATCACCTCGCTCGCCCCCTATTTCGGCCGGTTGCGGCACGCCTACCTGATCGGCGCCGCATCCGAGGAGTTCGCGGCGACGCTCGGCGGATCGGTTGCCTTTACGCGCTGCGGCGACCTCGCCGCCGCCGTGGCGGCGGCGGACGCGCAGGCGCGCGCTGAGCGCGTCGCCGGGGCGGTGGTGCTGCTGTCGCCGGCCTGCGCCTCGTTCGACCAATTCGCCAATTTCGAGGCGCGCGGCGACGCCTTCCGCCAACTCGTCGCGGGGCTCAGCGCGGCGCAATCGGGCGGACAATGATGCCGCCCCTCACCTGGAGGCGCCGATCGCCGGGCCAGCCCCCTCGGCCCTTCACGGCGGAGGGGGCGACCAACCCCCACCCTGCCCTCCCCCGCTTGCGGGGGAGGGTGAGGACGGGGGATTTCCCTCGCTTGCGGGGGAAAGTGAGGAAGCGGGCACTCTCCGCCTACCCCCCTTCATCCCTCCCCCGCAAGCGGGGGAGGGTCAGGGTGGGGGTCCTTTCCGCCCCGTCATGGTGCCAATCGGGCGAAGGAGTTCGGGGGCGCGGCGCATGATGTTCGCGCGGATCGATCAGCGGCCGGTTGCCCGCTGGTGGTGGACGGTCGACCGCTGGACCCTGGGCGCGCTGGTCGTCTTGATCGCGTTCGGCGCGGTGATGAGCATGGCGGCGAGCCCGGCGGTCGCCGAGCGGCTCGGCTATGCGCCGCTGCACTTTGCCGAGCGCCAGCTGGCGACCGTGCCGTTTGCGTTGGCGATCATGTTCGGGGTCTCGCTGCTGCCGCCGCGCACGGTGCGGCGGACCGCGTTTATCGTCTTCGCGGTCGCGTTCGCGCTCCTGCTGCTGACCTTTCTGGTCGGGACCGAGATCAAGGGCGCGCGGCGCTGGATCAGCCTGCCCGGTTTTTCGCTGCAACCATCGGAATTCGTCAAACCGAGCTTTGCCATCGTCGCCGCGTGGCTGTTCGCCGAGCAGAAGGAGCGTCCCGGCTTTCCGGGCAACGCGATCTCGATCGGCCTCTTTCTCGCGCTCGTCTGGCTGCTCTACAAGCAGCCCGATATCGGCATGGCGGTTGTCGTCGCTTCGGTCTGGTTCGCGCAATTCTTCATGGCCGGGCTGCGGCTTTACTGGGTGGTCGCCGGTGGGATCATTGGGATCGGCGGGTTTGTCGGCGCCTATCTATGGCTGCCGCACGTGACCAGCCGGATCAACCGCTTTCTCGATCCGGCGGCCGGCGACAGCTATCAGGTCGACCGCTCGATCCAGGCCTTTGCCAATGGCGGGCTGTGGGGCCGCGGTCCCGGCGAGGGCAAGGTCAAGGATGTGCTGCCCGACGCGCACGCCGATTTCGTCTTCGCCGTGGCCGGCGAAGAGTTCGGGATCATCGTTTGCATCCTGATCGTCGGCGTGTTCGCCTTCATCGTGCTGCGCGGCTTCTCGCGGCTGCTGCAGGAGGGCAATCTGTTCGTGCTGCTGGCCGCGACCGGGCTTTTGATCCAGTTCGGATTGCAGGCGATCATCAACATGGCCTCCAGCCTGCACCTGATTCCGACCAAGGGCATGACCCTGCCGTTCCTGTCCTATGGCGGATCGTCGATGCTCGCGCTCGCGTTCGGCATGGGGATGATGCTGGCCCTGACCCGGCGCCGCCTCGGCGGGAGCGAATTGTGAGTGCCCGGCCGGTTTTCGTGATCGCCGCCGGCGGCACCGGCGGGCATTTGTTTCCGGCGCAGGCACTGGCCGAGCGCCTGGTCGCGGCGGGCGCCGCGGTGCATCTCGCCACCGACCGGCGCACTGATGCCTTCGCTGAAGCGGTGCCCGGGGTGGAAATCTGCCGAGTGC
>CAMATN010000063.1 GCA_945861155.1 Rhizobium sp. Q54
TGGTCAAGCCGGTCGACCCGAACGATCCCGCGGTGGCCGAGACGATCGCCGACTGGGCCGCCGCCGACGGCGCGGTCGGCATTCGGATCATGATGCGCGACACCGTGTCGCCCGATCCCGCCGACCCCGGCATCAACCGCGCCCTGGCCGCCGCGGCGCGGCACTCGCTGCCGGTCAATCTGCTGTGCTGGGGCCGGCTGGAGCAGGCCGGAGCGCTGGCGGCGCGAAACCCCGATACGCAACTGGTCATCGACCATCTCGGGCTGCAACAGCCGTTCGAGCCGCCCGCGCCGCCGCTTCCCTTCGCCGAGCTTCCGAAGGTGCTGGCGCTGGCGGCGCATGCCAATGTCGCGATCAAGATCAGCGGAGCCTGCACGCTGTCGCACGAGCCGTTCCCCTACAACGACATCTGGGATCCGCTCGCCCGGATCTTCGACGCCTACGGCTTCGACCGGTGCATGTGGGGCACCGACTGGACGCGCGCGGTCGCGCTGCTGACCTACCGGCAGGGGGTCGACGCGTTCCGCGTTACCGATCGCCTCTCCGACGGTGATCGCGCCGCGCTGATGGGCGAGACCCTGACCCGCGTGTATAACTGGTCGCCGTCAAACGCCTGATCGGGGTATGCTGAGGCGCATCGGAGCACAAGCACGCACGAGGAGAGGGTCGCCATGAAAGTCGTCACGCTGCAAGACATCCCGGTTGTCCCGGTCGAAGGCGCCGAGCCGATCGAAGGGTGGACGGGGCCGGTCTCCCGCTCCCGCCAGACCATCATCGAGCCCGGCGACTCGGCGAACTACAACTGTAGCGTCGTCAATTTCAGCCAGGGCTGCACCACCGGCTGGCATACCCATACCTGCGACCAGATTTTGGTGGTGACCTCGGGCTCCGGCATGGTGGCGACGGAGCATGAGAAGCGCGAGATCAATATCGGCGATGTCGTGCACATCAAGGCTGGCGAGCGCCACTGGCACGGCGCCAAGGCCGATACGACGATGGGCCATATCACGATCACCGCCGTTGGCGGCCAGGCCGCCTGGGGATAGCCGTCGATTGGGATAGCTCGCGTCAGGCCGAACTCGGGCCTAAGCGGAACGGCGGCAGGAGGAACCAGTGGACAATTTGGCCGAAGACACGCGCCTACCGGCGGATATCGACGCGCAACCCGTGGTGCGGGCCGCGGCTGCCCTGCGGCCGGTGATCCGCGGGTTTCAGGAAGAGATCGAGCGCGAGCAGCGCCTGCCGCGTGCCCTGGTCGAGCAGTTGCTCGCCGCCGGCTTCTACCGGCTGGTGATCCCGCGCGCGCTGGGCGGCCTGCAGGCCGACCCGCTGACCTACACGCGGGTCGTCGAACTGCTGGCCGAGGGCGCCGGCTCGGTCGGCTGGAACCTCGCCAACAACAGCATCGGCCAACTCGTCACGCTCGGGTTGCCTGACGACGGCGTCCAGGAGATTTACGGCCACGGCGGCGACACGATCCTCGCCGGCACCGCCGTGCAGGGCGGCGGGCAGGCGACGCCGGTGGCGGGCGGCTACCGGATCAGCGGGCGCTGGACCTTCGGCAGCGGCTGTCAGGAAAGCAACTGGATGCTCGGGAGCTTCCAGATCATCGAGGGCGGCCAGCCGCGCCGGCGCCCGGATGGCGGCTCGCTTTACTGGCGCGGGGTGTTTCCGCGGGCGGAAGCCGAAATCGTCCCGGGCAGCTGGGACGTGGCCGGGTTGCGCGGCACCGGCAGCTTCGACTGGACGGTCGACGACGTCTTCCTGCCGGAGCGGCGGACCATGGTGCATGCCGGCGTGCCGCTGGATAACCAATGGGAGCGCTGGCCGGGGATTACCTACGCGTTGCCGGCCCAGGCCTGGGTCGGGCCGCACCACAGCGCGGTCATCACCGGCATCGCGCGGGCCGGCATCGACGCGCTGATCGATCTGGCCGGCGGGAAGACCCCGCGGGGCCGGACCGGTCTGCTGTGCGACAATCCCCAGGTCCAGGACGCCGTCGGCCGAGCCGATGCGATCCTCAACGCCGGGCGCATCTACCGCAGCGCGATGCTGGCCGAGATGTGGAACACGGTCGCTTCCGGCGAAAAGACCACCCTGGAGCAACGGGCCCGCTGCCGCCTGGCCGCCGTCTACGCCGCCGACAGCGCGCGCGAGGCAATGGATCTGGTGTACCGCCACGGCGGCAGCACGTCGTTCAAGCGCGCGAGCCGCCTGGCCGAGTGCTGGCGCGACCTGCACGTCGTCGGCCAGACGGTCACGATCGCGCCGGAATGGTACCCGATCGGCGGCCGGGTATTACTGGGCATCGACCCGGGCTCGCGTCTGCGCTAGCGGCACGACACGGCAGGGATGACGGCGCGGGAGGTTTGCGGGTGACGCCGGCCGCGCTGGTCGCGTAACATCGTCATACGGATACAGCCCGTGTCCGAGAGGCAAGCGGCGCCCGCGCAGGCGCGCTTGTTGTCAGGGAGGAGGCCGCATGTTGGCGATGTGGGTGAAGGTCCGGGTCAAACCGGAGGCGCGTGAGCGTTTTCTCAAGGCGATCGAGGTCGATGCAATCGGCTCCGAGCGGGATGAGCCGGGGTGCCTCTGCTTCAACGTGCTTCAGGACCGGCAGGACGAGAACGTCTATTACTTCTTCGAAGTGTACCAGGACGAGGCCGCGTTGGAGGCGCATCGGGCCGCGCCGCATTATGCCGTCTGGCGCGCCGCCGCGGACACGCTTGACGGGCCGACCCAGGCGACGCGTTGCGATGCCGTATTTCCGGCGGCAGCCGAGTACTGGGCGCGCAAACGCGCCTCTCCCGCGTAAAGGGACGGCGTCAACTCCGCCACCTCTACGGAAACACTGAAAAACTCGGCTGTGGGGGTTGGCATCGGGTAGAATCTGCCGGTCGGGGAGACCGAGGAACGGGGCGATGCAGCAGCTTTTCGCAGGCGGAATACGCCGGCAACAGGGAACCCCAATACAAACCCGATTTTTACCAAACGTAGACCGTTCCCAGGCACGCCGCTGTCACAAACCATGCTCCGACCGCCAACCCGTCGCTACGCCGACATTGTTCGGTGTTTCCTTAGAGAACAACATCATATCGCCGACGACATCAACGTTCCTGCCCATGGAAGCAGGTCGTCGAGGTCAACCCAGCCGCTGCGGTACGTGGTCCGAAGCAAGTCGTCAAAAAAGGTAAGACCCCGGTCCTCGAAGCTGACGAGGCGCGCCAGCTTCTCGACAGCATCGATGTGTCGACGCCGGTCGGCCTGCGCGCGCTGATCGCGCTGCTGATCTACACCTTCGCTCGCGTCTCCGCGGCGATCGGCATGAGTGTCGCCGACTACTACGTGCAAGGGCGCCGCTCGTGGGTCAGGCTCCACGAGAAAGGCGGCAAGCGCCATCAGATGCCCGCCGATCACCTGCTCGAAACCTACGTGGACGAATATCTCGCCGACACCGGCCTCGCCGCGGACAAGGCCGCTTCCCTTTTCCCACCGCGGCCGGCCGCACCGGCAAGCTCACCAACCGGCGCATGACCCGCACCGATGCGCTGCGCATGATCTGGCGGCGGGCAGCGGCGGCGGGCATTGCCACCGAGCTCGGCCGCCACTCCTTCCGCGCGACCGGCATTACCGTCTATCTCAAGAATGGCGGGCTCCTCGAACACGCCCGGCAAATGGCTGCGCACGAAAGCGCGCGTACGACAAAGCTCTACGATCGCCGGAGCGACGAGATCACGCTCGATGAGGTCGAGAAGATTATGCTGTAGGCGCCCCAGCCGCGCGGCTTTTTACTTGAGACGTATAACCCTCACCGACGACTCCTCCGAAGGTCGCCTGTGGGTGGATTTCTGCCCTTCCCGGCTGCCCGGCGTGCGAGCCCCATGCCTCGAAACCGGTCATTCACCGCCTGAAGGCACCACAAAGGACCAGTTGATCAAATGAAGGACTGCCCTTTGCTGCAGGTGGCCATAGATTTCTTCTGCAAACTCATACAGATGCGCCATCGCCAGCCGCTATGACAAGACGGCAAGAAATTTCCTGGCCGCCATCCACACTCGCAACCGCTGCCATCTGCCTCAAGACGATACGCCCTAGATTTGCTCCCCCAACCGGGGTAGGCTGGCCAGAATTATACACGAGAGTTGGCGGGCCGTAGCCACCCCACGCCCGTGGCGGCCAGAGCTCCACCCAGCCAACCGTTCGAACAGGAAGGAAACGTCGATGACTCATCCGACGAGACGTTCGCTGTTGCGCGCATCCCTGGGCATCGCCGCCGCGGGGGCGCTGGCGCACCCCTCGATCGCCAACGCGCAAGCCAAGACCGCTTCCACGCCCAAGCTGGGCGGCACCATCAATATGCATTCCTATTCGTTCCCGCCGCCCAACTGGCACCCGCACGTCACCAACACCGTCCAGGTCATGAGCTACTCGGGGATCTACAATCAACTCATCGAGTACAACCCCGAGACCGAGGACCCCTTCGATTTGCGGGGCGACCTGGCCACGAAGTGGGAACTCAGCAAGGATGGCAAGGTCTATACCTTCCACCTCAATCCGAAGGCCAAGTGGCACGACGGCAAGCCGGTCACCGCCGAGGACGTCGTGTACTCGATGGACAGCATCGTGGACGCGGACGCCAAGCCGCCTCGGACGGTGGCGAAGCCGGCGCTCGATCCCTATTACGAGAAGGGCACCGCGCGGACCGTTGATGCCCACACCGTCGAGATACCCCTCAAAATCCCCTTTGCGGCTGACTTCTTGCCGACCCTCGCCTCGGACTTCTGCAAGATTATTGCCAAGCACTGGGGCGAATCGGGGACAGATCTGCAGAAATGGGAGAACGCCATGGGGTCCGGGCCCTTCAAGCCCGGCAAGTTTGTCAAGGACGTCTCGATCGAGCTGGTGAAAAACAAGGACTACTGGAAGCCGGATCTGCCGCGCATCGACAGCATGGTACATTACACGATCAAGGACAAAGGCACCGCCATCGCGGCCTATAAGACCGGGCGGGTGATGGCGACCAACTTCCCGGTCACCAACCTGAGCAACAAGGAAGCGGTCCAGCTCGAAACGGAAGCAAAGGACAAGCTCCGGGTAGAGTATATCAAAAATGCTGCCTTCTTTTTCTTCTTCATGAATACCAGTGCGGCGCCCTTCGATAATCCGAAGGTGAGGCAGGCCGTCAACCTGGCCCTGGACCGCCACGCCATGTTCAGCATTTTCGGGGTGCCGGGGTTCGACACCCTCGCCCCGCCGCTGGGCTCGGGGAGCTGGTTTGGCAGGACGGAGGAGGAGATCGCCCGGTTGCCCGGCTGGAGACAGCTCAACGGCGCGAAGCACCCCGACGACATCGCCAAAGCCAAAGCCCTCTTGGCCGAGGCGGGGCATCCCAACGGCTTCAAGGTCGAGATGCTGGTCAGGCAGGTGGTGGAGTTTCCTGACCACGCGGTGGTCTACAAGGAACAGCTGAAGAAGATAGGCATAGAGACCACCATCAAGCTCGAAGAGAGCGCCACCGGGTTCGCGCGCTACCTGAAGGGCGACTGGGTGTGCGGGGCTCAGGGGGGCGCTCATTTCGTCATCGAGCCCGATGCCATCCTCGGCAGGAACTGGATGCCGGCGGGGACATGGGCAAAGTATTCCAGAAACGTCCCGCCCCAGTGGTGGCAGGAGGCCTATACCCAGCAGGCGGGCGAGTCCAACCGGGATAAGCGCAAGGCCATTCTCCGGAAGATGGAGGATCACCTCATCCTGGAGGATCCGGGCGGCTCCGCGGTGATGTACTGGTCAGCCAGAAGCTGGGTCATGAACAAGAAGATCAAGGGTCTCCACGCCTCCGGTTCGCTTTGGGGCGGGTTCAAGCACGAAACCACTTGGTACGACCCTGAGGGCTAGGGGCATTCCGAGAAGCCAGGTCGGCACGAACCGGTTGCGGGAGGGCGTCAATGCAAGCGTATATCGCGAAACGATGCTTGCTGTTTATCCCGACCTTGCTGCTGGCCACCCTGATTGCGTTTCTCCTGCTGCGCGTCATTCCCGGCGACCCGGCGCTGGTGAAGCTGGCGGGAGAGACAGGGGACGCCAGCTTCACGCAGGCGGAGCTTCACGATCTGCAGGTCAAGCTGGGAACCGACAAGCCGCTGTACGTCCAGTACGGCAAATGGATGTGGGGCATGCTCCAGCTGGACTTCGGTCAGTCCATGTACTTTGAAGAGCCCGTTGCCCAGGACCTGATCGACAAGTTTCCGATCACGCTGGAGTTGACCGTTCTGGCGATGCTGATAGCCACCATCATAGCGGTGCCTCTGGGCCTGGTCTCCGCCATAAAGCAGGATACGCCTGCCGACTATATTTCCAGGTTCATTTCCATCGCCGGGGTAGCCCTGCCAAACTTCTGGGTAGGCATTCTGATCGTCTATTTCCTGGTCCTTTTTTTTGCCTGGATGCCGCCCCTGGGCTACGCCAATTTGTGGGAGGACCCGGCGACCAACCTGCAGCAGTTTATCTTTCCCGCGCTCGCGCTCGGCTTCTTCGAGATGGCGTTCACGGCGCGGGTGACCCGCTCTTCGATGCTGGAGGTATACCGGGAAGACTACACAAGGACGGCACGAGGCAAGGGCCTCGCGGAGCGGGTTGTGATCCTCAGGCACGCCCTCAAGAATGCCCTGTTGCCCGTGGTCACCATTTCCGGCTTCCAGTTTGGCCGGCTCCTGGCTGGCACCGTGGTGATCGAGAACATCTTCATGATTCCGGGGATGGGTAGGCTCCTCCTTGATAGCGTATTCCACAGGGATTATACGATGGTTCAGGCCATCGTCGTGGTAATAACCGTCTCGGTACTCGTTCTGAACCTGGTTCTGGATGTGCTCTACGGCTGGTTGAACCCCAGAATCCGTTACAGTTAACCGGTCAGGCCGCAGCACAGGAGCCAAGGAATGGCGGAGCAGAGCGGTAGCATAGCGGTGTCCTCGGGCGTGCCGATCCGGGGTTTGATGCCAGGGGGCGCGATCTGGAAGCACATCAGCCGCTTTGCCAGAAGAAAGCCTCTGGGGGCTTTTGGGGCCGTAATCGCCCTGATCCTCATAATCGTTGCTGTCTTTGCTCCGTTTATTGCCACGCACGACCCCGCCGCGACGAACGGGGCTCTGGTCTATGCGCCTCCCGGGTCGCAGTTGTTGCTGGGCGGCGACCAGTTGGGCCGTGACGTGTTCAGCAGACTCGTCTATGGCGCAAGGGTTTCCCTGTACGCCGGGCTGCTCAGCGCCTTTATCGGGGCCAGCATAGGCATGGTGGTGGGCGTTGCGAGCGTCCATTTCGGCGGCAAGACCGACCTCATCGTCCAGCGAATAATCGATACCATGATGGCCTTCCCGCCGCTGATACTGGCGATTACCATCATGGCTGCCCTGGGAGCATCGCTGAACAATGTCGTCATCGCTCTCACCATCGCCTACATACCCAGTGCTGCCCGGGTCCTCCGCTCCCAGGCCCTGGCCATCAAGGAGATGGACTACATACTGGCCGCCAGGGCGATAGGGGCCAGCCACGGGCGCATCATTTTTCGCTGTATGATCCCCAATTGCCTGGCCCTGTATATCGTGCTTGTCTCGGTCTTCCTGGGTACGGCGATCGTTGCGGAGGCCACCCTCAGCTTCCTTGGGATCGGTGTCCCTCCAGACGTCCCGTCCTGGGGAGGCATGTTGAATGGGGCCGCCCAGACGTACGTGCACTTGGCCCCGTGGCTGGGAGTGTTCCCCGGCCTGGCCATAGCCATCGTCGTGTTTGCATGGAACCTGCTGGGGGATGCCCTGCGGGACGTGCTGGACCCGAGGCTCAGGGGAACTTGGTAAAGCCCGCGGCTTGACCGAGGCTGTCACTCCGCAGCCCGGCACTCTGGTACCAGAGTAGTGCCGAACCAGACGCTCGTGAGATCGGCAATTACCCCATGACCTCGCTGTTTCATCGGAGAAGGCGCCTGCATGGCTACGCTGCTGGAGGTTAAGGATTTAAGGACCCATTTCTTCACCCGGGAAGGCGTAGTGAAGGCGGTGGACGGAGTCTCCTATGCTATCGAAGAGGGAGAAACCCTAGGCCTCGTGGGAGAGAGCGGCTGCGGCAAGAGTGTGAGCGCTCTGTCCATCATGCGCCTCGTCCCAGACCCGCCTGGCAAAACGGTGGGCGGGGAAATCATCTTCGATGGTCAAGACCTGCTCAAGCTGCCCGACTCTGAGATCAGGCGCGTCCGTGGCAAACAGATTGCCATGGTCTATCAGGAACCCATGACCTCCCTCAACCCGGTTCTCACCATCGAGCGCCAGCTTACCGAGTCTCTTGAACTCCACCTTGCCATGAGCAAGACGGAGGCCCGCAGGGAGGCTGTGCGCCGTCTTGAGCAGGTCGGGATACCGGACCCGGAGCGCAGGCTCAAGCAGTATCCCCATCAGTTCAGCGGAGGCATGCTCCAGCGGGTGATGATAGCCATAGCGCTGAGCTGCAACCCCAAGCTCATCATAGCCGACGAGCCTACCACCGCGCTGGACGTGACTATTCAGGCTCAGATACTGGATTTGATGAAGAATCTCAGCCGGGAGTACGGGGTCTCCCTTCTTATCATTACGCACAATTTGGGTGTGGTGGCCCGCTACGCCGATAGGGTCAACATTATGTATGCCGGCAAAGTCATTGAGCGGGGGACGGCCAGAGATATCTATCGGCACCCCAGCCACCCCTATACCCTGGGGCTGCTGAACTCTGTCCCCAGGCTTGACCTGCCCAGGACCGAAAAGCTGGACCCTATAGAGGGGCAGCCGCCGGACCTGATGCACCTGCCGGCAGGGTGTGCCTTCAGGGAGCGATGCCGGTTTGCCATAGCGAGATGCGCGCAGGAGATACCACCCTTGCGGCCGGTAAGTGCGGGTCATTTATCGGCCTGTTTCGTGGCGGAGACCCTGCTCTCCAGGGCAAAGGAGCACGCAGCATGACAGCGGTGGAGCGGACCCAGCGCGAGCCGGGAGACGATGTGCTCATAGAGGTGAAGCACCTGAAGATGTACTTTCCGGTGACCTCTGGCGTCCTCGTCCAGCGCACCGTGGGGTACATCAAGGCAGTCGATGACGTCAGCTTTGTCGTGAGGCGGGGAGAGACGCTGGGGCTGGTAGGGGAGAGCGGGTGCGGCAAGACCACGACGGGGCGGTGCGTATTGCAGCTGTACCGGCCCACCGCCGGCAGCGTCCTGTTCGATGGCGAGGATTTGTGCAGCATGAATGGCCGCGAACTGAGAGGCATGCGCCGCTACATGCAGGTGATATTTCAGGACCCTTATAGCTCCTTGAACCCGCGCATGACCGCGGGGGACATCGTCGGGGAGCCGCTCCTCGTGCAGGGCCTTGCGACAGACCGGCGAGCGTACCGCGAGAGGGTAGCCGAGTTGCTGTCACTCGTGGGGTTGCGCACCTCCATGGCCGACAGGTTTCCCCATGAATTCAGCGGCGGGCAACGACAGCGCATCGGGGTGGCCCGAGCCTTGGCCGTCAACCCCCAGTTTATCGTGTGTGACGAGCCGGTGTCGGCGTTGGACGTGTCCATCCAGGCCCAGATCGTCAACCTGCTGGAGGAGCTGCAGGAGAAGTTCGACCTGACGTACCTGTTTATCGCCCACGATCTGTCGGTGGTACGGCACATCAGCGACAGGGTGGCGGTGATGTACCTGGGCCACATCGTGGAGATCGCTGGGCGGAACGCGATCTATGCGACCCCGCTCCACCCATATACCAAGGCGCTCCTTTCCGCCGTACCCATACCCGACCCTGTAATAGACACTCAGAGAGAGCGCATACCCCTCGCGGGAGAGGTGCCCAGCCCGCTGAATCCGCCAAGTGGATGCGTGTTCCATCCCCGCTGCTGGATGGCAACCGCAGAGTGTCAGCAAGTGATACCTGAGCTGCGGGAGGTACAAACCGGGCACTTTGTGGCCTGCATTCATGCGCCGGGGTATGGCTCTCCATAGAGAGGCCGGAGACACCGCGGGCGGGCGGTGCGCATTGGCATCCGCCAAGATCGAGCGCCGCGCCGGGCGCGCCCCCAATGGCAGCAGTGGGCTTGTCCCGGCCAAGGGGATTTTTCTGAGGCGAATTCAGTTTAAACCCCTTCTCACAACCGCTTACGAAGTTAACCGACTGCCGCTTGCGGGGGAGGGAGCCGCGAAGCCGACAGGTCGGGGCTTCCCGTTACGGCCGACGAGCCTCGAACACGATTGCCTGCAGCGGGATGCGGGCGGGATCGCCGAATTCGCGGCGCAGAGCGTCGCTGAGCGAATCGGCGACGCGCGCGGGATCGCCGCCCCGAGCACGGATCTGCTCGACCACCGGGTTGCCGTAGATCAAGCCCTGCACAAAGGCGGACAGGTCCGGGACGGTTTTGTCGAGGTGCAGCACCGCGGCGCCGAAATTGATGAACCCGGCCTCGGTCAGCGCCTCCTTGATCGGGTCGATGCGGTGGTAGGCGAACGGTACTTCGTAAAATAGCGGCGGATCATCGGGGAAGGACTGGCGCAGCAGCTCGTGGGTAAGCCGAGGCGCCGGGTTGTAATGGTGCGCGTCCCAGACGCTGAACAGGTAATGCCCGCCGGGCACCAGCACGCGATATGCCTCGCGATAGGATTTATCCTTGTCGGGAAAGAACATGATTCCAAACTGGCAGACCACCGCGTCGAATTCCTGATCGGCGAAGGGCAATGCCGTCGCGTCCGCCGGCTGGAACTCGATCGGCTCCCCGGGGCGAAATTTCGCGCGCGCCACCTCCAGCATCGGCGGGTTCAGGTCGGTCGCCAGCAGGCGGGTGCTCGCCGGCAGCAGATCGCGCAGGCGCCGGGTAACGATGCCGGTTCCGGCACAGGTTTCCAGCACGCTGCGAGGGTTGAATGCGGACACCCGACGTGCCGTATCGTCGGCGAAATCGGCGAAGAAAACCGGCCCGAGACCGCGATCGTAATTCTCCGGAATGCTGCCGGTGAAGCTCCAGGTCTGGTCGCTCATGGGTGCCTTCTCTCAACTTAGCCGCCCAATACCCCCTGCGTCTCGACATAGAGGGCGTAGACCGACTGGCTCGCGGCCATGAACAGGCGGTTGCGCTTTCTGCCGCCGAAACAGACATTGGCGCAGCGTTCGGGCAGCATGATGCGGCCGATCATCGTGCCGTCGGGCGCGTAGATTGCGACCCCGTCCTCGGCCTCGCCGCCTCCCCAGGCGCACCAGACATTGCCGTCGGTGTCGACCCGCAGACCATCGCTGCCGCCCGGCTCGGCGCTGCAGAACTCGCGCCGGTGGGCCAGCTTGGTACCGTTATCGACGACATCGTAGACCTGCACCGTGCGCTGCCCTGGGCCTGGCGTATCGACGACATAGAGCAGCTTTTCGTCGGGGGAGAAGGCGAGCCCGTTCGGCCGTTTCATATCCTCGACCACGATCGTCATCGCGCCGGTGGCGGGGTCGAGGCGGTAGACCCGCAGCGGCAATTCCCACGGCGCCGTATGCCCGAGGTAATTGCCGCGGGTGCCGGCGCCGTTGTCGCTGAACCAGATCGAGCCATCCGATTTGACGATGACGTCGTTGGGGGCGGTCAGCCTTTTGCCCTCGAAGCTGTCGGCGAGCACCGTGACCGTGCCGTCGTATTCGGTGCGGGTCAGGCGCTGCGCATCCATCTCGCAGGTGATGAGGCGCCCCTGGCGGTCGCGGGTGTTGCCGTTGGCATAGTTGGACGGGCGGCGGAACACGCTGACTGCCCCGGTCTCCTCCTCCCATTTCATGATGCTGTCGTTCGGGATGTCGCTCCACAACAGGTAGCGGCCGTCGCCGAACCACACCGGCCCCTCGTTGAACCGGCAGCCGCCGGCGATGCGCTCGATCGCCGCGTTGCCCAGCACGTAGCGAGCGAAGCGCGGGTCGAGGACCTTGATATCGGGGTCGGGATAGCGGATCGGCGGCGCTCCCGGCTCCCAGCGATGGTCGGACATTTATCTCCCTCCTGTCGCACTCCCTCCGCTGTCATTCCGGGGCACTGGGCAGCGGCGAACCCGGAATCCATATTCCAGAGGCCCGTGTGTATGGATTCCGGGTTCCGCCCCGCGGGCGGCCCCGGAATGACGGGTTGCTTACGAATTGGGGCCGCGTTCCATCGACACCGGCTGCCAGCGCCTCAGGCCGCTTTCCGCCAGCACCGACGGGTTGACGGCGGACATCGGCCATCTGCCACTCAGCACCAGCGACAATTCGAGGCCGACCCGGCGGCGGCGCGCCGGATCGAAGCGGGCGGTCGCCGAGGCGACATGCGCGGTCAGGATGACCTTGTCCATCTTCAAAAGCGGGTTGTTGCCGCCCGGCGGCTCCTGTTCGAGGACGTCGAGCCCGGCGGCGGCGATCCAGCCCTCGTCGAGCGCCTTGATCAGCGCCGTCTCGTCGGTCGTCGGGCCGCGCCCGGTGCTGACATAGATCGCGGTCTTTTTCATCTGGCGAAAATGCTCTTCGCGGATCAGCCGGTTGGCGCTGTCGGTCGCCGGCGTGTGCATCGACAGGATGTCGGCCCGCGCCAACAATTCGGGCAGGCTGACCGGCTCCACCCCGCGCTCGACCATGACGATTTCTTCGATGTAGGGGTCATAGGCGATGATGTTGAGCCCGAACGGCTTCGCCCGTTCGGCGACCGCGCGCGCGACATGGCCGAAGGCAATGAGGCCCAAGGTCATGCCCCGGAGGCGCGGGAATTGCAGCAGCGCCGGCCGCCCCTCCGACCAGCGCCCGTCGCGGACCAGCCGGTCCTGCTCGACCAGGCGCCGATGCGTCGCCAGGATCAAGGTCATCGCATGGTCGGCGACTTCCTCGATAAAGGTGTCGGGGCAGTTGGTGACCGGGATGCCCTTGGCGGTCGCGGCGGCGACATCGACCGAGTCGACCCCGACGCTGCCGAGCGCGATGATCTTGCAGCGGTTGAGCCCCTCGATCATGCGCTTGGTGATCGGCCGGCCCTTGGCGTAGACCGCGTCGGCGTCGCGCGCCGCGGCGATGAATTCCTCTTCCGACCCGGCCGCGACCTCGTAGATCTCCGCGTCGATCGGCTCCAGCGCCTCCATCTCGTAGCCATAGCCGCCGCCGGCGACCGTAAAGCTGGCGCCCGCCGGGGTCGCGATCCTGAATTTGGCCACCTTGCCCTCCCATGCGCGAAATCGATGGTGCGGATCAGACCGTCGCCGGTCCCCCTTGTCAATTGCCGCTCATGTGGCCGCGGCGCGCCAGCAGGGTTGATCGGCACCGAGGTTCGTCCTATGTGCTGTCCAGCTACCTAGCCAGACGGAGCCGCCGATGGATCGGACGGAATGGTCGCTGCAGGACGCGAAGAACAGCTTCAGCGCCGTCGTGGAGGCCGCCTGCAAAGGCACGCCGCAGACCGTCACGAAGCGCGGCAAGCCCGCTGTGGTGGTTCTATCGATGGCGGAATATGAGCGCCTCACCGGCGGGGCGAAGAACCGCCCATCTTTCGTCGAACACCTGCTCTCGTTTCCGCAGGGAGGGAGAAAAATTGAACGGGCGCGGATCAAGCCGCGCGATGTGGAATTCTGATGTACCTGATAGACACGGTCGTGTTCTCCGAGTTGTTCAAGCGCCGTCGTAATCCTGGGTTCCTGATTTGGCTGAGCGATAAATCCGAGGAGTTGTTTTTTCTCTCGACCGTGACGATCGGCGAGATCGAGCGCGGGATCGAGAGGCAGCGCCGGCATGATCGGGCCTTTGCCGAAGCGTTGCTTGCCTGGCTCGATCTCAGCATCGAGATTTACGCTGATCGCATCCTGCCGGTAACCACCGCCGTTGCACGCCACTGGGGAAGGTTGAGTTCGCGAGTCGGTCACGATGGGGCGGATCTGATGATCGCGGCGACTGCGCTGGAGCACGGGCTCACGGTTGTCACCCGCAACGTTACGCATTTCGCGCCTACCGGCGTCAGGATCGAGAATCCCTTCACGCCGACGCACTGACGCTCCCTAACGAGCGCACGCCAAGCCGTCCGTGCAGCCCAAACGGCCGCCCGGACGGTGGTTGCCCCTGGGAAACGGCCGAACCCCGCCTCGCCCAACGGCGGCGTTTGTAGCGCTCGTCTAGCGTTCGGCGGCTGTGTAGGCTCGCCCCGACAGGCGGGGGCGCGCGATGCTGGATCTGATCATCAAGGGCGGCCGGGTCATCGAGCCGGCGAACGGGCGCGACGAGATCGCCGATATCGGTTTCGAGGGCGGCCGGGTCGCGGCGGTTGGATCCGGCATGCCGCTGCGCGCCCAAGAGGTCCTCGATGCAAGCGGGCTTCTGGTCGTGCCCGGGCTGATCGACCTGCACACCCACGTTTATTGGGGCGGGACTTCGCTCGGGGTTGACGCCGCCGCGGTCGCCCGGCGCAGCGGCACGACGACCTTCGTCGATGCGGGCAGCGCCGGCCCGGGTAATTTTCACGGCTTTCGCCGGCATGTCATCGAACCGTCGCCGCTGCGCATCCTGCCCTTTCTGAACGTGTCGTTTCCCGGGATCTTCGCCTTCGCCGCCACAGTGATGGTCGGCGAGGCGGCCGATCTGCGGCTGATCGATCCCCGCGAGTGCGTCCGCGTGATCAACGCCAACCGCGACCTGATCGTCGGGGTCAAGGTGCGGGTCGGCCGCGGAGCGGGGGGCGCCTCGGGCGTCGCGCCGCTCGACATCGCGATCGAGGTCGCCGACGAGGTCGGCCTGCCGGTGATGGCCCACCTCGATCATCCGCCGCCCTCGCGGTTCGAGGTGCTGTCGCGACTGCGCCGGGGCGACGTGATCACCCATTGCTTTCGGCCGTTTCCGAACGCCCCGGTGCGCGCCGACGGCCGCATCCGCGAGGAGGTGATGGAGGCGCGCCGGCGCGGCGTCGTCTTCGATATCGGCCATGGCGGCGGGTCGTTCGGCTTCCGCACCGCCGAGCACATGCTCGAAGCCGGCTTTCTGCCCGATGTGATCAGCAGCGATGTGCACGCGCTCAGCATCGATGGGCCGGCGTTCGACCAGCTCGTGACGATGTCAAAGTTTCTCGCCCTCGGGGTCGAATTGGGGGCGATCATCCGCGCCAGTACCGCTGCGCCGGCGGCGGCGCTGGGGCGCGAGGATCTCGGCCAGTTGACCGTCGGCGCCGTCGCCGATGCCACCATCCTGGAGATTGTCGAGGGCGAGTTCGATTTCCGCGACGTCCTGGGGGAGATCCGGCGAGGACGGCAGGCACTGGCACTGCGCGGTCTGGTCGTCGGAGGACATCGCTGGCCGGCGCCACAGTAACTTTTCTCCGATTCGGCGCTGCAGTGCGTTACGATCGTCGGTCAAGTAGTAGGATCATCGTCGGTGTCGAGCAGTCTGCAACACAGCATCGGAGCGGCCGGGCAACAGCTCGGGTCGAGCACGACGGTGCTGCGCGCCGACCGGGCGAATTCTCCGGGACTGGACGATGGCGACGGAATGGCAACGGCGCCGCGGCTGGCGCTGGCGAGCTACGCGGCCCTCGATCTCGGCACCAACAATTGCCGCTTGTTGATCGCGCGCCGCGGCGGCGGCGGGTTTCGCGTCGTCGACGCGTTTTCACGGATCGTCCGGCTCGGCGAGGGTCTGGCGGCGACCGGCGCGTTGTCCGAGGCGGCGATGGCGCGCACCATGGAGGCGCTGCGAATCTGCGCCGGCAAGATCGGCCAGCGCAACATCGCATCGAGCCGCTATGTCGCCACCGAGGCCTGCCGGCAGGCGCAAAATTGCGTAACCTTCCTGGCGCGCGTCCGGGAGGAAATCGGCATCGAGCTCGAGATCATTTCGACCGGTGAAGAGGCGCGGCTGGTCGTCACCGGCTGCGCGCCGCTGCTGCACCCGCGCATTCCGTACGCGATCGTGTTCGACATCGGCGGCGGATCGACCGAAATCGTCTGGCTGCGCCATGCCGGCGGACACCGGTCGCGCCCGCCTCTGGAAATCCTCGGCTCGGTGTCGCTGCCGTTCGGCGTCGTGACCTTTACCGAGCGCTTCGGCGGCATCGAGGTGACGCCCTCGATCTATCGGGCGATGGTCGCCGAGGCCGAGGCCGCGCTGGCGCCGTTCGAGAAGGCCCACGGCATCCGGCGCGCGGTGCGCGCCCGCCAGGTGCAGATGCTCGGCAGTTCGGGCACGGTGACGACGCTGGCCGGCGTCAACCTGGCCCTGCCGCGCTACATCCGCTCGCTGGTCGACGGCAGTACCCTGACCTTCGACCAGATCGAGCTGGTGTCGCGACATCTCGCCGGGCTCGACATCGAGGGCAGGGCCGCCAGCCCCTGCATCGGCCGCGAGCGCGCCGATCTGGTGCTGAGCGGCTGCGCCATTCTCGACGCGATCTGTTCGACCTGGCCGATCGGCCGCCTGCGCGTCGCCGATCGCGGCATTCGCGAGGGCATCCTGTTCGATCTGATGAACGCACAAAACGGGGACGCCGGTTGAAATCGGGCGCGCACGGCGGCTCGGGCGCCCGCCCGCTCGCCATCCGGGTAAAAAGCGCGCGCCGGCGCAAGCCGTCCTCGACCGAATGGCTGAACCGGCAACTGAACGACCCGTTCGTCGCCGAGGCGCGCCGCCTCAACTATCGTTCGCGCGCGGCCTTCAAGCTGATCCAGCTCGACGAGCGCTTTCACCTATTGGCGCCGGGGCGCCGCATCGTTGATCTCGGCTGCGCCCCGGGCGGCTGGACCCAGATCGCCGCAGCGCATGTCAACGCCGCGGAAGGGAAAGGCAAAGTCGTCGGCATCGATTTGTTGCCGACCGATCCGGTCCCCGGAGCGCTCGTGCTGACCGGCGATTTCCGCGACCCGGCCGCCGCCGACCGGATACGGGATGCGCTCGGCGGACCCGCGGATCTGGTGCTAAGCGACATGGCGGCGCCGGCGACCGGCCATGCCGCGACCGATCATCTGCGCATCATCGCCCTGGCCGAAGACGCCTTCGCGTTTGCCGAAACGGTGCTGCGCCCGGGCGGGACCTTTGTCGCCAAGGTGTTTCAGGGCGGCACCGAAGGCAATCTGCTGGCCGCCTTGAAGCGGGCTTTTACCGAGGTGCGCCACGCCAAGCCGGCGGCGAGCCGCGCCGAATCGGCTGAGACCTACGTCGTCGCCAAGGGGTTTCGCGCGGGCGCATAGCTGGCGCGTTTGCGGGATTTAACAGCAGGAACTGGACCGGCGACCCGGCCGCCCTACATATCAGCCATGTTGCCGAACAATCCTCCGGTGCGGGCATAATGGAAATCCGGCAGGCGCTGACCTTCGATGACGTGATGCTCGTTCCGGCCGCGTCGAGCACCCTGCCGGGCGAGACCAATACCAGGACGCGGATCACCCGCGAGATCGAGCTCAGCATTCCGCTCGTTTCGGCGGCGATGGACACCGTGACCGAAGGCGCGCTGGCGATCGCGATGGCCCAGTCCGGCGGTCTCGGCGTCATCCACCGCAATATGACGATCGACCAGCAGGCCGCCGAAGTCCGCAAGGTCAAGAAGTTCGAGGCCGGCATGGTGGTCAACCCGGTCACGATCCACCCGGACGAGACCTTGGCCGACGCGCTGCGGCTGATGACCGACAACAAGATCTCGGGCATTCCGGTGGTCGAGCGCAACAGCGGCCGGCTGTGCGGCATCCTGACCAACCGCGACGTGCGCTTCGCCAGCGACCCGCGCCAGCCGGTCGCCGAGCTGATGACCAAGGAGAAGCTGATCACGGTGCGCGAGGGCAACGTCTCGCGCGACGACGCCAAGCGCCTGTTGCACCAGCACCGCATCGAAAAGCTGGTCGTCGTCGACAACGAATACCGCTGCACTGGCCTCATTACCGTCAAGGACATCGAGAAGGCGCAGCTTTTCCCGCATTCGTGCAAGGACGAGCACGGAAGGCTGCGCGTCGCCGCCGCTTCCGGGACGGGCCGGCTCGAACTCGAACGCGCCGAGACGCTGTTCGCCGCCGGGGTCGACATCATGGTGGTCGACACCGCGCACGGCCATTCGTCGCGGGTTCTCGAAACGGTCGACGAGATCCGCCGGATGTCGAATTACACCCAGGTCATCGTCGGCAATGTCGCGACCGCGGCGGGGGCGCGGGCGTGCATCGAGGCCGGCGCCGACGCGGTCAAGGTCGGCATCGGCCCGGGCTCGATCTGCACGACCCGCATGGTTGCCGGGGTCGGGGTGCCGCAATTCACCGCGATCGTCGATGTCGTCGAGGAATGCCGCAAGCACGGCGTCCCGGTGATCGCCGATGGCGGCATCAAATTCTCCGGCGATCTGGCGAAGGCAATCGCCGCCGGCGCCGATTGCGCGATGCTCGGCTCCCTGTTCGCCGGCACCGACGAGAGTCCCGGCGAGGTGTTCCTGTTTCAGGGGCGCAGCTATAAATACTATCGCGGCATGGGCTCGATCGGGGCGATGGCGCGGGGCTCGGCCGACCGCTATTTCCAGCAGGAAGTCATCGACACGATGAAGCTCGTCCCTGAAGGGGTCGAGGGCCGGGTCGCCCATAAGGGGCCGGTCGGCAATATCGTCCACCAGCTGATCGGCGGCTTGCGCGCCGCGATGGGCTATACCGGCAATCGCACGATCGCCGAGATGCAGCGCAACTGCACCTTTGTGCGGATCACCAACGCGGGCCTGCGCGAGAGCCATGTCCACGACATCGCGATCACCCGGGAGTCGCCGAACTATCGCCACGATTCGTGATGCGAGCCGGTCGCGCAGCCCCTCACCCCGGCCCTCTCCCCGCAAGCGGGGAGAGGGAGAGCTGCGGCACTTCTTGAGAACATTCGTCGACAGCTTTGCGCGGTATCTCAGCCGGGTCCCCTCTCCCCGCTTGCGGGGAGAGGGACAGGGTGAGGGGCTGTCGCCGCTGCTCAGGGTCAGCCGCGCGTGACCCCCGGCGCCCGCATCGCCGCCGCGATCGAGATCCTCGCCGCGACCGACGAGGGCGGGAGGGCGGCCGACGACATCGCCGCCGAATATTTCCGCCGGCGCCGCTATATCGGAGCCAAGGACCGGGTCCAGGTGTCCGGCCATGTCTATGCCGTGCTGCGCCATCGCGCCGCGCTGGACTGGTGGATCTCCCGCGCCTCGCAAGGCGAAATTGTCGCGGCCGGGCGCAGCCGGGCGATCGCGGCGCTGCTGCTGCTCGACAGATGGACGCCGGACGATCTTGCCGCGAGCTTCGACGGCGACCGCTTCCGCCCGGCGTCGCTCGCGCCCGCCGAGCAGCGCCTGGCGCGCGCGCTGGCCGGCCGGACGCTGACCCATCCCGAAATGTCGCGCGCCGTCGCCAACGACCTGCCGGACTGGCTCGAGCCCCATCTGCACGCGGTCTACGGGCGCCGACTCGAGGACGAGATGGCGGCGCTCAACGCGGCCGCCCCGCTCGATTTGCGGGTCAACAGCCTGAAGGGCGATCGCGACCGGGCATTGCGGGCGCTCGCCGCCGAGCAGGTCGCGGCCGAGCCGACGCCGTGGTCGCCGCTCGGGCTGCGGCTCAAGCATCGCGCCCCGCTGTCAGGCCTCGCGGCGTTCAAGGAGGGGCTGATCGAGGTCCAGGACGAGGGCTCGCAAGTGGCCGCCCTGATCGCCGATGCCCGGCCCGGCATGCGCGTCGTCGATTTCTGCGCCGGCGCCGGCGGCAAGACATTGGCGCTCGCCGCCCAGATGAAGAACCGCGGCAAGCTCATCGCCTGCGACGTCGCCGAATGGCGGCTGGAGCGGGCCGGCAAACGCCTGCGCCGCGCCGGCATCAGCAATGTCGAGCGCCGCACCTTGTCGAACGAGCGCGACCTCTGGGTCAAGCGTCACGCCGGCACTTTCGACCGGGTGTTTGTCGACGCGCCGTGTCTCGGCATCGGCAGCTGGCGCCGCAACCCCGACGGCAAATGGCGCGCCACGCCCAATGATTTGGCCGAACTCGTCGTGCGCCAGCGCGATATCCTCGCCAGCGCGGCGCGGCTGGTGCGGCCGGGTGGGCGGCTGATCTACGTCACCTGTTCGCTGTTGCGCGAGGAGAACGAGGCGCAGGCCGAGGGTTTTCTCGAAGCGTCCCCCGATTTCGCGCTGTACCCGGCGGCGCGCGCCTGGGAAGAGACGATCGGCGGCCATTGCCCGGGCGGCGAGGATTACCTGCGCCTGACCCCGGCCCGCCACCGCACCGACGGCTTCTTCGTCGCCCAGTTCGAGCGCGCCGCAGCCCCAATCCCCCACCCCAACCCTCCCCCGCCCCCTCCCTTCCCTCCCCCGCTTGCGGGGGAGGGTCAGGGTGGGGGCAAAGCGGGGGAGGGCAGGGTGGGGGCTTTTTCCATCGCCCAGGCCGATCCCGATACCGTGCCATGACCGCCACATCGCCCGACCGCGTCCTGATCCTCGATTTCGGCAGTCAGGTCACCCAGCTGATCGCGCGGCGGGTGCGCGAGAACGGGGTGTATTGCGAGATTCATCCCTACACGATCGGCGAGGAGCGGGTCCGCGAATTTGCGCCTCGCGCCGTCATTCTGTCGGGTGGGCCGGCCTCGGTGACGGTCGCGACGACGCCGCGCGCCCCCGACATCGTGTTCCGGCTCGGGGTGCCGGTGCTGGCGATCTGCTACGGCATGCAGACGATGTGCGCCCAATTGGGAGGGCGGGTGACGCTCAGCGACCGCCAGGAATTCGGCCGCGCCTTCATCGATATTTCGGGCGATTGCGGGCTGTTCGTGGGGCTGTGGCCCGAGGGCGCGCGCGAGCAGGTGTGGATGAGCCACGGCGACAAAATCGATGCCCTGCCGCCCGGGTTTCGCGCGGTCGCCTCTAGCGACGGGGCGCCCTATGCCGCGATCGCCGACGACGAGCGCCGGTTTTACGGCGTCGTGTTTCATCCCGAGGTCGCGCACACGCCGCAGGGCGGCAGGCTGTTGCGCAATTTCACCCATCATGTCGCGGGTTGCCGCGGCGATTGGACAATGGCGGCGTTCCGCGCCCAGGCGATCGAGCGCATCCGACAGCAGGTGGGCCAGGGACGGGTCGTGTGCGGGCTTTCCGGCGGGGTCGATTCCGCGGTCGCGGCGGCGCTGCTGCACGAGGCGATCGGCGACCAGGTGACCTGCATATTTGTCGATACCGGCCTCCTGCGGCTGGGCGAGGCCGACGAGGTCGTGCGGCTGTTCCGCGGCCAAAACAACATCAAGCTGATCCACCGCGACGCAAGCGCCCTCTTTCTCGACAAGCTCGCCGGCGTTACCGACCCCGAGGACAAGCGCAAGGCGATCGGCGCGACCTTTATCGACGTATTCGACGAGGAGGCGCGGCGGATCGGCGGCGTCGAATTTTTGGCGCAAGGCACGCTTTATCCTGACGTTATCGAATCAGTTAGTGCGACCGGCGGGCCCAGCGTGACGATCAAGTCGCACCACAATGTCGGCGGCTTGCCGGCCCGCATGAATTTGAAGCTGGTCGAGCCGTTGCGCGAATTGTTCAAGGACGAGGTGCGGGTCCTCGGGCGCGAGCTCGGCCTGCCCGAGCAGTTTGTCGATCGCCATCCGTTTCCCGGACCGGGCCTGGCGATCCGCATACCCGGCGAAGTCACAAGCGAACGGCTCGACATCTTGCGCAAGGCCGATGCCGTCTTTCTCGACGAGATCCGCAACGCCGGGCTTTACGACGCGATCTGGCAAGCCTTCGCCGTGCTGTTGCCGGTGCGCACGGTGGGCGTGATGGGCGATGCGCGCTCCTACGATTTCGCCTGCGCGCTCAGGGCGGTAACATCGACCGACGGCATGACCGCCGATTATTTTCCGTTCCCGCACGAGATCCTGGGCCGCATCGCGACCCGCATCATCAACGAGGTTCGCGGCATCAACCGCGTCGTCTACGACATCACCTCAAAACCCCCCGGAACGATCGAGTGGGAATGATCCCGAAGCGCAGCGCTGATCGATCCCATCTTCGCAGGCATTAACGAGCGCATCGTCATGCCGAATTTGGCAGCGTTGTCTATGCGATTCGACGCTCGATTCGGCCGCCAGCCAGAGCTTGCGCATCATCGGGGCCGCTCTGGGCAACATAAAGTCGGCGGCTACGAACAGGTTCGATGCCGCACAGAAGGAACCGGGTAACAACGCCGTCATCATGGTAAGGTTAACCGGCGTCATGCCCCGCTCGCTGTCATAGCTGCGAACGGGCGCGAAGCGCCGCAACCCGTTTCGTGCCGGCGCCGGACGCTGTTGCGGACCTCCGCCGTTACCGGTTTCTTAATATTTCAGGGCTAGTTGGTTACGGCGAAATACGGCTGATGTCGATCAGATAGCAGCAGGCGAACGCTCGTTTGCAGTGCAATGGAGAATGTTGATGGCAGTCATCACTGGCACTAACGGCCCCGACACGCTGACCGGGACGTCTGGCGTCGACACTCTTCAGGGTCTGGATGGCAACGACACCTTGATCGGCGAGGCCGGCGCAGACACGCTCGACGGCGGGATTGGATTCGACTTCGCCAGCTATTCCACGGCGACGGCTGGCGTGATCGCGAGCCTCGCATCTCCGGCCGGCAACACCGGCGATGCGGCTGGCGACACCTACATCTCGGTCGAAGGCCTGATCGGGTCCGACCTGAACGACACGCTAACCGGCGATAATGCAGCCAACACCCTGAATGGCGGCCTCGGCGCCGACGCGCTCGCCGGCGGCACCGGCAACGACACCTATTTTGTCGACAATGTCGGCGATTTGGTGACCGAGAACGTGAATGCGGGCACCGATACGGTCAACACGACGCTGACGAGCTACGTGCTCGGCGCGAATGTCGAGAATGTGAATTTTACCGGCGTCTCCGGCGATTTTGTCGGAACCGGCAACACCCTCAACAACGTGATGACCGCCGGCGCCGGCAACGACACGCTGAGCAGCGGCGATGGCAACGACACGCTGAACGGCGGTGCCGGCACCGATACGCTCAACGCCGGCACCGGCAACGACACGCTGACCGGCGGCCTCGGGGCCGACACGATGACCGGCGGCACCGGGAACGACATATACAGTGTCGACGATGCCCTCGACGTGGTGACCGAAAACCTGAACGAAGGCGCCGATACCGTCAACACGACGCTGGCGAGCTATACGCTCGGCGCCAATTTCGAGAATTTGAAGTTTACCGGGGTGGGCAACTTCACCGGCACCGGCAATGCGCTTAACAATGTGATGACCGGCGGAGCCGGCAACGACACGCTGGTCGCCGACGCCGGCAATGACACGCTCACCGGCGGCGCCGGCACCGACACGATGACCGGCGGCGCCGGCGACGACATATACAGTGTCGATAATGTCGGCGACGTGGTGACCGAGAATTTGAACGAAGGCACCGACGCGGTCAACACGACGCTGGCGAGCTATACGCTCGGGGCCAATGTCGAGAATTTGACCTTTACCGGGGCGGGCAATTTCGCCGGGACCGGCAATGCCCTCAACAACGCGATCATCGGCGGCGGCGGCAACGACACGCTGAGCGGCGGCGACGGCAACGACACGCTGAACGGCAATGCCGGCGCCGACACGATGACCGGCGGCATCGGTAACGACACCTATACTGTCGACAATGCCGGCGACGTGGTCACCGAAAGTCTGAACGAAGGCACCGACTCGGTCAGCACGACGCTGGCGAACTATACGCTCGGGGCCAATGTCGAGAATGCGACATTCGTCGGCGCCGGCGGTTTTGCCGGGACCGGCAATGCCCTCGCCAATGTGATTATCGGGGCCGCCGGCAACGACACGCTGAGCGGCGGCGGCGCCGGCGACACGCTTAATGGCGGGCTCGGCGCCGACACAATGACCGGCGGCGCGGGTAGCGACACCTACAATGTCGACAATGCCGGCGACATGGTCACCGAAAATTTGAACGAAGGCACCGACACAGTCAACACGACGCTGGCGAACTATACGCTCGGCGCCAATGTCGAGAATTTGACCTTCACCGGCGCCGGCGTTTTCGCCGGGACCGGCAATACCCTCAACAATTTGATGATCGGCGGCGCCGGCAACGACACGCTGAGCGGCGGCGACGGCAACGACACGCTGACCGGCGGCGGGGGCAACGACACGCTGACCGGCGGCGCCGGAAACGACGCGATGGCCGCCGGCGCCGGCAACGACGCCTACGTCGTCGACAGCGCTCTCGATACGGTCACCGAGAATTTGAACGAGGGCACCGACACGGTCAACACGGCGCTGACAACCTATGCGCTCGGGTCCAATGTCGAGAATGTGACCTTCACCGGCGCGGGCGACTTCGCCGGGACCGGCAACACCCTCAACAATTTGATAATAGGCGGCGCCAGCAACGACACGCTAAGCGGCGGCGTTGGCAACGATACCCTGACCGGCGGGCTCGGCGCCGACACGCTCGATGGCGGCGCCGGCGTCGACGCGATGACGGGCGGTATCGGCGACGACACGTACAGTGTCGACAACGCCCTCGACGTGGTGACCGAGAACCTGAGCGAAGGCGCCGACACGGTCAACACGACGCTCGCCAACTATACGCTTGCCGCCAATGTCGAAACCTTGACTTTCATCGGCGTGGGCAACTTTGTCGGGACCGGCAATACCCTCAATAACTTGATGACCGGCGGCACCGGCAACGATACGCTGAGCGGCGGCGATGGCAACGATACGCTGAACGGCAGCTCCGGCAACGACACGCTGAATGGCGCGGCCGGGGACGATACGTTGGACGGCAGCGCCGGCAACGATACGCTCAACGGCGGCGCCGGCGCCGACACGATGACCGGCGGCATCGGCCAGGACAGCTACAATGTCGACAATGTCCTGGACCTGCTGACCGAAAATGTGGGCGAAGGCACCGACACCGTCGTCACGACCCTGTCGAGCTATGCGCTCGGGATCAATCTCGAGAATTTGACCTTCACCGGAGCGGGGAGTTTCACCGGGACGGGCAATGACGTCAACAATGTGCTGACCGGTGGCGGCGGCACCGACACGCTGAACGGCGGCGACGGCAACGACACGCTGAACGGCGGCGCCGGCGCCGACACGATGACCGGCGGGATCGGCAACGACACCTATACTGTCGACAATGCCGGCGATTTGGTGATCGAAAACCTGGGCGAAGGCACCGACACGGTCAACGCGACTCTGGCGAACTACACCCTCGGGGCTAATGTCGAAAACCTGACCTTCACCGGCGGCGGCAATTTCCTGGGCACCGGCAACGCCCTCAAAAACGTGATGACCGGCGGCGCCGGCGGCGACACCCTAAACGCTGGCGATGGCAACGATACGCTAAACGGCGGCGCCAGCAACGACACGCTGAACGGCGGCGCCGGCATCGACACGATGGTTGGCGGTATCGGCAACGACACCTTTGTTGTCGATGTTGCCGAAGACGTGGTGACCGAAAACCTGAATGAAGGAACCGACACGGTCAGCACCGCGCTGGCGAGCTATGAGCTCGGGGCCAATGTCGAGAACCTGACCTTCACTGGCGCGGGCGCCTTTGCTGGAACCGGCAATGCTCTCAACAATTTGCTGACCGGCGGCGTCGGCAACGACACGCTCGAGGGTAGCCTCGGCACCGATACGCTCTCCGGCGCCAATGGCAACGACACGCTGAATGGCGGTACCGGTGCCGACTCGATGGTCGGCGGCGCCGGCGACGATTCCTACAATGTCGACGATGCCGGCGACGTCGTGACCGAAAACCTGAATGCAGGCACCGACACGGTCATCACGACACTGGCGAGCTTTGCGCTCGCGGCCAATGTCGAGAATTTGACTTTCGCCGGCGCCGGTAATTTCGCCGGGACCGGCAATATTTTGAACAATTCGATGACCGGCGGCGCCGGCGACGACACGCTGACCGGCGGCGCCGGCAACGACACGCTGAACGGCGGCGCGGGCAACGACACACTGATCGGCAGCGCCGGCAACGACACCTACGTCGTCGACAGCGCCCTCGATGCGGTCACCGAAAACCTGAACGAGGGCACCGACACGGTCAACACGACGTTGGCGAGCTATACGCTTGGGGCCAATGTCGAGAACCTGACCTTCACCGGCGTGGGCAACTTTGTCGGGACCGGTAACACCCTCAACAACGTCATGACCGGCGGCGCCGGCAACGACACGTTAAGCGGCGACGTTGGCAACGATACCCTGATCGGCGGCGCGGGCAACGACACGCTCGATGGCGGCGTCGGTGTCGACGCGATGACGGGCGGTATCGGCGACGACACTTACGGCGTCGACAATGTCGGCGATGCGGTAACCGAGAGCCTGAGCCAAGGCACGGACACGGTCAACACGACGCTGGCGAGCTATACGCTCGGCGCCAATGTCGAAAACCTGACCTTCACCGGCGTGGGTAACTTTGTCGGGACCGGCAATACCCTCAATAATGCGATGACCGGCGGCGCCGGCAACGATACGCTGAGCGGCGGCGACGGCAACGATACCCTCAACGGCGGCGACGGCATTGACACGCTGACTGGCGGGCTCGGCGCCGACACGCTGACCGGCGGTATCGGAAACGACATATACAGTGTCGACAATGCCCTCGACGTGGTGACCGAGAATTTGAACGAAGGCACCGACACGGTCAACACCACGCTGGCGAGCTATACGCTCGGCGCCAATGTCGAAAACCTGACCT
>CAMATN010000064.1 GCA_945861155.1 Rhizobium sp. Q54
AAGCCTGACGCCGCCGGGCCAGCCGGGGCTGCCCGGCCCGGCCGGCGCGAGCACGACGGGCGCCACCGCGACCGCCGGGACGACACGCCAGCAGGTGCTGAGCCTCAGGGATCTCGGCGCGAATTCGCCGATCCGCCTCCTCGGCGTGCAGGGCGAAGGCAGCCTGCCGTTTTCGGTGCGGCGCGACGAGCTGGCGACCGACGGCAAGATCGATGTGTCCTTCGCCTACTCGCCCTCGCTGATCCCCGAACTCAGCCATTTGAGCGTGCTGCTCAACGGCGAGGTGCTCGGGTCGATACCGCTGCCCAGGGACAAGGCTTCCGGGCAGACCGCCACCCTGGCGATAAGCCCGGTGCTGTTCCAGCAGGACAACCGTATCCTGTTCCGGTTCATCGGCCATTACACGCTGGGCTGCGAGGACCCGCTGCATTCGAGCCTGTGGCTTGTGCTGAGCAACACCAGCGCGCTTTCGATACAGCTGCAAAAGCTGACCCTGGCCAACGATCTGGCGCTGCTGCCGGCGCCGTTCTACGATCCGAAGGACATGCAGGCGCTGACCCTGCCGTTCGTGTTCGCCGGGCGCCCGTCGCCGGCGACGCTGCAGGCGGCCGGGATCACGGCGTCGTGGTTCGGCAAACTCGCCTCTTACAAGGGAGCGACGTTCCCGGTCAGCTTCGACAGCGTCCCGACCACGAACGCGGTGGTGTTCGCGACCAATGCCGAGAAGCCGAGCGGGATTGCGCTGCCGGCGCTGAGCGGACCGACGATTTCGATCGTCAACAATCCGAATAATGCCGAATCCAAGCTGCTGCTCGTCATGGGCCGCACGCCGGAGGAGTTGGCTGCCGCGGCGCAGACCCTGGCGCTCGGCTCTGTCGCGCTGAGCGGGCAAACCCAGATCGTCGGGACGCCCGAGATGCCCCAGCGCAAGGCCTACGACGCGCCGCGCTGGATCGCGATGGACCGGCCGGTCCGTTTCGGCGAACTGGTCCAGCCGACCGATTTGCAGGGCAACGGGCTCGTCTTCGGGCTGCTCACCGTCAACTTCCGTACCGCGCCCGACATTTTCGTCTGGGGCAATACCGGGATCCCGCTCGATGTGCGCTATCGCTATCCGGCGGGAACCTGGCTGAATTTCGCCGATTCGCGGCTCGACGTGTCGATCAACAATTCCTATCTGCGCAGCTTGCCGCTGAGCCAGGAAGGGGTCGTCCAGCAGGTCAAGGACATCATCTCGCCGGATTTCGTCCTGAACCAGCAGAGCGTGCGGGTGCCGCCCTACTACATTTTCGGGCAGAACCAGTTGCAGTTCTATTATGACCTGCGGCCGATGAAGCGCGGCGAATGCCAGGACGTGCTGCCCAACAACGTCCAGGAATCGATCGACCCGGATTCGACGATCGACCTCTCCGGCACCGAGCGGTTTACGACGCTGCCGAACCTCGCGTTTTTCGTCCATTCGGGCTATCCGTTTACCAAATTCGCGGATCTGAGCCAGACCGCGGTGGTGATCCCCGACCAGGCGACCCCGACCGACGTTCAGACCTATCTGACCCTGATGGGGATGATGGGCGATTCGACCGGCTTTCCGGTGGCGCGCGTCAGCGTCGTGACCGCCGCCGGGGTCGATCAGGTGGCCAATAAGGATTTGATCGTGCTCGGCGCCCTGGCGCGCCAGCCGCTGATCGCCAAGTGGACCGACAACGCCCGGATGCGGATCGAGGACGGGCGTCTGCGGGTGGCGATGACCTCGCCGATCGATCGCGTCTATACGACGCTCGATCCGAACGCCAGGCATGAGCGCGAACGGGTCGATCAGCTTCTGGTGCAGCAGGGCGATAATCTGGCGACGATGATCGGCATGGAGTCGCCGCTGAGTTCGGGCCGCACTGTCATCATGATCACCGGCTCGACGCCCGAAAAGCAGATGGCGGTGCTCAACACCTTCCGCAATCGCGAGCTTAATCCGCTGATCCAGGGCGATCTGATGGTGGCGAGCCCGGACAAGGTGACAAGCTTCCGCGTCGGCTCGGAATATACCGTCGGGCGGTTGCCGACGATGACCAAGATCCGCTGGTGGTTCGGCAATTCGCCGCTGCTCCTCATTCTGTGCACATTGGTCGGCGTGCTGATCCTGGCGCTCGTGGCATACTGGATCCTGAGCCGGATCGCCGGGCGCCGGCTCGCCGGCCGGCCAGCGCCGTAAGGCAGTGGCAGTGGCGGCGGCAGCGACGGCGACCGGGGGGAAGCCGGGAAGGCTAGGGTCTCGGGGCGGTCGTCCCGGGAGGAGGGGGAATGAAGTCCTGGGCTCGTGATTTCGCGCTCGGCCTGCTACTGGCGACGGCGATCCCGTTCGCCGGGCTGCCAGCCCCGGCGCTGGCTGCGCCCAGCGCCGAGCAGATCCTGCTCGACAAGGCCAATTATTGGCGCCTCAAGGACCGCCCGGATCTCGCGACGGAAGCGCTCCAGCAGCTTCTCAGCATCAATCCCAATCACCCGGACGCGCTGTACCAGTTCGGCCTGATCAAGGTTCAGCAAGCAAAGCTCGACGAGGCGAAGGTTTATCTCGGGCGGTTGCAACGCGCCGCGCCGTCGAGCCCGCGCATCGCCGACCTCGAAAACGCGATCCGCGCCGGCCAGGTGTCGCCCAGCGAATTGAGCGAGGCGCGCCGGCTGGCGCAGAGCGGCCAGTTCTCGCAGGCCGCCCAGAAGTACCAGCAGACCTTCCAGGGCCCGCCGCCATCGACCTTCGGCGCCGAATACTACACGACGCTCGCCGGCACGCCGCAGGGGTGGGACGAGGCGCGCCGGGGCCTTGAAACCCTGGCGCAGAATTCGCCCAAAGACAGCAAAGCCCAGCTGGCCTTGGCCGAGGTGCTGACCTTTCGCGCCGAGACGCGGGCGCGGGGCATTCGCCTGCTGGGGCCGCTCAGCGACGATCCGGTCGTCGGAACCCAGGCGGCGCGGGCGTGGAAGCAGGCTCTGATGTGGCTCGGCGCCGGCCCGCAGGACCGTCAGCTCTACAACCAGTACCTCGCGAAATACCCGCAGGATTTGGAGATCCGCCAGCATATCGCCGAGGCCGGCAAGCGGGGCACGCCGGCCGCAGGTCCCGGCCCTCGGCCCGGTGCAGGCCCAGGTGCAGGCCAAGGCCCAGGTGCAGGCCAAGGCCCACGCGCCGCCAGGCTTGCGAGCGATCCGCGACGGTCGGCCTCGTCGAGCGCGCCAGGCACAACCGTTGATTTCGGCCCCGGCCAGCCCGGCGGCGCCGGTAGCGCCCGCGCCGACTCGCTGCGAACCGAGGGCAAGAGCCTGGAATCGCGCGGAGACACGGCCGGTGCCTATGCCAAATACCAGGAAGCGGTCGCAATCGATCCGAACAATCCCTGGGCGCGTCTCGACTATGCACGGTTCCTGGTGCGTCAGGGCAACAGCCCGGCGGCTTTCCAGATCATCGATCCGGCAGCCGCCGTCGGCACGGCCGATGGTCTGCACGCCATCGCGATCTTCTATAACGAGCAAAGCCGCACGCAAGACGCTCTGGCGATGCTGGACCGCATTCCGGCCGGAGCGCGCAGCCGGGACATTGCCGGCACACGCGAGCGCATCCTCGTGGTCGCCGAGATCGACCGCGCCAAGCAGCTCGCTCGCGCCGGCAACCGGGGCGCGGCGCGCAATGTGCTCGTGTCGCTTTATTCGCGGCCGCCGCAGACCCCCGACAAGACGCGGCTGGTCGCCGATGCGCTGGCCGATATCGGTGCGACGCAGGAGGCGTTGCAGCTGGCGCGACCCAATCCGGCGGCGCGCGGCGATGCCAGGGGGACGCTCGATTACGCCCGGCTGCTGGTTCGCGCCGGCCGCGACGCCGAGGCCGTCGCCTATCTGGCGCAGGCCGAGAGCGGCTTCTCGATCGGCGCCGATGGTCGTCGGGATATCGAGCGCCTCAAGATCGACATCGCGATCAAGCGCGCCGACCAGTTGCGCACCCGAGGCGATATCGCCGGCGCTTACGACCAGATTTCGGCCCTGCTCGCCGCCTACCCCAACGATCCCAACCTGCTGCTCGCGGCCGGGCGGGTCTACGCCGCCGCCGGGCAGAACAGCGTCGCGATGCGGTTTGTCGACGCCGCGTTCCGCCAGGCGCCGGGCGACCTCGGCGTGGTCCGGGGCGCGGTCGGCGGCGCGATCGCGGCCGGCGATCTCGATCGCGGGCGGGCCTATCTCGCCGCCGGCATGCAGCTCTACCCGAACCACCCGCGGCTCTACTATCTGGCTGCCGAGATCGACCGGGCGAGCGGCGACAACGGCGCCGCCCTTTATCATCTCGACGTCGCGCGCCGGCTCGACACGAGACAGGCAGGCGGTTTCGGGCCGCTGTCCTCGGCCGCACCGGCCACTTCACCGGGATCGGCGACCGGAATGCCGCCCAATCCATTCCGTCGCTCCCAAGCCGAGTTGCCGCGACCGCCGATGCAGCTGGCCGCGGCAAGCTCCTCGGTCGTGGCGAGCGACGCGGGTCCCGCACCGCGCCCGATAGCGCCCTCCACGCCGGCGCCGCTTCACGAAACGGCGGTATCGGCGGACAGCGACGATCTCGCCGTGCCGCCGCGCCCCAACGAGCGGCCGCCGCGCCGCATCCCGCTCAATCCCGCCATCGCTTCCGCGCCATCGCCGAGGCCGGGACCGGGGGCGCAGCTGGCGATGTTGCCGGCTGCGGCCGACCCCGATATGCAATCCGGTTCGAGCGACGCTACTCTCCCGCCTCGCGCCGAGCGGCCGGCAATGCGTCAGCTGGCCCAGCTCGCGCCGTTGCCGCCGCCGCCGATCCACGGATATCAGCCGCAAGCGTACGGCCCCGGGGCCTATGCGCCGCCAGCTTACGCCCCACCAGCCTACGCCCCTTCGGTCTATGCCCCGATGGCGACAGCCCCGATGCTGCAACCGTTGCCGCCGCCGCCGATCCACGGCTATCAGCCGCCCGGGTTCGGCCAGGCGCCGGCGCCGCAGGATTCGCTCGAACTCGATATCGAGCGCAGCATGGCAGCGATCGCGGCGGAAACCGGGCCAACGCTGCAGGGCGGTCTCGCCTTACGCGCGCGCAGCGGCGAGGACGGCCTCAGCCGGCTGACCGAGATCGGCGTTCCGATCGAAGGCACGTTCTCGCCGTTCTACACCGGCACGCTTCGCCTGCAGGCGGTTCCGACCTACCTGACCGCCGGGACGCCCGATTCGGGCGCGCTGCTGCGGTTCGGGCAAACCGCGTCGCTGGCGCTGAACCCGGGCGCCACCCTCGCCGGCGCGCCGCTGCCCGGCAGCCAGACCGCCGGCGGCGTCGCGCTTAACGTCGCCTATGCCTACCAGATGTTCGCCGGCGAGATCGGCACGACGCCGCTTGGCTTCCCGGTCGAAAACCTGGTCGGGCGGGTGGCGCTGATGTGGCCCGGTCCGGCATCGGTCACGACCGCGTACCCGAAGATCCCGCTCGCGCCGACCAACGTGAGCCGGCCGCTGCAGATCAAGCTCGAGGGCGCGCGCCAGCCGGTTACCGACAGCCTCCTGTCCTACGCCGGCACCAAGGACCCGGTCAGCGGGCTGGTCTGGGGCGGCGTCGTCAAGACCGGCGGCGATTTGCTGGTCTCCTATGACGACGGCGATGTCGGGGTCTATGCCGGCGGCGGCGCCTGGAGCATCGACGGCAAATCGGTCGCCAGCAATTCCGAAGTCGAGGGCATCGTCGGAGCCTATGTCCGTCCGTATCGGTCGGGCGAAAACGCGTTCAAGATCGGGCTCAACCTGAGCTATATGGGGTACGAAAAGAACCTGCGATACTTCACCTTCGGACAGGGCGGGTATTTCAGCCCGCAGACCTACCTCAGTTTATCGATTCCGGTCGAATATTCGGGACGTTCCGGGCGCCTCAGCTATCTCGCCGCCGGTGGGCTCGGAGTGCAGACCTTCAACGAGGAGAGAAGCCCCTATTTCCCGATCCAACCCGGCCGGCAGGCGGCATTGCAGGGCGCGTTCGGCAATCTCGCCTCATATCCGGCGCGCAACGTCACCGGGCTCGCTTTCAACGCGAGGGGGCAGCTCGAATACCAGCTCGATAACGGGTTCTCGGTCGGCGGCCTCGCCGGCATCGACAATGCCCAGAACTTTACCGAAGGCCTCGCGAAATTGTATCTGCGCAAGAGCTTTGGGGCGGCGCCCACCGCGGCTTTCTTGCCCAAACCGCTGCCGGGGAGCCTGTAAATGGCGGCCGCCATGGATGAGGAGCTGATCTCGCTCCGCTATTACGCCCAACAGCAATGCTCGCGCCAATGGGTGCATTTGATGGCGGCGATGTTCGCCGAGATGCAAGAACGCGTCGACCCGATCGAGGCCGATCAGTTTCTCGAGACATTGGGGTCGCGAACGGCGCGCTCGCTGCCGTTGCGGCGCTGCGAGAGCCTCGAGGAACTCGAGGACGACATCAATACCGTGCTCGAGGGCATCGATTGGGGCTGGGTGCGCGTCGCCGAGAACGGCCGCTTTATCGAGATCACCCACGGCGCCTATCCGATCGTGCCGCAAGACCAGAGCCGGCGCAGCTGGCTCGTGCCGATCCTGGAAGGGGTCTACGGCGAATGGCTTGGCGCCCAGGGGGGCGACCCCGGTTTTTCCGCGCGCCTGGTCGGTCAGCGCCGGGTTCCGGGCGCGCCGTTCGTCTTTCATTACGGCCGGCACGGCTGAGCGGCCTGGGGTGAAATCCCGGGGTCGTCCCGCCGGTAGATGCGGATAAGCGCTCGCAGCCTCTGGCCGGTGGCCGCCGTGCTGATGCTGTTGCTCGGCGGCCAGCCGGTCGCCGCGCAAGGCCATCCGATCGAAGCCGAGTGGGCGAAATACCGCGACCGCTTCGTCACCGCGGAGGGGCGCGTCCTCGATACCGGCAACAAGGAGGTCAGCCACACCGAGGGGCAGGGCTGGGCGATGCTGTTCGCCGAAGCCGCCGGGGATCGAGCGGCCTTTGAAAAGCTTTGGGTTTGGACCCGCACGAATTTGCAGCGGCGCGACAACGCCCTGTTCTCGTGGCGCTTCGACCCGGCCGACGACAAGACCCCGGTGGCCGATCCAAACAGTGCCTCGGATGGCGACATTCTGATCGCCTGGGCGCTGATCCGGGCCTCGCGCCGCTGGAACCGGCCGGAATACGCCGACGCGGCGCGGCGTACCGTTTCCGACATACGGCGCCGGCTTCTGGTCGCCGCGCCGGGACGCCGGCTCGTGCTGCTGCCGGGGGCGGCCGGGTTCAAGGGCAAGGACGGCGTTACGATCGTCAACCCGTCCTATTACGTCTATCCGGCGCTGAAGGATTTCGCCCGCATAATGCCGGCGCCGGAATGGAACAGGCTGCGCCGCGACGGGCTCGAAATGCTCGCCGACGCCCGCTTCGGACGCTGGGGACTGACCCCGGACTGGATCGAATTCGACCGAAGCGGCGAGGTCCGGCCGGCCGCCAAATTCCCGGCCCGGTTCGGGTTCGAGGCGATCCGCATCCCCCTATATCTGATCTGGGCGCGGGAGGGGACGCCGGAGCGGCTCGCCTCGTATCTCGACTTCTGGAACGAGTTCGGCGCGAAACCGATTCCGGCCTGGACCGACGTCAAGGACAACAGCGTCGCGCCTTATGCCGGGTCGACCGGGTTTCAGGCGATCATTCAGCTCGCCCGAGGCGTCGGCCAGCCGACCGCCCCGTCCTTGCCGAATTTCGGCGACAAGGACGATTACTACTCGGCCAGCCTGGCGCTGCTCGCGGCAATCGCGCAGCGCGAAACAGCTCGCTGAGGTATCCCGGTCAGAAGCGGTCGCTTGCGGCAGCGGCGGCGACAAACGCCGCGGCATCGGCCTGGAGCAGCAGCCGCTCGGCGACGAGCGCGGCGGCGGCGGCTTCGACCTTCGCGACGTACGCCGCGCGCGTGCCGTAGCGCTCGGCGATGGAGGGGCGCGGATCATCCTCGGCGTCGCGCTCGGCCCGAGTGCGGGCGAACGGGATCAGCGAGCCGTCGCGGTCGGCCAATTCGCCGGGCTGCGCGCGGTAAACGTTCCACCCGGTATAGGTGCCGAGCGGCACCGCGATCGGCGGCAGACGAATACCGGCGGTCTCGTTGCCGTCGCTGTCGACCGCCGACACGTAGGTTTCGTAATGCCGCGGGACGCTGCTTGCCTGCCCTGATCCCGGCGGATCGACCCAGTCGACCGGGGCGAGGATGGCGTTGGCGCCGGGGGCGACGGCGAAACCGTTGACCCGCGGCATGCGGACGGAAGCGGCAGGCACGGCGGTGCCCGCGGCGACCGTCGGGACCCGGCTCGGCGGCGGCGTCACGCCCCGAACCACCCAGTCCTCCAGCGCGTGGAACAGCGCGCGCAACGCCGGGGTTGCGCTGTGCGGGTTGCGCGGGTTGACGCACGGGCCGGGACGCGGATCGACCCCGGGCCGGCCGCCATGCTGGGTCCCGGCGATCAGGTACACGCGGGCATTCGCCGGCGGTTCGGCATCGGCCCGGCCGGCGGGATCGGTATGCACCAGCGAGGCGCCCTTCTGCCAGTATTCGGTCGCGGTGTTGGTCTCGATGACCAGCGGATCGCTGGCGTTGCCCCGCAGGATCGCGCCGCTGTCGCCGGAGAACGGGTCGCGGGCCGGCATCGTGCCGAACGGGAACCAGTTTTCGGGATAAAGCCGGTCCTCGTGCTGCGTCGCGGTGCGCCCGGGCATGCCGAAGCGGTGGTTGGCGAAGACCTTGCCCGCCCCGGCGACATGGCTCAGGACCCCGTCGAAGACGCGCCGCCCGCCGGTGTCGCGGTTCATGCCGAGTTCGAGGAAATGGCGCAGAAAGCGCCCGCTCTGCGAGACCCCGAAGCCGAGCGCGTGGCGGATGTCGCCAGCCCCGGACAGCAGCGGGTTGCCCTCGCGCTCGTGGCGCAAAAACGACACCAGGTCGCGCACGCTGGCAAAGCCGATGCCGAGCACCTTTGGCTTGGTCGCCTCGTACCACAATTCGTAGATCTTGAACGGCGCGAATTTCTCTCCTTCGGGCAGCAGCCGAATCGTCCGCTCGTCGACGAATTCCCATTTGTCTTGCGGTATTTCGGTGCGCGCGTCGCTCTCGCGGTCGCGCACCGCGAGCCGCGCGTCGGGCTGACCAATCGAGGCCGCCTTGTAGGACAGCTGCCGCACGGTGCCGTCGCCTGCGGCGCGGGTGCCGACATGAAACTCGTCGCGGATCCGGCCGGTGATCGCCCGGCCGCCTTCCTGCGCCACCGGAAAATCGGCGCCGAGCCCGTGATTGGCGCGCGGCGCCCCCGGGTCCCAGCCCGACCAGGCGATCGAATGGCCGCGCCCGAGGAGAAAGCCGAGCCCGGCGTCGCGCGCCGTCTTCGGGTCGTTGACCGCGACGGCATCGCTCGCCGGCATGTCGTCGAGCAAGGTCAGGATGCGCTTGGCGCCGCGATTGGTCACGTCATAGACGAGGACACCGCTGCCGCGCTCCGGCTCGGCCGGCCGCAGCAGGAAGATGTCGGTCGCGTATTCGACGAGCCCGGCGGCGTTGGTCGGCGCCTTGTCGAGATCGACGATGCCGGCATTCTCCGGCGCGTGCGGATCGAGCACGCCATGCGCGAGGCCGCGGACCCGTACATAGGGTCCGGCCTCGCCAAAGGGCTGGCCGTCGGCGAACGGTTCGATGGCGGTGACGGCGATCGCGGTGATCGGCATGGCGGCGGCTCCAATCCTGGTGTTCTCAAAACGACGAATCCGGTTCCTCCAGAAACGCGAGCTCTTCCGGGGTCGAAACCCGGCCAAGGATCGCGTTGCGGTGCGGAAAGCGGCCGAAGCGCTCGATAATCTCCCAATGGCGCAGCACAAAGCGTATGCCGCGTTCCGGATCGGCGCCCTCGGGCACGGTCTCGAACAGCCTCAGCGACCGGCGCTGATCGGCAATGTCCTCGCTGTGCTGGTAGGGCAGGTAGAAAAACCAGCGCCAGACCGGCGGCGCCGCCCGGTCAAAGCCGCGCTCGATCGCCCGCGACGCCGCCGCGCGCGCCAGCGCATCGCACACGAAGGCGCGCGGCGTGCCGCGAAAGATGTTGCGCGGCACCTGATCGAGCAGCAGCACCAGGGCGAGCGCGCTGTCGGGCGCCTCCTCCCACGCAGCCAGCGCGCCGGCGGCGGCCGCGTCGTGGTCGGCGGCAAAGTGCAGGCGCACCGTGTCGTCGAAATCGGCGGGGCCGCGAAACCATATTTGGCGCCGCTGCTCGCGTTCGGGGTCGCCCGGCGGTCCGAACCAGAAATCGAGCAGGGCCTGGGCGCGATCGGGGCGAGGCGGCATCGAGCGAAGCCCTCCGTTACGGCTTGAACAGGGTGCTGGCCGCCAGCGCCGCCTGAAGCTCGGCCTGGGTGACGCCGACCAGCGTCATCACCGTGCCGTCGGGCAGCGCGATCATCGAACTGGCGCCGCCATCGGTCGACTGTGCGGTCGCGACGATCGCCGAATTGGTCGCCGCCGACTCGATTGGATAGAAGAGCGAATCAAACGATGTGTCAAAGTCGCCGGCCGCGCCGCCGATCGTCACCCGGGCCGTCGAGGCGCCGGGCAGGGTCGAATTGATCGAGAAGCTTTTGCCGACCGTGTCGTAGCTCGTCGCGACGATCGTGTCGTTGGTGCCGAACTCGACCGCGGCGCCCGGCACTGTGGTCGAATGCCCCCACAAATGCACCCCGCCGGCGTTGGCGCTGCTGCCGACGCCGATCCGGACGCCGTCGCCGCCCCAGATCGAATCGGCGCCGCTGCCGGCGAAGATCGTGTCGTTGACGTTGAAAAAGTCGCTGCCGCCTTCGCTGAACGCATTGATCGTCGCGTTGCCGCTGGACCCGGACAGGTCGATCACATCATGGCCGCCGTTGAATCGCGCGTTGTAGACGAGGTTCGACGACGCCCCGCCGATGATCGTGTCGCCCGGTCTGCTCGACGCCGCGCCGATCACCGTGTCGATCGCCCCGAGCCCGCCGGAGCCGAGCAGTATCGTCATCCCCCCGGCCAGGCCGTCGACATACTGGCCGACCGATCCCATCGCGATCGTGTCGCCGACGCCGCCCAGCACCGTGGCCGGCCCGCCGCCGAGCGTGATCAGGCGATCGGTGGGCGAAAAGCTCAACGCGTTGACCGTCGCGTTGCCGGTCGATTGCGACAAATTGACGACATCGTCGTTGCCGAGACCCTGGATCGCGAGGGATCCGCCGCCATTGCCGATGATCGTGTCGGCTCCGGCGTTCCCGATGGCGATCGCGCCGATGATCGTGGCGCTCCCGCCCGTGCCGCCGACAATCTTCATGCCGCCGAACTGGCCGTCGATATAGGTCGACCCGGCCGCCCCGGCGACCAGCACATCGCCGGCCCCGCCATAGATCGTCGTGTTGCCGCTGCCGCCGATGACGGTCTGGTCGCCCGCCGTGGCGATGATTGTATTGGTCCCGGTGTTGCCGGTCAGGTTGACGATCCCGCCCGCGGCGCCGCCGATCAGGGCGTTCGCGCTGCCGGCGGCGGCGGTGATCGTGTCTCCCGAGGCGCCGCCGACCGTATAGTTCCCGGCGTTCGGCAGGACGATCGTCATCCCGCCTGCGCCGACGATCTGCGCCGTCGTGCCCGTGGTCGCGCCGGGATTGCCGGTGACGGTGTCCCCGATCCCGCCGAAAACCGTATAGGCGCCGGTGCCGCCGACGATCGACTCGGCGCCGAATTGCTGGTTCCCGATCAGAACCTGGTTGCCGCTGCCGCCGATCAGCGTGTCGCCGGCCGCGCCGACCACCGTCTGATTGCCGCTGCCCAGAATGATCTGGGCCGGCGCGTGATCGGCGGTGAACACATCGCCGACCAGAAAGTCGCCGGCGAACAGTTGGACCTGGCGGCCGACCAGGTAGCCGCCCAGGGTCAGCCCGCTCGGGTCGATGATGCCGATCTGGAAACCGGGGTCGAGCGGCGGCAGCGCGGCGCCGATCGGCAGCGCGGTGAACACCTCGACATTGAAGTTCCCGCTGACCGCCGTCGGGATCGTGATGCCGTCATTAAAGCCGTAACTGGTCCCCGCGAAGCCGTCGTCGCTGAACAGAAGCTGACCGTGGCTGAACTCGACGATCTGGGTCCCCCCGATGTTTAGCAGACCGAAGGATTGGTTGAAAAAATTCTGGTTGGGGTCGAGTTGGAGGTCGAAGGTACCGCCGTTCTCGGTGACGTGCAGCACATTGCCAGATCCCAGAACAGCGGTGCCACTGCTGCTGAACTGAGTATTCGCCAGGTCGATTGTGTTGCCCGGGACGAGGCCGGAAATCGTAAAGCTCGGGCTCGTCGTATCGAAGATCACCAGCCGCCCGCCGACGCCCGAGAAGCTGATGCCGCCGCTGGCGACCCCCCCGCTGTATATGTTGGCCTGCGCGCCCGGCCCGCTGATCACCGTGTCGATGGTGCGGCCGCCCGAGACCACCTGTTGCAAACCACCGGCCAAGACCGTCGTGCCGCTGGCGGTCCCGCCGGAAACTACGGTCTGGTTACCCCACACCGTCGTGCCGACCGCCGCCCCGCCCGACTCGACGTGCTGGGTGCCGGTGGGGAGGACGGTTGTACCTGCCGCGATACCCTGCACGGTTTGAATACCGTTGCCACCGATCGTCGCGCCGGTTTCTCTCGCCCCCGCTCCGATATCTTCGCGACCCCCGTTGACCACCGTGTCTCTTGCGATCGCGCCGGCTTCGAGTCCGATTCGGGCGAACGCCAGATTGACGACCGTACCGATTGCCGATCCGCCGCTCGCAACATGGACGGAACCGTTGGCATTGATCGTCGTCGCACTGACAGCGCCGAAAACGTCCTGGTAGGCGTATGAGTTGAAACCGGCCAGCGTCGCTCCGCTGGAAAAACCGCCCGCTTCGACAATCTGTCTGCCGAAGCTTCCGATCTGGGTTCCTCTAGCCACCCCGAAAACGCGCTGGAGCCCAAGCGGCCCGTTTCCAAAGACACCTACTCCCAGCGCGATGCCGCCCGCCTCGACGATCTGCTGGCCGCCAGCGGTCACCAGAGCGCCAACATCGAGGCCGCCGGACGAGATCGTCTCGATCCCGCCATTGTTGATCGTCGTCGCGCTCGCAGTGCCGCCGAACAATACGGCCAGGGTATCGCCGGCATTGAGCACGACGCCGCTGCTGGTCTGCCCGGAGCCGACCGCGGTGCCGGGGACGATCAGGGTCCCCCCATTTGGATCGAGCGCGAGGCCGAACCCGCCCGCGAAAACCTGATTGGGGTCGAGCTGGAGATCGACAGCGCTGCCGTTCTCGGTGATGTGCAGCACATTGCCCGACCCCAGAGCGGCGGTGCCGCTGCTGCTGAACTGAAAATTCGGCAGATCGATCGTGTTGCCCGGAGCGAGGCCGGAAATTGTAAAGTTCGGGCTTTCCGTGCCGCCGATTTGCAGCCGTCCGCCGGTGCCCGAGAAGCTGACGCCGCCGCTGACGACCGCCCCGACCTGGAGTCCGACCAACGCTCCCGGCCCGCTGATCACCGGGGCGATGGTGATTCCGCCCGAGAATATCTGCTGTAAGCCGCCGGCCAAGACCGCCGCGTCGCTGGCGGTCCCGCCCGAGTATACCGTTTGGATGCCACCGGCGAAGACCGACGCCGCGCTGGCGGTTCCACCGTCAAATACGTATTGGACACCCCAAACCGTCGTGCCGATCGCCGCCCCGCCAGACTCTACATACTGGTAGCTGGCGGAGAATACCGTCGCGCCGATCGCCGTACCGGCCACATCTTGAGCACCCCCCTCAAAACTACTCTGCGCGCTGATTGTCGCGCCGAAATCGCTCGCCCCCGCCGCGACAAACTCTCGGCCACCAATCAGCACCGTGCCGCTCGCGGTCGCGCCCGATTGCAGATCGAGGTGAGCTAATGATCTGTTGACGGTCGTATCGATCGCCAATCCGCCACTGGCAACGGTGACGAAACCAGCCCCATTGCCAAAGCCATTGATCGTCGTCCCGCTGACAGTGCCGAACACGTCCTGGAAGGGGAATGCGCTGGTAGTGTCCAGCACCACTCCGCCCGCGAAACCGCCCGCTTCGACGATCTGTCTGCCGCCGCCGTTGATCAGGGTCCCGCTGGCGACCCCGAAAACGCGCTGGAGCGCGTCCGCGCCCCCGAATACCGACTGGAGGATACCCCCGAACGCCGCGCCGCCTGCCTCGACAATCTGCACGCCGCCTTCGTTCACCACGGCGCCCAGATCGATGCCGCCGGAAGAGACCGTCTCGACCCCGCCGTTGTTGATCGTCGTCGCACTCGCGGTGCCGCCGAACAGCACGCCCAGCGTCTCGCCGAAATCGAGTACGATGCCGCTGCTGGTCTGTCCACCGCTGATGACGATGCTGGATTCCGAGTTGAGGAACGTCACCTCGCCGCCAGGGAGAACCGTGATCGAACCGCCGCTGCGGATTGTCACTCCGCTTGCGGTACCGCCAGAACCGATGAAAATCGAACCGCCGCTATTGACGACCGTATCGAATGCCATTCCACCGGCGAAGACGGCGAGTTGGCTGTCGCTGTTAACCGTTATCGCGCTTTCAACGCCGTAGTTACCCGCATACCCCCCGTCGTTCAGGACGGTCCCGCTCGCGAAGCCTCCGGCTTCCACGATCTGCACGCTGCCATACAGGACACCCCTCCCCGCCGTGGTATTGAGGGCGACCCCACCCGCCGCTACGGTTTGGAACCCGCCATTCAATATCGTCGCGCTGGCTGTGCCGAAGACAGCCTGCGACCCGAACGAGACATAGTTGTGGATGTCGGTTGAGGTCGAACTTACGGTCACCCCGGTCGTGGTGCCGCCGGCAGCAACGATCTGCGTGCCGCCATCAAAGACCGTGGCGCCGAGATCGCTTCCCCCCGCCATGATGGTTTCGAGCCCGGCGCTGCCGATCGTCGTCGCGCTGGCGGCGCCGCCGGCCATCACGGTCAGCGTGTTGCCGCCGCTGAGCAGGACGCCGCTGCTGGTAACGCCGGAGCTGACGACGCTGCCGGACCCTGCTGCTATCAAAGTGCCGCCGACCCCATCCGCTGCCAAGGCGAAGGTCTGACTGGGAAAACTCTGACTGGGATCGAGCTGAAGATCAAAGGTGCTGCCGTTCTCCGTGATGCGCAGCACGTTGCCCGAAACCAGGGTGGCGGTGCCGCTGCCGTCGAACGCAAGATTTGGCAGATCGACGATGTCGCCCGGCGCGAAGCCGGAAATAGCGAAGGTCGGGTTTGTCGTGTCCTCGATCACGAGTTTGCCGCCGGGGAGCGCGAAACTGACGTCACCGCTGACAATCGCCCCGGCCTTTAGGTCCAGGAGCGCGTCCGGACCCTCGATCACCGTATCGATGGTGGTGCCAGCCGAGAACACCGTCTCGGTACCGCGGACACCAATCACCGTCCCGCTTGCAGTCCCGCCCGAGAACACGGACTGATTGCCTCCTTCACGCAACCTGGTATCGACCGCGGTGCCGCCGGCGCTGACTTGCTGGCTGCCGTCTACATAAACCGTCGCCGCGCTGGCGGTACCGCCATCCAATACCTGGCGCCCAGCTACCACAGCGCCGATGTCGAGGCCGCCGGAGGAGACGGTTTCGACCCCGTTGTTGCCGTTTATCGCCCCGATTCCCGTCCCGACGACGGTGCCGCCGGACAGCACGGTCAGCGTATCGCCGGGATAGAGCGAAATGCCGCTGCTGGTCTGTCCGCCGCTGACGACGATGTCGGTCATGCCGGATTCCCTTTTCACCAGCGGTGCGGCGGATGATTTTTTCTGGCCGCGCTGCACCGCAAACTCGGGCGTCGGGGCCACCGAATCGTCGCGAACTCACAATCCCCGATCGCGCGAAGCGAGGCAATCGCCCTGATTCAGGTCTGATTCAGGGTGATCGCATGAGCGGGAGGGCTCGGCCCCTCCTCTTTTGTCATTCCCGCGAAAGCGCAGGGCGGTCCGGTTAACTTCGTAAGCGCGGTTGTGAGAAGGGTTTACACTGAATTCCCCTCAGAAAATCCCCTTGGCCGGGACAAGCCCGGCCAAGGGGGGATCTGTGGTGGATTGTGGAAACGATGGCAACTGGTCGCGGAATGCGACGAAGGGGGCGGGTTTTCGCCCGCCCCCTCCTGAATGGCTCCCCGAGCCGGATTCGAACCAGCGACCCAGCGGTTAACAGCCGCTTGCTCTACCACTGAGCTACCGGGGATCAGAGGCCGCCCCGACAGCGACCCCGGGGCCGGGCTGCATCCCCACACGGGATGACAACCGCTCGGCCGCGTCCGATCGCTATCGGCAGGCTCATATAGGACACTGTCGTGGGGCCGCGCAAGCTGCCGTCGCAGGATGGCGTAGGATGGGGAGTGGGGAGATGATTCGGACGCGGCGCGAGCATGACAGCCTCGGCCCGGTCGAGGTTTCGGCCGATCGGCTCTGGGGCGCGCAGACCCAGCGTTCGGTGGAAAACTTTCCGATCGGCCGCGGCCGCTTCGTGTGGGGCCGTCCGGTGATCCGCGCCTTCGGAATTTTGAAAAAGGCCGCCGCGATCGCCAATGGCAGGCTCGGACAATTGCCGCCGGAAACCGTCGCCGCGATCGTGAAGGCCGCCGACGAGGTCATCGCCGGCAACCACGACGCCGAATTCCCGCTGGTCGTGTTCCAGACCGGCTCGGGCACCCAATCCAACATGAACGCCAACGAGGTCATCGCCGGCCGGGCAAACCAGTTGCGCGCCAATCAATTGGCGGCGGACAGCGCCGGCGCGGTCCATCCCTCCATCCATCCCCCCATCCATCCAAACGACGACGTCAATCGCAGCCAGTCCTCGAACGACGCCTTCCCGGCGGTCATGCACATCGCCGCAATCGCGGCCATCGAGGACGGGCTGCTGCCGGCGATCGGCGAATTGCGCGATGCGCTGGCCGAGCGCGGCCTTGCATTGGCCCCCACGATCATCATCGGGCGGACCCATCTGATGGACGCGACGCCGTTGACCCTGGGCCAGCTGTTTTCCGGCTGGGTCGCCCAGCTCGACCAGGCGGGCGCGATGATCCGCGCGACGCTCGACGGGCTCTACGAATTGCCGCTCGGCGGCACCGCGATCGGCACCGGGCTCAACGCGCCGGCGGGCTTCGGCGCGCTCGCCAGCGAACTGATCGCGGCCGACACCGGGCATCCGTTCCGCCCGGCCGCCAATCTGTTCGCGCTCGGCTCGGCCCACGATTCGCTCGTCGCGGCGAGCGGCGCGCTGCGCACCCTGGCCGGCGCGCTGATCAAGATCGCCAACGACATCCGCTGGTATGCGAGCGGGCCGCGCGCCGGGATCGGCGAACTGGTCCTGCCGGAAAACGAGCCGGGCTCCTCGATCATGCCGGGCAAGATCAACCCGACCCAGTGCGAAGCGCTGACGATGGTCGCGGTCCAGGTGTTCGGCAACGACCACGCGGTCGCGTTCGCCGGCAGCCAGGGCAATTTCCAGCTCAATGCGTATAAGCCGATCATGCTGCACAATTTGCTCGAATCGGCCGAGTTGTTGGCCGAGGGGTGCCGCTCGTTCGCCGAGCGTTGCGTCCGCGGCATCGCCGCCGACGAGACCCGGATCGCCGAGCATCTCGAACAGTCGCTGATGCTGGTGACGGCGCTCGCGCCCCATATCGGCTATGAGAAGAGCGCGCAGATCGCGCTCCTGGCGCACCGCGAGGGCATCAGCCTGCGCGACGCGGCGCTGCGGCTCGGCCATGTCAGCGACGCCGAGTTCGACGCGTGGGTGCGGCCGGCGGATATGACCCACCCGGCGCCGGAATGAGCGTGGAGCGCGGCGCGCGCGGATCAGGGGTGTCCGGGGAACAGTTTCAACACCGCGAGAACAGTCGCGCCGAGACCGAGCGCAACCCCGAACAACCATCGGATAACGTCGTTCTTCGCCGAGACGATCATCGTCTCGATCTGGCTGCGCAGGAGCGCGAGGTCGGCTTTGCTCGCGAGCTGCGCCAAGTCGGCGTCGCGCGTGTCGCTCAGCACGCCAGTCATCGCCTCGGCCTGCGACTCGCTGAACCCGGCGTCCTTGAGGCGCTTGGCAATGCGCAGTGTGTCGAGTGCGGCGGCGGCCATGTCGGAAAGATCGTCTCGCCGACCGCCGGTGTCAACGCGCGCAGCCCAGTCATTACTGGCTCTTGTCCCGCAAGCGTTTTTCGGCCGCCCTAGGCGTGCCGACAATCTCGCAAAAATCTACCAGCGTGCTTCCGCGACCCATTTGCCAGCGCCCGAATCATTTTTGCGCCCTCTTGTTTGTTCCGGGGGGCGCGCTTTTCCCTCCGGCCGCAAATCACAGCGTCAGCCCGGCGACGTAGGATGAGAGGTCGCGTTCCGCCACGGCCAGCGCCTCGGTGGTCTTGGCAAGAGCGGCGGAGGTGGTGTCTATCGCAGTCTCGGTCTCGCTGAATTTGTCGAGCAGCCGTTTTCGGAGCGCCGGATCGCTGCCGAGGACCGCGACGTTGTCGCGCAGCCGCTTCGCGTCATCGACCAGTTGCGCGCGGTACGTCTTCAGTCGTTCCAGTTCGGCGCGCTGCCGGCCGACAATCTGCCGCCGGGCCGCGATCTCGGCCAGGGCCTGCCGCACTTTCGGGTCGAGTTCGCCCGATGACACGAACGCACCGAGCCTTGCATCGTCGAGGTCGAGAAGCCGGATTGTCTCCTCGACCGGTTGCTCCTCGACGACGGTCAGGCCGCCTTCGCCGCTGGCCGGGAGCGCGAGCGGGATGCGGTAGGCCTGGGCGGTAAGTTCGGCGGTTTTCGGGTCGGGCGCGGTCAGGTTCGCTCCGGCCCGGCGCGGCTGTTCGAGGATCAGAGGAGGCGGCGCGGCGATGGCCTTGATCCGGTAGCGCGTGGTCCACCGGATCGCCCGGTTGAGCCGCATCACGCCGTCGCCGATCGTCGCCTTGATTACCGGCCGCTGCTCGGCGGTGCTGCGGTCGATCGTCACCTTGCCGTCGACGGCGTAGCTCAGCAGCCGCTTGTCGCCGGCCGGCAGCGAGGCGAGCCGCGCGTCTCCCAGATAGAGGGCGCCGCGCTCCGCGTTTTGCTGGTAGAGCGTCAGCACGCCGGGCGGCAGGCCGGTGCCGCTGTTATTGATCAATTCGACCGCCGCCAGCGGGTGGAGCGGGTTGACCGCGGGCTGATAGAGATCGACCCGGCGGGCCGGCAGGTCGCGGTCGAGCAACGGCAGCACAAGGCTTTGCCCGGCCGCGACCGTGATCTTGTAGGGCGCGGTAAACGCGACCTGCGTCGCGTCCTCGATCGCGGCGGCGGCGTCGATCCGGGCCGGCGGCGGTGCATTGGGGCGCGCTTGCGCCGCCATATCGGTGGCGCCCAGCGCTTCCTTCGCCAGCGCTCGCGGCACTGTCCGCGCGCGCCGAGCGTCGGCCTCGTCCCGCATGGCGGCGGGTTCGGTCGGGAATGCGGCGGCGACGGCGCCGGCATCGGGCGGGGGCAGGACGCGCCCGCCCGATTCGACCGGCACGATCGGGCGCGGCACGTAATAGCTCTCGTAGAGCGCCTGGCGGAACGTCACCGGGTTGCCGGACAGGAGGGTCAATTCGACATCCTGCCAGGCCCGGCCGCTGAAATTCTCCAGCACCGCCCAGCCTTGCAGCCGGGCGGTCTTGGCCTCGGCGGCGGCCGGCAGGCTCATCCGGTACGACGCCTTCCACAGCGGCATCGCGACGACATAGCCGATCCGCACATCACGCCGTCCGGCGCCGCGGACGCGCAGAGTCAGCTGGCGACGGCTTGACGCGCGATACGCGGCGATGCGCGACAGCGCGGTTTCGACCTGGCGCTGCAACGCCGGGTCGACAAAGGCGATCGCGTCGACATCCTGCAACACGACCTGCTGCAGCCCGGCCTCGGTCAGCAGGCTGACCCGCGAGCGAGTTCCGGCGACACCGCCACCCGGCCCGGCCACGGTCTCCGGGTCGACATGCACGAGCCGGCCGGTCAGCGCTTTCGGCGCGGCGATGCGGATCTCGGCGCCTTGCAGCGCATTCAATAGATCGGTCGCCGAATTGAGCGCGGCCCGGTCGAACGGCAGATCGATAAAGCTCTGGGTCAGCGGCTCCCGGCCGGGCAGGGTGATTTCGCCAGCGCTGCCGGCCGCGTCGTAAACGACCAGGCTTTTCAAGACGTCGTCGACCTGGTCCAGTGGCACGTCGAGGGTCAGCGTCGCATCGCCCTCGACCGGCGCCTCGTATTCGAAATACCCGACCCCGCCGGTCGACAACACGACGCGCTTAAGCGTGAGGTCGGCGGCATCGGCCGAGACTGCGGTGCAAAAGAGAATCAGCCCTGCCAGAAAGCACCTGATTTGCCGTGTCACCGTCCGCCTCCCGCGCGAATTTCGCCAATTATTTCCGCGCGATAATGGCAAATTTGCGGTGTCCCGGTGGGCAATTGCGGCGCGCGGTTGCCGCCTCGATCCCGACCGTTCCTCCATGCCGATATGCGATAGGCTCCGCTGCACGCATGCGCGCCTCATGCTGCCAGCGAGACTTTCATGGGACGAATTATGATTTGTTCTCGTGCAGCCAGTCGAGCAGCGCCAATGCCGTATTCCGCATTTGCTTGTCTTGCCGGCTGGGGGTTGCGCTACCCTCGGCGATGGCACCGCCGGTGGCCCGCCGCGAATTTTGGCCGCGCATCTCAGCGAAGGAAACATTACATGCCGGACACGCACGCCGTGGCGGAGCGCCCCAGCGAGAGCCGGGGCCAGGGTCAGCTCGCGGTCTACGACGCGATCGTCATCGGCGCTGGGATTTCCGGCATGTATATGCTCTACCGCCTGCGCGAACTGGGCATGACCGCGCGGGTGTTCGAGGCCGGCACAAACGTCGGCGGCACCTGGTACTGGAACCGCTATCCCGGCGCCCGCTTCGATTCCGAAAGCTGGACCTATGGCTATTCCTTTTCCAAGGAGCTGATGGCGGAATGGGACTGGAAGGAGCATTTCTCGCCCCAACCCGACACGCTGGAATACCTTAATTACACCGCCGACAAGTTCGACCTGCGCCGGGACATGCAGTTCCGCAGTACGGTCGCGGCCGCGCATTGGGATGAGGCGGCGACCCAGTGGAACGTGACATTGGAAAGCGGGCAGCAGGCTAAATCGCGATTCCTGTTCACCGCCATCGGCATCCTCTCGGCCTATACGCTGCCGGCCATTCCGGGCCGGGACAGTTTCAAGGGCCCGGCCTATCACCCCGCGCGGTGGCCGCACACGCCGGTGGACTTTACGGGGAAGCGCGTCGGCATCATCGGCACCGGTGCGACCGCCATCCAGGCGATCCCGGAGATCGCCAAACAGGCGAAGCACCTGACCGTTTTCCAGCGCCGCCCCAACTGGGCGGCGCCCTTGCATAATTCCAAGATAAGCAAGGAGGAGATGGCGGAAATCAAATCCCGCTACGAGGCAATTTACGCGCATTGCGCGTCGACGCCGAGCTGGTTCATTCATCAGGCTGACCCGCGCAAGACCCTGGACGTGCCGCCCGATGAGCGCGAAGCGTTCTGGGAGAAGCTTTACGGCGAGCCCGGCTTTGGCATCTGGATGGGCAATTTCCGCGACATCCTGACCAGCGAGGACGCCAACGCCGCGATCAGCGCCTACATCGCCAAAAAGATTCGCCAGCGCGTGAACGACCCGAAAGTGGCGGACAGACTGATCCCCAAAGATCACGGCTTCGGCACGCGCCGGGTGCCCCTGGAAAGCGGCTATTTCGAAACTTACAACCGCGCCAACGTGACCTTGATCGATACGCTAGTGGATGAGCCGATCGAGTGCATCACCCCGCGGGGCATCAAAACCGCGCGACAGGAACACGAATTCGATATTCTTATCTATGCCACCGGCTTCGACGGGGTGACCGGCGCCTACGACCGTATCGATATCCGGGGCGAGAACGGAATCCGGCTCAAAGATGCCTGGGCGGAAACCCCGCGCACCTATCTCGGCATGCTCGCGGAAGGTTTCCCGAACATGCTGATGGTGCTCGGCCCGCACACCGCGCGCGGCAATGTTCCGCAGGCCATCTCACACAGCGTCGAATTCCAGGCGGACCTCTTACGGTTCATGCAACAGCACAACCACACGCGTGTGGAGACCCGGCCGCAAAACGTGGACGAGTGGACGCAGATCGTGATCAAGGCGGGCGAAGCATCGCTGTCGTTCAAGGTCGATTCCTGGCAGAACGGCGTCAACCGCAACGTCGAGGGCCGGACCGTGCGCCGCGTCCTCGGCTACAACGGCAACGGCGCGCATTTCCGGCGGACGACCGACGAGGTCGCCAAAGGCGGCTACCAGGAATTCGCGTTCCGTTAGGCTCAGCGTCAGTGCCTGCCGCAGGTAAGCGTCAAATAGCCGACGCAGGGATCGAGAGGACGCCGCCGTTTGAAAACGACACGCTATTTTGAGGAACAGGTGCTGCGAAAGCGTCCTTACATTCGGCGTGAATGGTGTTTGGAAGTCATCGCAGCCCCGCGTCGCCGCGAGGCCCAAATCAACGGCCGTGTTCGCGTCTGGGGCAGGATTGAAGAACCAGGCGCGACGCGACCCCGGTTTCTCCCAGGGCGATCGCACAAGAGCCCTCCCCCTTGATGGGGGAGGGGAGGGAGGGGGTGATCGTGCAGAGTGCAAGATCCTTTCGGCGCGGCGGGTGTGAAATTCACCCCCACCCCGGCCCTCCCCCATCAAGGGGGAGGGAGTAGACGAGCCCAACGCGATGGCCCTGCGGTTTCTCCGCACTATAACGCTGGATGATGAAGAGACGCGGCCCGTCGAGGCGGCGGCTACTCGATCACACTGATAGCGGGCCTTCTTCGCTCGGTATCGCTAATGGAGATTTCGAGAGATCACCTTTTTATGAGCTGCTTCTACGAAATAACCTCTCGTATGCGCCACAAGTGCGAAGGACCGGAGCCGCGAGTCCGGCGCGCCTTCCAGGTAGGGGATAAAATTAAGGATCAGTTTAAAATTGGGTATATTTCGATAGCTCAGCCTGAACGAGATCTGCAACCTCGTCCCGCTCCATCTTGCGGGCGTAGGTGTGCAGCCATTTGAGAAATCCGTAGCGCGATCGGCTCGGTAGCGCTGGCCCCGGGACGTATTCCCCGCTACGCGCACAGATGGCGGAGAAGCTGTTTTCGTGTTGACGGTACAGATCCCAACGATCGGCCATCAGGTAGGTGGGGTATCGCATGCAAATTTTTGAAAAGAAGACCTCGTCCTCGTACATCCCGGTAAAGCTGTCTTCCCAGCCACCGACACCGCGGACAGCAGCCGAGCGCAGTGTAACTGAGCATGGACCTGGCAGCCCCTCGCCAATGCGTATTTGTCGCAACAGGGCTGCGGGAGGCTCAATGATGATGTCGTATTCGTCGCCCATGCCGGAGATGAAGTCTCTTGCTTTATCAGCCTCCCTTCCGGTCCAGCTGTACCAGAACAAAAGGGGACCATACGCCATTGCCACCTCGGGATGACGACGCAGAACTTCAGTCTGCGCCGTCAGCTTTCCAGGTGACCAGACATCGTCAATGTCCAACAAAGCGATATACTCACCTTTTGCATGCGCCAGACCTAGGTTCCGCGATGCCGACATACCGAGATTCTGCCGTTTGTCGTGGCAATAGTAGCGAAGGTCGCCCGGGTGTTGCGCCTCAAGTCTTCGGGCTCTTTCGCTGCATTCCTCGGATGACCCGTCGTCTATTAGCAGCCACTCCCATTTAGTGTATGTCTGATCAAACACACTGGCCATCGTATCATCGAAAAATTCCATGCCGTTCAAGAAAATCGTAATTATCGAGACCAGGTCCTGTTCAATCGGAAGTCCTGAGATCCTTGACTCCGCCGTGTGCCAATCGGTTCGCATGTGAATCTTGCCATCGATAAGGATGTGGTTGAGAAAATGAATAGCTTAATTTCAGGAGCAGCGCTCTTTCAATCTATCTCGTCGTATGCAGGGCTCCACCGGTAGGCCGCCGCCCCGCGTCTAGCAGGTTCGGCACTCCCAAGATACTCCAGCCGCACCCAGCAAGGGAAGACCACGGCGCTACACCGTTCTGCGTCGGGGGGGTAGGTAGGGAGTCGAGGCTTCCCGGCTTGACTAATCGCCGGATACGTCGCCGACCCGTTCGCGCGAGAGCGGCCGGCCGGCCGCTTTATCCACGTGCGTGTGCGGTGCTTTGGACACGATCTGGGGTTACGGCTACTTGACAGGCGGAAGCGGCGCGGAAACGATTGCAGCATTGAGTGATGTCCTCTGGCAGTCTGTCTCGTCTGGCAGACTGATCGAGAGCTCAAGGTTGCTCACTTATAGCCGCTCCTATACCACATACCACACGTTGGGACAAGATCCATGGCGATTGAAAGAGGTGTTATCACAAAGCATCCCACCGACATGTCCGATGCGGTATTTCAGCGACTCAGCACAACGGTCAAGCGGCCTGATATCCTCGCCGATATGCGGACGATTTCCCGAAATACGTTCGGGTTCCTTGTCCGTTACGTCCACATGGTGCGCTACTATCTCTGGATTGCGGAGCAGCTCGAGGATTTGAAGCCGGGCGCACGAATTCTCGATTTGGGCGCTGGTCTATGCCCGGTACCACTGTGGTTGGCGTCGCGAGGTCACCGGCTGGATTGCATAGACAATCACCCTATCGTAAGGACGCTTCCACCCCAACCTGATTGGAACATATGGGGATTTTTTGACTACAGCCAGGTGCACAATGATATAACCTCCATACGTCGTGGGATCGAGGATTGCCATGGGGAGAACCTTTACGATATCGCGTACTCGATTGGGGTGTTGCAATCGATGCCGAGATCGCAGTGGGAAGCATGCCTCTATGTGACCAAGCAATCATTGAAGCCCGGAGGGCGCCTCCTGCTTTGCGTCGACATCATTCCTGGCACCGATTTCGTCTGGAACTACGACGGCGAGGTCGAGCCCTTGTCCGAGCACCGCACGTTCCGCGAGTTGGAGACGTGCCTTTCGGTACTCGGCTACCTCGTGGAGCAATCAAGCCTCATGCGCGACCAGAACGACTCGCTCACCGATCCGTTATATATCGCGTGCCGCGTATAGACCGCTAGGTCACTCCAAGCATGGCCGTCAACCGCGAGCCGGTTTGCGCCTCGGGGCTAAGCGTCGATAAGATCGTACTCGACGTCCCAATTCTCCCTTACGTGCTTCTGAACAAAAGTGCGAAATGAGGCTTCGGGGACCGGCTCCAATCTCGCTAGAATGGAGGGTTCGAGATATTTGTCATATAGCAGCGCCATATATGTCCCCTCGATCGGTCTATATCGAGTAAAGTCGAATCCAAGCTCTCTTTGCGCGGCGCCCCACAGATGAATGAAGGGGGCTCTGACTGTCCTCTCTATCACTTCAGAGTGTACTCGGGAAACAGTAGCTTGGGGGTCTCCTTCCAGTGAATCGGATAGACCTCCTCCACATCCAGCCGAAATTTCCCAATTTCATGCCGACCGAAAACCTTGGTTAGTGCCACCGGGCCGGTGGAGCCCCACATCGAGTTCACTGGATCGACCATAGCCACGTATTTTAACAAACTGTCAATTACCTCATGGTTCTTCGGAAATTTCAATACCGCATTGTTGGGTCTACCAGGGTCTTCGTCAGCAAATGCAATCTCCACATCGGGCAAGATGTCGGCGTTGCAGACGACATCGCTATCAACCCACCAACCCCCTATCTTGTAGAGAAATTGATAGGCAAACTGGTCGGCCCATGTTTCCCAGCCGCCATGCGCCTGAAAGAGCCTCTCGCGCGGAAAGATATCTTCCGCACTTCGCCGCTTTACCGCGCCGGGAACATCCTCAACGTGGTCATACGTGTAAAGATTGAAGGAGTGACCATGTCGAATGAACGAGTTGATGCAAGCATGTGCGATCGGAAGCAGGCGTTCGCCAACCCAAACAGAGCTGATTTCTAAACCATGTGGCTGGATTGTCTGAGTCACCGAGGCTCCTCCTAACATCGTGCTGATGAAACACACCGAATCCTAGCATGGGATGCCATTGTGGGGTAGACCCAAAGTGACAATGGCGGTGAATTCGTCGCCTGCGATCCGGGTATAGAAGACCGGCTCTTAGTCGCTTTGGTGCAGTTAAGCTAGGTTTGTTAGGCGGACTCCCGGTTGGAATGCCGCCATGGTATTCTGGAGCGTTCAGTTTTGGTCGCTTGCCGGCCACAATCGACGATTGCGAGATCGGGACAGATCGCATGGCCCTGACCCCGATACCCTGCTGCCGCCGGTACGTGTACGGAATGCGGCCGACAATCAGGGCGGAGATCCCTCGCAAGGCCCCCTCCGCGTTCCGCGCCAATCCTACGCGTCGGACAGGCTTAGCCCCGAATTAATTCGTACCCAAACGCCTGAAAGTCTGCGGCGAACATCTCATTAATAATGGCTCTATTAGCAAAACGTATTGAACTCACGCGGCGATGGCGGCGGCGAGGCAATATCGCGGGGTCGGGCCGGAGTGCAGGACGATCAGATGGAACCAGCGCAGGTAACTGCCGAGGTAGCGAGTGGCGATGCCGCGGCGGGGGCG
>CAMATN010000065.1 GCA_945861155.1 Rhizobium sp. Q54
GAGCGGCCGCAATCGCTCGACCAGACGCGCCCACGGCACCACCTGCTCCATCTCGGCCAGGAACCTGTCGCGCCGCGTCTGCTTCTTCTTGCCGGCGTATTCCGCCTGCGAAAAGCTGCCCTGACGCTGCATCGTCCCGCCCCTCGGTCCCCCAGAACTGGCCAATTCTACCCCAAACAACCACCCAAAACCGAGCTATTCTTCAGTGTTTCCTTAGCTGCGATTTTTTCCCGACGTTCGGGTCGCGGGCCAGGCTTCGCACGTGCTTTGGCCTGCCCATTGCTCATCGGCCTTAGCGGCGTGCCGTCGGCATCTGTCGATGAAATTAAATCCGGAAACCACTCGATGAGAACGCGCTGAGCACTCTCCAAGCCGCATTGCTTGAGGTATCGTTGCGCGGCCGCACGTTGTAGAAAGATCGCACCGACGTTGATTTCAATTGGTTTGTATTTGTATTCAAGAGCTGGGTATTTAACTCCCCGGTCTAAATCGACCAAGAATTCAATACCATCTCGTGCCGCCTCTTCCCGCACGCTCCGATATTCCGGCATAAATGGACCGAATAGCTCAGGTTTTCGAGTAAGCATCATGACCTCGGAGTCGCTAAATTCCCCGCGCTGGATCCATTGAAACAAATTACCGACGATGCGTCGTCGCTCCAGGTGATCCATTTCTAACCGGCGGGGCCGCCGGGACAGCTCCTGCGCGATTTCTTCAATATAAAACTGCTCCCGCAGGCGCGGCGACTTCAAGGTTCGACACCATTCAGTGAAAGCCTCCTCCCATTCGGCTCTCCGTTTAACCCCGTCTTCCGGTACTGGATTGTCCATCTGCGCCTCACTGCCGCTCCGGATGGTTGCTGCTGGAAGGCGGTGCGGATACCGGCCTTATCGGGTTGGAACCCTATCCGCCGCGATCTCGATCAAGCCTCGGCAGGAATCAGCTTCACCACCGGGCGAGAGCCGGTCGCTTTGGCATAGCGCCGCAGCGTCATCCGGCTAGGCCAGTGCCGCCCCGACTCGACCCGGGCGACGGCCGACTGCGACACCCCCATGCGTTGGGCTAGCTGTTGCTGTGACAACCCGGCCCGCAGTCGCGCCGCGATCAACTCGCTCGCAATTTCAAATTCCTCGGCGCGCACGTCGTATTCTGCCCGCACGGCGGGGTCGCGCAGCAGTTCCGCCTTTAGATCGTCGAAGCTCTTGTCCATCGTTCAGAAACTCCCGCATCCGCCGTCGCGCCACATCAAGGGACCGCTTCGGCGTCTTCTGTGTCCGCTTGTCGAAGGCGTGCAACACCACAAGACGCCGGCCGGTGGCCGTGAAGTAAATTGCCCGCGCTATCCCATCCGCATCGCGCAACCGCATTTCCCACAGCTTGTCTCCCAATGGACGGACGTGCGGCATCCCCACCGCCTGCGGTCCGTACTGGCAGAGCAGCTCGCCGATCCGCAGGAAATCGGCTTGGTGGCCGGGCGATAGGGTGCGAACTTCGCGCTCGACCGCATCCGCCGCCAAAACAATCGACCACCCCGACATATCAAAGATGTTATCCCGACTCGCCGCTGTCAATGTCTCAGGCTGTCTCGATCCATAGCCAGCTATCTCAACCTACGCCCCGGCGCGCAGGCTCACCACCTCGCCGCTCGCCGGCCCCTCACAGAACCGCGCCCAGGCGTCCATGAGCTGCCGCCGCTTGTCGAACAGGTCGCCGCGCCGGTAGGCCCGCTCGACCTTGTTCTCGACGGTATGGGCGAGCGCCATTTCGACCGTTTCGCGCGGGTATGCGGTGCGCTCGGCCGCCCAATCCGAGAACGTCGAGCGGAAGCCATGCGCCGTCAGATCGGCGCGCTTCATGCGGCGCAACAGCATCAGCAATACCATGTTGGACAGCGGCAGCGCCCGCCGCGGGCCGGGGAACACCGGCGCGGCCGGGTCCGCTGCGCCGTCGCGCATCAGCGCCAACGGCCGCGCCTTGTCGAGCACCGCGAGCGCGGCATCGGACAGCGGTACGCGATGCTCGCGGCCCGCCTTCATGCGCTCGGCCGGCACCACCCAAACCTTCGCGGCGAGGTCAATTTCGCCCCACCGCGCGCCCAACACCTCGCCGGTACGCGCCGCCGTCAATATCGCGAATTCCAGTGCCCGCGCCGACATGCCCTCGCGGCCCCGCAATGCGGCGAGGAATTCGGGCATATGGTCAAAGGGCAGCGCGGCATGGTGCTCGACTTTCCGCACCTTGCCGCGCGCGGGCAGGATATGGGCGAGGTTGCCTTTCCACTGCGCCGGGTTCGGCCCCTGCCGGAAGCCGCGCACCGTCGCAGCGTCGAGCACCGCCTCGATGCGGCCGCGCACCCGGCCCGCCGTTTCGGGCTTCTCCGCCCAGATCGGATCGAGCACTTGCACGACAAGCCCGGCATCGATCGCCGACACCGGCAATTCCCCCAAAGTGGGGTAAACATAGGTGGCGAGCGTCGCCGTCCATTGCGCCGCATGCTTCGCATTGCGCCAGCCCGCCCGGTTCTTGTCGATGAATTCGCCGGCGCACTCGCGGAAGGTCCGGCCCTTGGCGACGGATACGCGCTGCGCCTGCCGGTGAGCCGCCTTTGCGTCGAGCGGGTCAATTCCCTCATGCCGCAGCTTCCGATGCTCGGCGGCCTTCGCGCGCGCCTCCGCGAGCGATCTATCGGGGAAGGGTCCAAGCCCCATGTCCCGCCGCTTGCCGTCGAGCTGGAACCGGAACACCCAGGACTTGGCGCCGGTGGCCGAAACGCGGAGGTAAAGCCCGCCGCCGTCATGCAGCACCGCCGGCCCCGTCGCCTTCGTTACCTCAACCGCCGAGAGTTTGCCGGTGCGCGCCATCGTCCCGCCTCCGCCGCCGGGATCGATATGGGGGAAGGCCGATCCCGTTCCCCACTTCGTTCCCCCATCTATGCTGAGATAGTACGATACGGCGGGATACAGCGGAAGACGGAAAGACTAGGCTACGCTTGGTATTTGGTTCATAGGCGGGACAGCCTGAGACCGTCAGAAATGGGGAAATGGCGGAGGGGATGGGATTCGAACCCACGATACGGTTTTACCCGTATAACGGTTTAGCAAACCGCCGCCTTCAGCCACTCGGCCACCCCTCCACCGATGAGTGGGTGCACGGCGTATGCCCAGCCAACCTAGTGGTCGGCCGTTCACGTGTCAATTCACCGGCGAACTGGTGAGGCCTCTGGCGGCTGGGCGCGGCAAACCGCCTGCCATGATTTTTTAGCAATCACCCTCGATCCGCGCCATGTCCGCGTCGCTGAACCCGAAATGATGGCCGATCTCGTGGATCAGCACGTGACGGACCAGTTCCCCCAAATCGTCCCCGCTCTCGCACCAGTAATCGAGGATCGGGCGGCGGTAGAGAAGGATCATGTCGATTTCGGGACGCGGGTCGCTGACGCTCTTATGCGGCAGCGCGACGCCATGATAGAGGCCCAACAGGTCGAACGGGCTATCGAGCCGCATCGCGGCCACGGTCGCGGCGTCGGGGAATTCCTCGACCCGGATCACGATCGGCCCGAGCTGTCGCTTGAAGCGGTCGGGCAGGATCGCCAGCGCGCGGGCGGCGAGCGCTTCGATATCGGCGAGCGAGGGTGGCGTCCGCGCCATTACCGCGCGCGCCCGGGTTGATCTCGCCGTCCTTGACCTCGGGGTGCGCGGCGCTCACTTGCAGCGAGGCAGGACACGAACGGGAGGATGGCATGGTCGAGCGGCTGACCGGGACGGCGCGCCAGACGGCGCTGCGCGAGCTCAAGGGCTGGAGCGAGATCGAGGACCGCGACGCGATCCGCAAGAGCTTTCACTTCAGCAATTTCTCCGAAGCGTGGGGATTTCTGTCGCGCATCGCGCTCGCCGCCGAAAAGATGGATCACCATCCCGAGATCTTCAACGTCTACAACCGGGTCGAGATCATCCTGTCGACGCACGATGCCGGCGGGCTCAGCGAGCGCGACGTCAGTCTCGCGAAGGCGATCGACGAACTGGCGCCCGAGCGCGACGGCCGCCCGCCGGGGCCATAAGAGCCGCCGTTCCGCGGCAGCGATCCCGGCTCACAAGGCTGTCTTGGTTGACAAGGCCGTCATGGCTCACAACGTCAGGCCGCCATCGACGATGATCGTCTGCCCGGTGATCATTGATGCGCTGGCGCACAGGAAGAATATCGTCTCGGCGATGTCCTCGGGCCGGCAGGCGCGCTTTAGCGGCGTCTTCTCGATCGACTGGACCTTGCGATCGGCCGGCCAATCCTTGTTCCACGGGCTGTCGACAAAGCCCGGCGCCACCGCGTTGACCCGGATCTCGGGCGCCAGGGCGCGCGCCAGGCTGCGCGTCAGGTTGATGACCCCGGCCTTGCTCGTCGCGTAGGGAATGCTGCTGCCGCTGCCCTGCACGCCGGCGATCGAGGCGGTGCTGCAAATGGCGCCGCGCGCCGCCTTTAGCGCGCCGACCGCGGCATGGGTGCAGCGGAACGGGCCAATCAGATTGGTATTGAGTATGGTCTGCCAGAAATCCTCGGTCAGCCGGTCGAGGTCGGAGAACGGGATCGGCGCCGGGGTCGCCGGGGTGCCGGCATTGTTGACCAGAAAATCGAGCCGCCCGAGCGCGTCGATCGCACGGGTCACCAGCGCCTCGGCCTCGCCCGGCGTCGACACGTTGCCCGGCGCGGCGATGATTCGATGCCCCTCGCCCTTCAACCGCTCGACCTGCTCGGCGCCGCGCCGGTCGTCGGCCAAATGATTGAGCGCGACGGTCGCGCCGCAGCGGGCGAACGCTTCGACCGTGGCAAGCCCGATGCCCGAGGCGCCGCCGGTAACGAGCGCGGTCTTTCCGGTGAGGTCGGCCGTGATCATGTCATTCCCCATCAGCGGTAATTTCAAGCGGGGCAGCCATGCGATGCGCCTCCGCGGAAAGAGTAATCAGGGTACCCCTCCGGGGCAGCCGGCACGAGACTGCGTCGTCGCTCCGCTCCTCGCAACGACAATGAACATAATACGGAAAAGCGCCCGGCCGGCTGGCCGCGCTCCTGGACACAGGCACTCGCCCGCCGCACCCGCGAGCTATGAAGCGGCTCCGCCCGATCATCCCCCTCCCGCCTGCGGGAGAGGGATTATCGGAGCGGCGACTAAAGCCCCTTTAGCATCGCCTCGGCGGCGGACACCTCGTACTTGCCGGGGGCCTCGATGTTGAGCGCCTTGACCGTGCCGTCCTCGACCAGCATCGAATAGCGCTGCGAGCGCATGCCGAGCCCAGCCTTGCGCGCGTCGAGTTCGAGCCCGAGCGCGCGGGTGAAATCGCCGCTGCCGTCGGCCAGCATCATGATCTTGTCGCCACAGCCCCGTTCCTTGCCCCAGGCGCCCATCACAAAGGCGTCGTTGACCGCCACGCAGGCGATCGTATCGACCCCCTTGGCCTTGAGATCGGCCGCCTTGTCGACATAGCTCGGCAGATGGCGCTGCGAACAGGTCGGGGTGAACGCGCCGGGTACCGCGAAGACCGCCACCTTCTTGCCGCGGAACAAATCGTCCGTGGTGATCTCCTTGGGTCCCTCGGGGCTCAGATATTTCAGCGTCGCCGATGGCACCTTGTCGCCAACTTGGATCGTCATGGGGGTCGTGCCTCCGAATTTCGTTCCGCCGCCCGGCCGTACGAGCGGACCGGCGGCGGAAGCGGGGGCGGCACCGATACCATACCCGGCCGCGCGCCGTAAACGCCGCGCGGCCGGATGCTCTTTTTTCTCCGCGACGGCTGCTGCGGGCTTATCGTACGGCGGAATTGAAGCCGCACTCTCGTGTTCAAACCGGCAGGCAACAGACCGTCCGGGCGGGAGCGCGGTCGTGCAGGGAGGCAGCGGCAATGGAAACGCTAACCGGGCAACTTCTGATCGCGATGCCGCAGATGACGGACCCGCGCTTTGCCCGCTCGGTGGTCTATGTCTGCTCCCATAGCGAGGACGAGGGCGCCATGGGCCTGGTCGTCAACAAGCTCCTGCCCTCGCTGACCATGGACGAGCTGTTCACCCATCTGAACCTCGGACCGTGCGCGCTCGGCCGGTCGCGCCCGGTGCATTTCGGCGGGCCGGTCGAACCGGGGCGCGGTTTTGTGCTGCACACGGCCGATTACCGCGAAGAGGCAACGCTGGTGGTCGGCGACGGTTTTGCCGTCACCGCGACGCTCGACATCCTGCGGGCGATCGGCAAGGGCGAGGGGCCGCAATCCAGCCTGTGAGCGCTCGGCTATGCCGGATGGGCGCCCGGCCAGCTCGACGCCGAGATCCAGGCAAATGGGTGGCTCTCGGTCGCGCCCGACGGCGATCTGTTGTTCGACGCCGCTTTCGGCGCCAAATGGCCGCGCGCTCTGGCCAAGCTCGGCGTCGACCTGACCCTGCTGTCGACCGAGGCTGGCCACGCCTGACCGGTCGCGGTGCGTTAGGATGGGTCGAGCAAACCAAACCCATCGAGAGGACCCCCCGATGAGCGCCGTCAGCGTCGACAACCAGGGCCCGGTCACGATCATCAGCATCAACCGGCCGGAAAAGCGCAACGCGATCAACAAGGCGGTCGCGATCGAATTGCAGGCGGCGTTCGCCGATTTCGACCGCTCGGCTCAGCGTGTCGCGATCCTCGCCGGCGCCGGCGGACAGGCTTTCTCAGCCGGCGCCGACGTCACCGATCTGCCCGAGCTGTGGCGCTGCGTCCCGACGGTCGGCATCACCACCGACAAGCCTGTTATTGCCGCAGTCGGCGGCTGGTGCATCGGCGGCGGTCTTGTGATGGCGATGATGTGCGACCTGCTCGTCGCGGCGGAAAACGCGCGGTTTTCGTATCCGGAGGGCAAGATCGGCATCACCGGCGGCATGATCGCGGGCCTCGCAGCGCGCATTCCGCACAAGATCGCGATGGAGATCATGCTGGTCGGCGAGCCGATATCGGCGGAGCGCGCCTATCAGGTCGGACTGGCGAACCGGATCGTTAGTAACGGGAAGGAAGTCGAGGAGGCGGTCGCGCTGGCGTTGAAAATCGTCGATCTGGCGCCGCTGGCGCTGGCGACCATGAAGCGGCTGGTCAACGACCACATCATCCCGAAAGGCCCGGCGGAACTGGCCGCCCGCATCGGCGCCGAACTCGGCGCAGTGCGCAACAGCGCGGATGCCGCCGAGGGCATCCGGGCCTTCAAGGAGCGGCGCAAGCCGCGCTACGAGGGACGCTGACAGCAGCGCTTACGACGCAAGCAGCTGCTGGTAGTTGCGCAGCCGCGCCTGGCGCGCCGCTTCGCGCGCCGCCTCATGGTTGCGCAATGCGGCGCGATCGGCCTCGGTCACGCTGCCGCGCGTCGGCACGACACACGCGGTCGGGCAGCGGGTCACGGCGCGCTTGCTCAGAAACTCGGCGACGGCGCTGGTATATTCGGTGTCGGAAATCACGGGGCTCTCCTGTTGGCTGAGCGTTGACCCCTTTTTACGGCCGATTTGGTTAACAACCGGTTATGGTAAACGTCTCAAATCCCATCGACCCGCTGGCTGGCCATGGACCGGCAATGGGCGGGCGAATGGGTGGACTCCCGCCGATCCGTGTTTTGCCGATTGTTCTTCGTAATCATGTTATCTAATCAGAGCGCGACGATCGCGAGGGAGCCGGCTTTTGGCAGACCCTGATTTCATGGTGCGGTTCTGGGGCGTGCGCGGCAGCATCGCCTGCCCGGGGCCCGGAACCATGCGCTATGGCGGCAACACCTCGTGCGTCGAGGTTCGCTGCGGCGGCCAGCTGTTCATTTTCGACGGCGGCTCGGGCCTGCGCCTGCTCGGCAACGAATTGATGAAGGGCGGCCCGCGCGAATTCGATCTGTTCTATACCCACACTCATCTCGACCATTGCCACGGCCTGCCGTTTTTCGCGCCGTGCTACGATGCGCGCAATCGCATCCGGGTCTGGGCGGGCCATCTTAAGCCCGACGCCGGGATCGAGGCGGTGCTCGGCAAGATGATGTCGCCGCCGCTGTTCCCGATCCCGATGGACATCTTTACCGCCAAGCTCGAATTCAATGATTTTTCCGCCGGCGAGTCGCTGGTCACGCATCCCGGGGTCATGCTGCGGACCGGGCTGCTCAATCATCCGAACCGCGCGACCGGCTACCGGCTCGAGCACGACGGCAAGGCGGTCGCCTACATCACCGATACCGAGCACGAGCCCGGCCGCCTCGACCCCAACGTGCTGCAGCTCGTCAACGGCGTTGACGCGATGATCTACGATTCCACCTATACCGACGACGAGTTCCCGGCGCACAAGAACTGGGGCCACTCGACCTGGCAGGAAGCCGTACGCCTGGCAAATGCCGCTCAGGTCAAGACGTTGGTCCTGTTCCACCACGATCCCGACCATGACGATGCCTTCATGGACCGGGTCGCGGCCGAAGCCGCCCAGGCCCGCCCCGGCACGATCGTCGCCCACGAAGGGCTGGTGCTGCGGCTTTGAGCCTCCGCGTCAATGATACGGGTCGGCCGCGTCGCGCAGCCCGTCGCCGAGAAAATTGAACGCGAGCACGGTCAGGATTACCGGGATCACCGGCAGGATCAGCCAGGGGTAGAGCGCCACCACGCTGATGTTCTGCGCCTCGTTGAGGAGCACCCCCCAACTGGTGATCGGCGGGCGCAGTCCGAGCCCCAGGAAGGACAGCGCCGTCTCGCCGAGGATCATGCTCGGAATGACGAGCGTCGCCGAAGCGATCAGGTGGCTCATAAAGCTCGGCAACAGGTGCCGGCCGATAATCCGCGGCGGGCTCGCTCCCATCAGCACCGCGGCGGTGCAGAAATCTTCCTCGCGCAAGGCAAGCAGCTTCGAGCGGACCGCGCGGGCGAGGTCCGTCCACTCGATCATGCCGAGGATGATCGTGATGCCGAAATAGACCAGGATCGGGCTCCAGGTCACCGGAAGTATGGCGGACAGCGCCATCCACAGCGGCAAATGCGGGAAGGACTGGACGACCTCGATGGCGCGCTGGATCAGTACATCGGTCCAGCCGCCGTAATACCCCGCGATGCCGCCGATCAGGATGCCCAGGGTGAAGCTGATGGAGACTCCGATCAGGCCGACGGTCAGCGAAATCCGCGCGCCGTAAATGATGCGCGACAGCATATCGCGGCCGAGCCGGTCGGTGCCGAGCAGGAACATCTGGCCGCCCGCCGGCGGGCAGACCAGGTGGAAATCGCCGGGAACGACGCCCCAATACCAATATTTGTCGCCGCGGCACAGGAAGCGGATCGGCTGCGGCTTGTCCGGGTTGGGCGTGTAGACCCGGCGCAGATTGGTCATGTCGAGGCGATAGTCGTAGGCCTCGACGTAAGGCCATGTCAGGCCGCCATCGTCAAACAGATGAATGCGCTGCGGCGGGGCGTAGATGAAATCGACATGGCGGCTGTCAAGCGCATAGGGCGCCAGGAACTCGCAAAACAGGATCATCACGTAGAACGCGAGCAGCAGCACCCCCGACGCGACGGCGACCCGATGCCGGCGCAAACGCCACCACATCAAGAGCACCGGCGGGGCGCGATAATAGCGTTCCTGCGCCGGGGTCATCGCGTCGGTGGTGTAAGGGTCGAACGGCGCCGGCGACACGTAATGCGCCATCGCCTCGCCAGACTGCATCGTCTGGCCCGGCCGAGCGGCGTCGCGCGCCTTCTCGGGTGCGGCTGGACCCGCGGTCAGGCCAATCTCGCTCATTGCGCCGGCCCGGTCTGCAGCCGGATGCGCGGGTCAAGCGCCGCCAGCGCCAGATCCGACAGGAAGACGCCGATCACCGTCAAAAAAGCCATGAACATCAGAAACGAGCCGGCGAGAAACATATCCTGGCTGCGCAACGCCTCGAGCATCATCGGCCCGGTGGTCGGCAACGACATCACGACCGACACGATCGCCGCCCCCGAGATCACCTGCGGCAACAGCGACCCGATATCCGAGATGAACGGGTTGAGCGACAGGCGCAGCGGGTATTTGACCAGCACTTTGAACGGGTGGAGGCCCTTGGCGCGCGCGGTGACGACGTATTGCTTTTGCAATTCGTCGAGGAGATTGGCGCGCAAGCGCCGGATCATGCCGGCCGTCCCCGCCGTGCCGATCACGACGACCGGGATCCAGACATGGGCAAACACCGACAGCACCTTGGCCCAATTCCATGGCTGATCGACATAGATCGGGTCCATCAGACCGCCGACTGAAATCCCGAAATAGACATTCGCCAGATAGAGGAGCACGAGCGCGAGCAAAAAGCTGGGTGTCGCGAGACCCAGAAAGCCCAGAAATGTCAGCATGTAATCAGAGATGCTGTACTGGTGCGTCGCCGAATATACCCCGATCGGAAAGGCAACGATGTAAGTGAAGATGATTGTCGTGAACGAAACGACAAATGTCAGCAGCAGGCGATCGCCGACCACGGCGTTGACCGGCAAGTCATAAAGAAACGAATATCCCATGTCGCCGTGCAATAGCCCGAAAGCCCAGTACAAATACTGCTGCCACAATGGCTTGTCGAAACCGTATTGCGCCTTCAGGAAAGCGATCTTGGCGAGGTTGGCGGTTTCGCCCTGGCTTTGCAGCTCGGCGATATAGGTCGAGAAATAGTCGCCCGGCGGCAAATGAATGATGACAAAGATCACGAGGCTGATGGCGATCAACGTCGGGATCATGATCAGGATCCGGTGGACGAGATAGCCGAGCATCGACGAGAATTCTCCTCAGCGCGAGCGCGCCGCGAAGGGCTCCGCGCCGCCAAGCATTATCCAAACATTTTCTCCGGTGACGCGAGAGTAATCGCCGTGCCTACGCATTAATGCAGCCGGTTCGGCGTGGCTGCGGCGGCTGGCCCCGGCGCTTGCTCGAACCAAAACCCGTCCGGCCTGTAGATGCCGAAATGGGCCCCGGGATCCCAGTTGTAGGTGCCCTCGATCGGCACGTTGCGCAGCCGTTTGTTGACAACAATCGGCTGCCGGACCCCGGCGATAAGCCCGATCGAGTAAACCTCGTCAGCCCAGATCCCCAGCATTTCGTGCCAGATCCGCGCGCGTTCCTCGGCCCCGGCCGCTCCAAGCCACGATTCGTACAGCTCCTTCTGCCGAATCGCGCCGGGAAGCTCCGGCCGCTCGCCGGCGATTCGCTTTGTCTCAAAATATTGGCCCCATTTCGGCCATTCGAGCTGATGCTGGGCGGTCGGGGCAAATTCCCAGGGCGACATGTCGGCGGTAGCGAGGCCATTCTCGATCCCCTTGTCGATCGACATCAGAGTCTGGCCGGCGAACACCCGGCGGCGGAACAGGGTCAGCTGCATCGGCCGAGCAAACAGCCGAATCCCGAGTTGCCGCCACGAATCGCGAATCAGTTCGATCACATCGGTCTTTTCCCGCGACTCCCCCGAATCCTCGACGACGATATCCATCGGGCGGCCGTCCGGCAGCTGGCGCATGCCGTCGCCGCCGCGTTTCAAACCGATCAGGTCGAGCAGGCGATTGGCTTCGTCGAGGTTGTAGGCGCTCCACGCCGACCGGTATTCCGGCCGGTAAAGCGGGCTCTCCGGCAATACGGTGTTCTGGCCCTCGATCGCCAGCCCGAAATAGATCGCCTGGTTGATTTCGTGGCGGTCGGTGGCGAGCGACAGAGCGCGGCGAAAACGGACGTCGCGCACCAGATTGCGCCAGATCTCGTCGTCGACGTTGAGATTGGGATAAAGCGCGAGCTGGCTGCCGGGGCCGGTTCGCCACAACAGCACGGTATAGCCGTTTTGCGTCTCTCCGGCTTTGAGGAACGTGTAGTCGTCAAAGCTCAGGTAGCGGCCCTGAAGATCGCTCTCACCGGCCCCGGTCTTGGCCGGGATGATCTTGCTGTTGGCGATCGAATACACGACCCGGTCGATATAAGGCAGCTGCCGGCCGGCGCTGTCGACCCGGTGATAATACGCGTTTCTTTCAAAAATAATGCGCTCGGCGGGAAGTTTTGTTTTCAATACCCAAGGCTGCAGCGACGGCAGGTCGACATTGTCATTATGATACATCGAATCGCGCTTATTGTGCAGCGTCGCCCAATTTCGAACGCCATTCTGTTTTACCAACGCATCGAGCATGGATTTATTGGTGTAGCGGGAGTGAAACGGCTTGAGGTAATGCGCCGGGGAATAGATGAACAGCGGGCTGGGTCCGGCCAAGGCAGGCAGAAAGAGCGGATTTGGCTGCAGCCAGCTATAGCGGACCGTGCGCTCGTCGAGGACCTCGAAATACGGCAATTCGCCGTTCGGCGACAGCGACACCGGCAAGCCGGTCGCCGACAGCTCGCGGTTTTGCGCCACATCCTCGAACCAATAGCGGAAATCCTCCGCGGTGAACGGGTGGCCGTCGGACCATCTGTGCCCGGTGCGCAAGCGCAGGGTGAAAATGCGCCCGTCCTCGACATCGATCCCTGCGAGCAGATCCGGGGCGAGGACCAGGGATTGCGTATAGCCGACCAGCCGCGCATAGCCGTACACGACCATCAGCCGCGTATCCTTTGGACTGGACATCAACATGCGCAGCTCGCCGCCGGGGCGACCGAGCGTCGCGAGTTCGGCGACGACAGGCTGGCGCGGCACTCGGCTGGCCACCGGCGGCAATGTCCCGTTTGCCACCGCCGATGCCAGAGCCGGCGTTTCCTGCAACTGGGCCTGCGCCCGCGGGGAACCCAATAACAGCACGGCGATTACGCCGATCCATGCCAACCGCAGGAGCGTTTGGGGTCTCAAGGACGCAAAACCAACCGGAGTCGCCGCTCGCCGGGTCATCACGCCGACCCCGCGAGGCTGGCCTCGGGCATCCGCGCGACCTGCGGCATCGCGCTCGCTTCGACCGAATGGCCGGGCTCGACCTCGATCAGTTGGACCGGAATCCCCGGCACCCGCCGGAACGGCTCCGGCCAGGCCGCGGGATCGGAGGCGCGGCCCTGCATCAGCCGGCCAAAATCGAGCCGGTGGTCTGGGTCGGGCGCCGGTATCGCGGCCAGCAGCGCCTGGGTGTAGGGATGCACCGGGTTGCGGAACAAGACGCCGCGCGGGGCAAGCTCGACGATGCGCCCGGCGCACATCACCGCGATCCGGTCGGCGATGTAGTCGACGACCGCGAGGTTGTGCGAGATGAACAGATAAGTCAGCCCGAGCTTTTTTTGCAAATCCATCAGCAGGTTCAGGATTTGCGCCTGGATCGACACGTCGAGCGCCGACACCGGCTCGTCGCAGATCACCAGCTCGGGCCGCAGCGCCAAGGCCCGGGCAATGCCGATGCGCTGGCGCTGCCCGCCCGAAAAGCTGTGCGGATAACGCCGCAGGTCGTGGATCTGGAGGCCAACCAGGGTGATCAGCTCGGCCACCATGTCGCGGCGCGAGCGCGAATCGCCGACGCCGTGGATGATCAGCGGCTCGGCGATGATGTCGTAGACGGTCATGCGCGGGTTGAGCGAGCCGAACGGGTCCTGAAAGATGAACTGCACCTGGCGGCGAAAGCGCTTCAACGATTCGCCCTCAAGCCCAAGAACGGCGGTCGCGACGCCGCGGTCGTTGAACGTCACGGTCCCTGAATCGGGGGTCAGCGCGCGCAGCAGCACCTTGCTCAAGGTCGTCTTGCCGCAGCCGCTCTCCCCCACGAGGCCGAGACATTCGCCGCGCGCGATGGTCAGGCTGACGCCATCGACCGCGACCGCGCGCAAACCCGGCCCGAGGCGAAACATCCCGCCCCGGCGCAACCCGAAACTCTTGCGGATGTCGCTGCATTCGAGCAGCGGCCCGGTCGCCTCCGCCGGCCAGGGCCTGACCTCCGCCATCAAATGCGGCGCGTCGCCCGCCGGCACCTCGCGGATCGGCCGCAACCGCTCTCCCGGCTTCATGTCGAAGCGCGGCACCGCCCGCAACAGCGCCAGCAGATACGGGTGCCGCGCCCGGCGAAAGATGTCGTCGAGCGTGCCGCTTTCCATCACTTCGCCGCGATACATCACGACGATTTCGTCGGCGATGTTGGCGACGACCCCCAGATCATGGGTGATCAGCAGCACCGCCATCCCCAATTCGCGCTGCAGCTCGACGATCAGCTTGAGGATCTGCGCCTGGATCGTCACGTCGAGCGCGGTCGTCGGTTCGTCGGCGATCAACAAAGCCGGCCGGCAGACCAGCGCCATCGCGATCATCGCGCGCTGCCGCAACCCGCCCGAGAGCTCGAACGGATAGCTGCGCCAGGCCCGCTCGCCATCGGGAAACCCGACCAGACGCAGCATGTCGATCGTCAGCTCCTTGACTTGCGCCGCGCTCGCCTTGCGGTGCAGGCGCAGCGCCTCGCCGACTTGGTCGCCGATCGTGTGCAGCGGCGACAACGAACTCATCGGCTCCTGAAAGATGATCGAGATCCGGCCACCGCGGATCGCCCGCATCGCCCGCCCGTCGGCCGGCAGTTGCGCCAGATCGACCGGCTCGCCCGCGGGGCCGCCGGAGCCGACGCGCGGATCGGCGAACAGGATCGTGCCGCGGCTGATCTCGCCGTTGCGCGGCAAAATGCGCATGATGCTCTGGCTGACCACCGACTTGCCCGAGCCGGACTCGCCGACGATCGCCAGCGTCGAACCTGGCTGCACGCGAAAACTGACGCCTCTGACCGCCGGGATGAAACCGCTCGGGGTGGCGAACCGGACATGCAGATCCTCAACCCGCAGTAGATCGGTCATCGATCCGCCCGGGGATCGTAGGGCGGATCGTAGGCGGGATCGTGATCGGGCACCCTGATCCCGAGCGATTCCAGATTGGCGACGGTCGCGTCGCTCAGCGCGAGCCCGCGAAAGGCGGCCGCCTCGGCGGCGCGCCGGACCAAGCTGTCAAACCCGGCGATCCGGCTGTCTATCTGCACCTTGGTGCTTACCGCCGCGTTCCCGGCGCCGCCGCCGGCGCGCAGTTCGAGCTGCATCCAGCCGCTGCGCCGGTCGCGGCTCGTCGAATAATAGGCGAGCTTCATGCGGTCGAGTTCGGCCCAGGCGATCGTGCGGCGCGTGGCGCCGTGCACGCTCAGCTCGGTGTCGGTCATCTCGACGCGCGTGCCGTGACGCAGCAGGGTGCGCAACCCGAACAGGCCGAACATCGCGGCAAAACCGCCTAGCACCGTCGCCGCTACCGTGCCGAGCGGCACAGTGGCAAACAGGATGCCGGTCGGGATCAACCCTGCCGCGGCGCGCAGATAATCCCCGACCATGGCCGAAGCCGGGTAGATGTGCCGGGTGGCGCCGGCGGGGTCTTCGTCAGCCTCGTCGATACGGGTCATTGCAGCCGCTCGGTTACGGAGGTCCAGCGCGCCCCGGGATGGGTGGCGATCAGCGCCGTCAGGCTGGCGAGCAACCCCGCCGTCGCGCGGTCCATCACCAGATGATGCGTCAGGATGCCGACAGGCCCGCGCGACGTCCCCAGGCGCACGGGGTCATCGATTCGATGCGCCCGCAAGCAGCCGACGAGGCGGCCGAGCGCCGCGCCGATCCCGACAAACCCGCGGCCGCCCTTCCAGTCGACCACATCGACATGGACATCGAGCGCGGCGAGCCCGGCGGGCAAAGTTTCGAGCCGCTCGGACGCCAGAGTCGACAGGCCGGTCACGCCGCTGCCGGCCAGCACTGGCAGCAGCTCGGGCGCGAATCGGTTCCAGGGCGGCACGAACACGCAGAGGGCACGTGACCCGAACAGCGCAGTGAGGCGGGCTCTTCCGGCCGCCACCTCGGCGCCGACGCGGGACGCCGATCGGGTCCCTGGATATTCGCTCTTCCTGCCGTCGCCGGCCCGATTTCGATGCTGCCAGCCGTGCTGCAACACCGCGACGGCCGGCGCCGATGCGAGCGCGGCGGCCAGGTCCGGCCGGGCCAGCGCCGGCACGACCGCCAGTCCGACGGGCGCCTTTCCCGCGAGAAGCAGCAGGTCATCAAGGCGCGGCGTCGCGGCGATCGCGTCATCGTCGCGCCACCACAGCGTCGCGACGCGCCCAGCCTCGCCCCATCGGTCGAATTCGGCGACGAGATCGGGCCAGTCCGCATCGGGCCAGTCGGCGGTCATCGCCGCATCGAGGCGCGGCAAATAGCTCATCGCCCGATAATACTCCCGCTAAGGCCCGCGACAAAACCCCCGCTATCAGGATCGCCGGGCCGGATCAGGGCGGCGATGATCCGGGCCGAGCGCGCGGCCCCGTCGGTGTCGATGGCGAGCGGCGACGGCTCCCGGCGTGCGGCGCGCAGGATCGCCGCGGCAAGCGTCTCCGCCGAAAGCTCGCTCTCGCGCACCAGTTCGACCGCACCGAGCGCCGCCAGCCGCTCGGCCCGAACCAGCTGCTCGGTTTCGCGCTGCGCCGCGAACGGCACGAGCACGGCGCGCGCCCGGGCGGCGAGGATGTCGAGCACCGTATTGTAGCCGGCCTGGCTGACCGACACGCGGCAGCCTCGCAGCAGCGCCCCAAAATCATGCCGAAACCGTTCGATGACGACCCCTTCCGGAGCATCCGCCCGGAGTGCGGCGAAATCGGCCTCGGGCAAATTGGCGCCGGCGAGCAGGCGCCAGGGCCGCTCCGCCAGACAGCCGGACCGGCGCGCCGCCAGCGCCGTCCTCAGCAGCGCATGACCGGCGGCGCCGCCGCCCACCGACACGACCACCTCATCGGCGTCGCTACCACGCGCGCCGCCCGGCTCGGCGGGCGGGGCAATGTAGCCGGTATAGATCAGCCGGTCGGCGATCGCCGGCGCGGCAGGGAAACTCGCGTCGAGCGCGAGGAACGCAGCATCGCCATGCACCAGCACCGCGTCGAAATCGCGGCGCACGCGCTCCACGGTCTCGCGATGGCGTTGCGGATCGTCGCGCATCGCAACGATGTCGCGTACCGAGCAGATCAGGCGCGGCCGTTTCGGTGCCGCGTGTGTCGCCGCGATCAGCGGGTCGAGCTCGAAGCGGAAGGCGCGGCGCGCGAACGGAAAGCCTTCGATGACGACCGCGTCCGGCCGCGCCTCGGCGAAGGCGGCGAGGAGGGCCGCCCGGCGCTCGTCGCGCACTCCGTCGTCGATCGGCGTTCCAGCGCTGTCGACCAGTGCGAACCCAGCGTCGCGCGACCGCACCGGAGTGAGCTGAACGAAACGAACCGACTTGTGCATCGGCAGCGCGACCGGCGCGCCGCCGCAGACCAGCGTCACGGCGATGCCGTCCCCGGCGAGCGCGTCGGCAATCCGCAACGAGCGCTGCAGATGCCCGATCCCGAGCAGATACTGGACATGGAACAGTACAGAACGGGTCACGCCGCCCGCACCGGATGCAGCCGCCCCAGGATCGCGGCCAGCCGCTCGGCGGCCCCCGGCAGGTCATGTTCGCGTTCTATTTTGGCCCGCGCCGCCGCCCCCATCGCCGAGCGCGAGTCGGGGTCGCGGATCAGCCGGCGCACTGAAGCGGCGAAAACCGCCGCGTCTCCCGGCGGCGTCAGCAGCCCTGTTTCGCCCGAGACGACAATGCCGCCGACCCCCCCGCTCTCGCCGGCGACGACCGCCAGGCCGCTCGCCTGTGCTTCGAGCAGCGCCATGCCGAAGGCTTCGTTGATCGCCGGCCAGACAAACAGGTCGGCTTCGCCCAGCGCCGCCGCGACCCCCGGCTCGTCGAGCGCGCCGCGATAGCGAACCCGCGCCCCGAGCCGCGCCAATGCGGCCTCGACCTCGCGACGGGCTAGCCCGTCGCCAACAATGTCGAGCGACCAGTCCAGATCAAGCAGCATCGCCAGCGCGGCGCCGAGCAGCCGGTACGAGGCCAATTTGTCGCCAGGCCGCATCATCGCCACCGCGATCAGGCGCGGCGACGGTAAATCCCGCCGCAGCGGCCGCGCTCGGTAGCGGCGCGAATCGAGGAACGGGGCCATGTCGATCCAGCGCCGCGGATCGCGCAACAGCGGCAGCACGCATTCGCGGTCGGTGGGGTTGAGCCCGATAACCGCATCGGCGCGCCGCAGCGCCGCTTCGACCGCGCGGTGGCCGATGTCCCAGCGCCCGTCCGCCTGCTTCGGCGCGAACGAGGCTTCGGCGATTGCATAGGGAATCCCGAGTGCCGCGCCAACCGCCGGACCGAGCCAATCGGGCGCTTTGTGGTAGAGATGGTAGGTGAACCACAGCTCCGGCGCGGCCTCGGGCGACCGTCTCCATTGGCCGACCAGCCGCGCGGCGGCGCGCCGGCCGATCTCGGCGAGCCGGCCCTGACGCAGCGTGTCCCCCTCGCGGTCAAAACTGCGCAGTCGCGACGCGACAAACGGCTGGTGCCCGGCGAGGCGCAGCGCGTCGACAAACAATCGCGCGACCCGGCGGTCGCCCGACGGGATGGCGTGGTCGGGCGGCTTCAGCGGCGCATAAAAGGCGATCCGCATGAGGATCGATCACTCCGCCGCTGCCCGCGCCGCCGGCATGCCGGTCCGGGTCTCCCGTCCGGCCAAACCGAACAGCATCGCCAACCCGGCGATCCCGCTGCGCATGTCGAATTCATCGCGGACCCGCGCCTCGCCCGCGGCAGCGAGCCGGGCGCGCCGCGTGGAATCGCGCATCAGCGCCTCGAGCGCGGCGGCGAGTTCGTGCGGGTTGCCCGGCGCGACGAGCACGCCGGTGCGTCCATCCTCGATCAGTTCGCCGATCCCCGGCAGTCGCGTCGCGATGCAGGCCACGCGCTGGCTCTGCGCCTCCATCAGCACGTTGGGCAGGCCGTCGCGGTCGCCGTCCCGCCCGATCTTGGCGGCAAGCACGAACAAATCCGCGGCGCGATAGGCGGCGAGGACCTCCGGCTGCGAGCGCGCGCCACGCCACTCGACCCGCTCCGCGAGCCCGAGTCGGGCCGCCTGTCCCTTCAGCTGCCGCGCCAGGGCGCCGCCGCCGATATGAACAAAGCGCCACGCCAGATCAGGCGGCAGCAGCGCCAGCGCGGCGAGCAGGTCGTCATGGCCCTTTTTTTCGACCGCCCTTCCGACCGACAATACGACGACCGGGTTCGTCGGGTCGCTGCCGTCGGCGCCGTCATGCGTGCGGTGCGGCGGCGGCGCAAAACGGGCGAGATCGAGCCCGTGATAGACGAGGCGCACCTTGTCGGGCGAGGGCGCCAGCGCGGCGAGGTGATCGCGGCCGGTTTCGGTGCAGGTCACCGCCCATTGCGCCGATAGGAGCTTTTCGCGCTTTTCCCAATCCGGGGTCGTCCAGATGTCCTTGGCATGGGCCGAGACCGACCAGCCGAGCCCGCGCATGATTGCCGCATAGCGCGTCACCGATGCCGGCGTATGGAGGAAATGCGCATGCAAGTGGCCGACATCGGGCCGCAGCTCCGCCGCGAGCACCAGGGCCTGGCCAAAGCGGCGAATGCGGTTTGGCGTCGGGTCGCGCGCCAGATCGCGAAGCCAGGCCCGCCGCGCCGCCGCATACCCGGGCAACCCTCGCGCGCGGCGCCACCCCGCGAGAACCCGGCTGGGCGCGTCCTTCAAATATTCCGGAAGATAGAGCACCGGCGCGCGGATCTGCCCATGCACCGGGTGGCGGGCATCGTCGGTCGGATGGCGCAGCGAAACGATCTCGATGTCGAGGCCGCGCTGTTCGAGGGCGGCGATCTCCTGTGCGATAAAAGTCTCCGACAGACGCGGGTAGCCCTTGAGGACAAAGGCGACGCGCCTTACCGCCCCCGCCTCTTCTGCCGTCGGCGCACCCGCAATCATGCGTCGCGCCGCGCCTGCAGGCGCAGGCGCTCCGCGCGGCCATAGCCGAGCCATTTCTGCGCCAGCCGGTTGACGCTGGCCATGCCGTCGAGCAACCCGGGAATGACGACCGCCGAGGGTGGCGGCTGCTGCATCAGCCGCAGGAGGGCCGCCGCCATGATCCGCGGATCGCGCCCGTCCGCGTCCGACGACAGTACCGTGACGAGGCCAAGCTCGGCGGCGCGCTGAGCCCGGATGTACTGTTCGAGCCGCGGCTTGGTGCGGGGCACGATCAAGGCAGGCTTGTCGAACGACAGTATCTCGCAGAACGTATTGTAACCGCCCATCGCCACAACCGCCGCGGCGCGCGCCATCAGGTGTTCGAGCCGCGTGTCGAACCCGATCGTGCGCACCTTGGGCAGTAACGCGGCTCGCGCGGCGAAAGCTGCCTGGTGATCGGGCAGCATGAACGGGCCAAACACCACGAGCACCGGCGGCAACCCGCCCGGATCGTTCTCGTAGGCGGCCAGGACCCAATCGACGAGATCCTCGCCGTCGCCGCCGCCGCCCGGCGTCACCAGCAGAAACTCCCCATCCGGCAGGTCGGCGAGAAGCGGCGTCGACACCGCCGCCGGAGCATGGCGCCGCAGATACCCGGTATAGATCATCCGCCGCCGCACGCTCGCCGGCAGCTCGATGCCGGCGAGCGGATCGCAGATCTGCGGCAGCCCATAGACCCAGATCTCGTTGTAGTATTCGTTGAGGATCGGGACGGCGTTCTTACGCTCCCACTCGCTTTCGAGCGCGCTCGGATCGTCCATCACGTCGCGCAGCCCGAGGATCAGCGGCGTGCCGCGCGCCCGCAACAGGTCGAGCGTCGGACGCACCTCGCCGCGCAGCCCGAGCGGCTCCTTGTCGACAATTAGCATGTCCGGATCGAAAATATCCGCGGTATGACGGATGATCGAGGATCGCATCGCCAGCGTTTCCTCGATGTCGATATGCAGGTTGAGAGAGACATATTCGCCGTTGCGCAGCTTGATTACGCCCGGAACCCGCACAAAGTCGACGCGCGAGCGGAAATCGAAGCTGCCGATGATCGGCGACCCCGATAATATCAGCACGGACAAGGAGGCGTTCGCATCGACCAGCGAGTGGGCGATCGCCCGGCACCGGCGAAGATGGCCAAGACCGAAAGTGTCGTGGCTGTAGATCAGGATACGCTTATGGTCGCGGCGGTTGCTCACACGAAGCCTGCGTCCCTGTCGGCCGGGCGTAGTATGACATGGGGCGCCAGGGTGCGCGAGATGGTGTTTTTTCGGAGACCGCGGGAATGAAGGGGCTGGCGGCGGTCGCCACATCGGTCGAGGAAGCGCAGGCCCGCCGGCAACCGTTGCCTGGCGCGAGGGCGCGTCACTCGCCGGTGAAAGCGGCAGAAGCCCCGGTAGCCGCCCCGCCCGATCTCGAACCGACCATATACCGCTTCATCATCCGGCACAGCTGGCGGCGGCAGCTTGCTCTGCTGCTGGTGACGTTTGCCTCGTTTCCGTTTCTGTACATTTCGCTGGAGCTGCCAAAGACCATCATCAACCACGCGATCCGCGAAGACGCCAAATTTCCCCAATTCATCGCCGGCCTCGAATTCGACCGGATCCCCTACCTGATGGCGTTGTGCGGTGCGTTCCTCGCGGTTGTCCTGGTAAGCGGCGGCTTCAAGTACTGCATCAACACGTTCAAGGGCCAACTCGGCGAACGGATGCTGCGGCGGTTCCGCTATCAGCTCTATTTGCGGCTGCTGCGCTTTCCGCTGAGCCATTTTAACAAGACCTCGTCGGCGCAGATCATTCCCATGGTCACGGCCGAATGCGAGTCGCTAGGGGGCTTTATCGGCGACGCCCTGGTGACCCCGGCATTCCAAGGCGGCACGCTGCTGACGATCATCCTGTTCATGTTCATGCAGGATCCGGTGCTCGGCGCGGCCGCGATCTCGCTGTACCCGCTGCAGGCCTATGTCATTCCCAAGCTGCAGCGCAAGGTCAACGACCTGAACAAGCAGCGCGTGCGCACTGCCCGGATCGTCGCCGACCGCATCCAGGAATCGGCCGCCGGGATGGTCGAAATCCACGCCAACGACACGGTCAAGCTGCACCTGACCGATTTCGCGAGCCTGTTGGGGCGAATTTACGACATCCGGTTCGAGATCTACCGGCGCAAGTTCTTCGTCAAATTCCTTAACAACTTCATCGCTCAGCTGACGCCGTTTTTCTTCTATTCGATCGGCGGTTATCTGGTGATCCAGGGCAGCTTGTCGTTCGGAGCGCTGGTCGCAGTGCTGGCGGCCTATAAGGACATGGCCTCGCCGTGGAAGGAGCTGCTCGATTTTTACCAGCAAAAGGAGGATTCGCGGATCAAGTACGGGCAGATCATCGAACAATTCCAGCCGGCGGGCCTCGCCGACGCGGCGCTGTTGCTCGACGAGCCCGACGACGTGCCGCGGCTGGAGGGCGAGCTGTCCGCGACCAATCTGTCGCTGGCCGAAGACGACCGCAGCCGCGTCGTCGACTCGGTCACCTTCAGCGTCCGGCTCGACGAGCATGTCGCCGTCATCGGGCAAAGCGGTGGCGGCAAGAGCGAAATCGCCCTGCTGCTGGCGCGGCTGGTGCGGCCGAGCGGCGGGCGGATCATGATCGGTGGGCATGATTTTGCCGATATGCCGCTTGCCGTAGTCGGACGCCGGCTCGGCTACGCCGGCGCGACGCCGTATCTGTTTGCCGGAACATTGCGCGACAACCTGCTGCTCGGATTGCGCCACCGGCCGTTGCGCCCGGCCGAATACGACGATCCGGGCGAACGCCGACGGGCGCGCCAGCTCAACGAGGCGCGCCGCTCGGGCAATATCGAATTCGACCTGCATGCCGATTGGGTCGATTACGAGTCCGCCGGAGTGAGCGACAGCGAGGAACTGGCGCGCCGGATCGCCGAAATCCTGCGGCGGCTCGACTTCGAGTCCGATGTCTACAATTTCGGCCTGCGCTGGCGCATCGACCCCGCGGTCGACGCCGAGCTGACCAAGCGGCTGCTCGAGGCCCGCCAGGCGCTCGCCGAGCGGCTTGCCGCCGACGGCATCACCAAGCTGGTCGAGACCTATGATCCCGAGCGCTACAACACCAATGCGAGCGTCGCCGAAAACCTCTTGTTCGGGACCCCGATCGGGCCGGGTTTCGAGTTAGAGGCACTCGCCGACAATGCCTATGTGCTCGCCGTCCTCGACAAGGTCGGACTGACCGACGATCTGATCGAGGCCGGAAGGCAGGTCGCCGCGATGATGAGCGAGATGTTCGCCGACCTGCCGCCGGAGCACGAGTTCTTCGAGCAATTCAGCTTTATCAGCGCGAGCGACCTGCCCGGATTTGCCGCCATTCTGAGTGCGATCGACAAGGGCGGGATCGCGGCGCTGCGGCAGGAGCAGCGCAAGAGGTTGCTGTCGCTGCCGTTCAAGCTGGTCGCGGCGCGCCATCGCCTCGATGTGCTCGATGACGCCATGCAAAAGCGCCTGCTGGACGCGCGCCGTGCATTCCGCCGCGACCTGCCGGCGGAGGCCGCCGGCCAGATCGAATTTTTCGATCCCGCGAGCTACAACGCCGCGGCATCGCTGCAGGACAATATCCTCGCCGGCAAGATCGCCTACGGCGAGGCAGACGCTCCGGTGCGGGTGCCGGTGGTGCTGGCCGAGGTGCTGGAGGCGCTGGCCCTGCGTCCCGCCGTCGTCGATATCGGGCTCGGTTACGAGGTCGGCACCGGCGGCTCCCGTTTGTCGTTGGCGCAGCGCCAGCGAACCGCGATCGCGCGCGCCTTGTTGAAGCGCCCCGACCTGCTGATTCTGAATGAGGCGAGCGCCGCCCTCGACGGGCAGGCCCAAAGCAAAGTGAGCGAGGGCGTGCGGGAGGAAATGGTGGGGCGGGGCCTCATTTGGGTGCTGCACCGGGCGAGCCTGGCGCGCAGTTTCGATCGCATCCTGGTGATGAGCGGCGGCAAACTCGCAGAGCAGGGCCGCTTTGCCGAGCTCGATCGCAAGGATTCGCTGACCGCTCTGTTGATCGCCGCCGAATGACACAGAGCCGATAGCGCCGCACTTTAACCGGGAGGATGAATTGAGCTTGGCGCAGGAATACGAGATGCTTCGGCGGGTGCCGTTCTTCTCGGAAATGGAACCGGCCCGGCTCAAGCTCTTGGCGTTCATGAGCGAGCGTGTCGGGTACGATGCCGGGAATACGCTGTTCTGCCAAGGCGACCAGGCCGATGCGGCCTATCTGATCATTACCGGCGAAGCGGAGATCATCGTCGACACGCCGAGCGGCCCGCTGACGATCGCGACGCTCGGAGCGCATGAAATCGTCGGCGAGATGGCGATCCTGTGCGACGTGCCGCGCACCGCGACGGTGCGGGCGAAAGACCGGCTGGTCGCGTTGCGCATCGCCAAGGATCCGTTTCTGCGCATGGTGCGCGAGTTCCCCAACATGGCCGTCTCGATCATGCGCGAACTGGCGCACCGCCTCGAACTGACCAACAAGCAGCTGCAAGCCGCGCTGTCGGAGGTACGGAGCCTGCGCGAGGGTTCGATCCCGCAAGACCCTGGCCACCCAGTACCGAGACCGAGCGCCAAGGAACCCGGCGCGCCACCGGCGAAATGAGCCGGCTCGACAGCTTCATCCGGCGGCTCCAGGCGCAGCGCGCCTGCCTCGACCGCGCGGCTGAATTGATCCGCGGCGTCGATGGTCTTGTGCTCGAACTGGGTCTGGGCAACGGCCGCACCTACGACCATCTGCGCTCGTTGTTCCCCGAGCGCGACATCTATGTTTGCGAGCGCCGTGTCGCGGCCCACCCGGACTGCGTGCCGCCGCCCGACCGGCTGCTCCTTGGCGACATGCGCGTGAGCCTGACCGCGGCGCGCGGCTGGCTCGGCGGGCGGGTAGCTCTGGCGCATTTCGATGTCGGGACCGGCGACATGGCGGCCAATGTCGCTTTGGCGGCCGAGCTGACGCCGCTTATCGTCCCGCTGCTATGCGCCGGCGCGGTGTTGGCGAGCGACCCGCCAATCGATTGCCCGGAACTGAGCGCGCTCCCCCTGCCGGACGGAATCGCCCCCGGCCGCTACCACCTCTACCGCCGGGATTAGCCGAAAAGCGGCATCAGCCGTTAAGCTCGATCATGACCGGGACATGGTCGGAGGTCCGGTCCCAGCCCCGGCTGTCGCGGTGGATTCGCGCTTCGGCCAGCGACCCCACCAGCGAGGGCGTCACCCAGACATGGTCGAGCCGGCGGCCGCGGTCGCTCGCCGCCCAGTCGCGGTTGCGGTAGCTCCACCAGCTGTAGAGCCGCTGTTCCGGCGGCACGAAATGCCGGATCGCGTCGACAAACCCGCCGGCCCGTTGCAGCGCGCCGAGACGCTCGACCTCGACCGGCGTGTGGCTGACCACGCTCAGCAATTGCTTGTGCGACCAGACATCGGTTTCGAGCGGCGCGACGTTGAGGTCGCCGACCGCGATCATCGGCCGCCCGCCAAGCCGCTCGTGAGCCCGTTCGGCGGTAAACCACGCGGTCAACTCGTCGAGGAATTGCAGCTTGTGGGCGAATTTCGGGTTGGCCTGCGGGTCGGGAATATCGCCGCCCGCCGGCACATAGATATTGTGCAACTCGACCCCGCCGGGCAGTTCGACGACGGCATGGCGGCAATCGGCGCGGGCGCACCACGCCCGCGTCGTCGTCGCGCCGAACGGCACGCGCGACAGAATGGCGACGCCGTTGTAGCCCTTCATGCCGTGCACCAGCATGTCGCGGTAGCCGAGCGCGGCGAATTCGGCGCGCGGGAACAAATCGTCCGGGGTCTTGGTTTCCTGCAGGCACAGGACGTCCGGCTGCTGTTCCTCGATCAGCCGGCGCACGAGATCGATGCGCAGCCGCACCGAATTGATGTTCCAGGTAATCAGACGCACCGGCGCGCACCCGCGGAAATTCGTATCGAGAGGCGACAGTATAATCGCGCACGAGTGCAACCAGTACCGTGAAAACCCCCGCGACATCGGAGAACGACGCCAGCCGAACAAAACGGCGCCCGGTCGGGGGGAGGACCGGGCGCCTGCTTGTCAGAAGCGTTGGGGAAAAGCCGGACCCGCAGGGGAAACGAGGCCGGTTACAAGAGGGTTATGACACCCTCTCCGCTTCTGAAATATAAGATGGGCACGCCCGGGCACGCCGGAAGATGCGAATCGTGCATGCGATCTCGGCAAAAACGCATGCACGAAAGGCGGAACTTATCCAGCCTCGCTTAAGCAGCGCGGCGCTTTGCCGCAGAACCCGCAATAGTTGCATGGCAGGCTTGCGCGAAGGCGACAAACAGCGCGCGCGAAAACGGGTTCTCAAGCACCTTGTATTCGGGATGCCATTGCACGCCGATGACGAATCGGGCGCCCCGCAACGCGACCGCCTCGATCTGGCCATCCGGCGCCACCGCCTCGATCAGCAGGTCCGGGCCGGGTCGATCGATCCCTTGCGAATGCAGCGAATTGACCCAAAGCTCGTCGCCGCCGGCGAGCGCCATCAGCCGGCCGCCCTCGGTCAGCCGTACGCTGTGCGCCGGGCCGTAACGCCGGTCGAGCGGCATCTCTCCGCGCGGCGAGCGGTGATTGAGCCGGCCCGGCACCTCGTGCAC
>CAMATN010000066.1 GCA_945861155.1 Rhizobium sp. Q54
AGAACCTCCCCAGCCTGCGCCTTCTGCGCTTCCGTCAGCGTGTCGACCCCACACAGCCATGCCTGAAATGCACGCCGCTCCATACCCTCAATCCTCCAGCGTTTCGGCCATTCTACGCCAGATCATTACGTTTTGCTAATAGAGCCAAAATATAGATCGCCTTTGAAGACGCCCGGCCCGCTCTGCATGTAGTGCCACAGCGTTTCCCAGCGGTCTGCCAACGGGGCTTGCGGCGCGACGAGCCCCGACACCGCGCCGGCCGCGACCTCGCCGCCATGCACGTCGGCCCGGTGCAGCCAGCCCGTGTCGTAATAGGGATCGGCATGGCCTGAGCTTTCGAGCCCGATCAGGGCGCGGAACGCTTGCGGGTGGCGCACCGCCAGATGCAGCACGACCCGCCCGCCGATCGAGCAGCCCATCACGACCGGCCGATCGAGCCCCAGCGCCGCGATCACCGCCATGACGATGCCGGTATAGGAATCCGCGGTCAGCCGGTATTCCTCGTCGTGCCAGCCCGCGGGCGGCGACGATTTTCCGTGCCACGGCAGGTCGAAGGCGATCACCTGGAAGCGGTCGGTGACCGACGCGTCATTCAGCAATCCGCGATACTGGCGCCCGTCCGACCCGGCGGTGTGCAGGCACACGAGCGGGATCCCCTGCCCCGCCGTCTCGAAATAAATACGGTATCGGCGACCGGCGTATTCGAGATGCAGATAGCGCCCGACGATGGGTTCGATCGCGCCGGTCATCGCCCGGCCTCGCCGTCCCGCAGGCAGGCGAACAGCCCTTTCCAATAGAGCAGATGCGACATCAGAGGGTGCAGGTCGCCGACAACCCGCAATTCGCCGCGCTTCAGAAAGGCGAACAGATCGTGGTCGCCCGGCGGCGGATCGGCCGCCAAAAAGCGCCGCCAGACCCCGCCGTCGCCCGCTATCGCGAATGCCGCCGACGGGGTGACGAGCGGGCCCGGCCGGATTTCGACCACACGCCCGTCGATGATGCGCAGCAGGAAAACATCGTTGCCGATGTCGAGACGGCAACTCGTGTTGAGGACACGGCCGCGCCGCAGCAACACCGGATCGGCGTCGACCCTGTCGCCCAGGCGGGCGAGGCGATCCCCGATGCCGTCAACAGCCGCTGCCGTGTTCGCCCCGCTCATTCGTCCTCCGCCGCTCCGGACATCATCATGCGCTTGGGAGCGGCTGCGGCTCAACCCCGCGATTCAAGCACTCGGCAACCCGCGGTAGCGCCCGATCGGCGACGTACCCGCCGCACGATCTGCGCGAGGCCTCCGCTCGCCATACACTCGCAATCAACTTGCCGCCGCGCTTGCCAAATCCGCCGGCCGGGCTTACCTAGTCGGCGCACAACCCTCACGCAGGGCCGCGGCGCCCTATGGGCGACCGCTCCGGTGTCGGCACTCGAACGGATCGGGGGCCGATCTTCATCCTGCGGCGGCACAACCGGAAAGGAAACGGACATGGCATTGCCCGAGTACTCGATGCGCCAGCTGCTCGAAGCCGGCGTTCATTTCGGCCACCACACACGGCGCTGGAACCCGAAGATGTCGCCTTACATCTTCGGCATCCGCAACGGCATCCACATCATCGATCTGGAACAGAGCGTGCCGCTGCTGCGGCAGGGCCTCGAGGCGATCCGCGAGGTCGTCGCGGGCGGCGGCCGAGTGCTGCTGGTCGGCACCAAGCGCCAGGCTCAGGATATCGTCGCCGACGCGGCCAAGCGCTGCGGCCAGTATTACGTCAACTACCGCTGGCTCGGCGGCATGCTGACCAATTTCAAGACGATCTCGCAATCGATCAAGCGGCTGCGCGAGTTCGACGAGCGCATCACGGTCGAACAGAGCGGGCTGACCAAGCGCGAGCTGTTGGAATTGACCCGCGACCGCGACAAGCTCGATCGCGCGCTCGGCGGGATCAAGGAGATGGGCGGGCTGCCCGATATTCTGTTTGTGATCGACACCAACAAGGAAGCGATCGCGGTCCAGGAAGCCAACAAGCTGCGCATCCCGGTCGTCGCGATCCTCGATTCGAACTCCTCGCCCGACGGCATCGCCTATCCGATCCCGGGCAACGACGATGCGATGCGCGCCATTCATTTGTATTGCGAATTGGTCAGCGGCTCGGTGCTCGACGGGCTGCAGGCCGAACTAACGGCGTCCGGCGTCGATATCGGCGCGCGCGCCGAGCTGCCGACCGAAAGCCTGGACGAGCCGGAGGAATTGGTCGGCGGGGTTAGCCCGGGCGAGGCTGTGTCCAGCGAGGCCGAAGCCGCTTCCGCGGCGCAATGATCGCGCGACCGTATTAGACGAGAGGACGGGACATGGCCGAGGTGACCGCGGCGCTGGTCAAGGAATTGCGCGACAAGACCGGCGCCGGAATGATGGATTGCAAGCGCGCGCTCGGCGACACCGCCGGCGATATCGAGGCCGCGGTCGATTGGCTGCGCAAGAAGGGGCTGGCGGCAGCGGCGAAAAAAGCCGGGCGGGTCGCCGCGGAAGGGCTTGTGGGGGTGGCGACGCGGGGCCTCGCCGGAGCCGTCGTCGAGATCAATTCCGAGACCGATTTCGTCGCGCGCAACGAGCTCTTTCAAGGGCTCGTGCGCACCGTGGCGGGCCTCGCGGTTGCCGGAGACGGCGACGTCGAGGCGCTGAAGTCGGCGCCCTATCCCGCGACCGGCCGCACCGTCGCCGAGGAACTGACCGAGCTGGTCGGCCGGATCGGCGAGAATCTGGTGCTGCGCCGCGCGGCCCGGCTCGCCGTCGAGCGCGGAGTGGTCGCCTCCTACGTCCACAACTCGCTGGCGCCGGGGCTCGGCAAAATCGGCGTTCTGGTGGCGCTCGAATCGGAAGCGGGCGGCGACGCCCTCGCCGCGCTTGGACGGCAATTGGCGATGCATGTCGCGGCGGCCAACCCGCAATACCTCGATGTGGGGTCGGTGCCGGCCGCGGCGCTCGATCGCGAACGCGCGGTGCTGCGCGAGCAGGCGTCCGGCAGCGGCAAGTCCGAGGAGATCGTCGATCGCATGGTCGAGGGAAGGCTGCGCAAATACTACGAAGAGGCGGTGCTGCTCGACCAGGTCTTTGTCATCGACGGCGAAACCCGGATCAGCAAGGTCGTCGAAGCGGCCGCCAAATCCGCCGGCGCGGCGATCCGGGTGACCGGATTCGTCCGCCTCGCGCTCGGCGAGGGCGTCGAAAAGCCGCCGTCCGATTTCGCCGCCGAAGTCGGGGCCCAGCTGAAGGGCTGACCCCAAACCCGCTTTCATGCCCGTGCAAGCGGGCATCCAGGGCAAAAATCCCGATCTCTGGCCCTGGCTTTGGCTCTGGATTCTCGCTTTCGCGGGAATGACGGCTCCGCAATGCGCCAAAACCGTTGGCCCCGCCGGCGGCGGTTTGGTGTAGTGTTCGACTCCGTTCCAGGACGGGCCTCTCAGCCGGATTTGCGACGCATGCCTGCCGACCTCAAGTACCGCCGCGTCCTCCTCAAGGTGTCCGGCGAGGCGTTGATGGGCGAGCGCGATTACGGGCTCGACCCGGCGATGGTCGCGCGCATTGCCGACGAGATCGAATCGGTCCACGATCTCGGAGTCGAGGTTTGCTTGGTGATCGGCGGCGGCAATATCTTTCGGGGGTTGTCGGGTGCCGCGGTCGGCATGGAACGCGCCTCGGGCGACTATATGGGCATGCTGGCGACCGTCATCAATTCGCTGGCGATGCAGAACGAACTCGAGCGCCGCGAGGTCAGCACGCGGGTCCAGTCGGCGATCTCGATGCAGGCGGTGTGCGAACCCTATATCCGGCGCCGGGCGATACGTCATTTGGAGAAGGGCCGGGTCGTCATATTCGCCGCCGGGACCGGCAACCCGTTTTTCACGACCGACACCGCGGCGGCGTTGCGCGCCTCGGAAATGGGCTGCGATGCCCTGTTGAAGGCGACCAAGGTCGACGGCGTCTATGATGCCGACCCCCATCTGGTGCCCGATGCACGCCGCTTCGAGCGGCTCGATTATCGCGAGGTGCTGGCGCGCGACCTCCAGGTGATGGACGCCTCGGCGATCTCGCTGGCGCGGGAAAACCGCATCCCGATCCTGGTCTTCTCGATTTTCGAAAATGGCGGGTTTGCCCAGGTCGTGCAGGGCAAGGGCCGGTACACCATCATCGAAGAATCGCCTTAATCAACATCGGATCGAATAAAACCAACGGGGACGCCAAAACGCGAGGGACCACGCCATGCCACAAGAGGATCTGCTTAAGGATCTGCGTCGCCGCATGGACGGCGCAGTTGACGTATTGCGCAAGGAGTTTGGCGGGTTGCGCACCGGCCGGGCCTCGACCAGCCTCCTCGAACCGATCACGGTCAGCGCCTATGGCAACACCGTGCCGCTCAACCAGGTCGCGAGCATCAACGTGCCCGAGCCGCGCATGATCTCGGTGCAGGTGTGGGACCGCGGCCTCGCCAAGGCGGTCGACAAGGCGATCCGCGAATCCGGGCTCGGCCTCAACCCGCAGACCGAGGGCCAGGTCATCCGCGTGCCGATCCCCGAATTGAACGAGGAGCGGCGCCGCGAATTGACCCGCGTCGCCGCCAAATACGCCGAGCAGGCGCGGGTCTCGGTGCGCAATGTGCGGCGCGACGGAATCGAGGTGCTGCGCCGCCTCGAAAAGGACAGCGACATCTCGCAGGACGAACACCGCAAGCTGCAGAGCGACGTCCAGCACCTGACCGACGATCACATCAAGCGCATCGACGAGACGCTCGCGCAAAAGGACAAGGAAATCCTGCAGGTCTGATGAGTGTCGCCGACGCCTTGCCGCATAAGCTGCCGCGGCACATCGCCATCATCATGGATGGCAACGGCCGCTGGGCGCAGGCTCGCGGCCTGCCCCGCATCGCCGGCCACCGCCGCGGCGCCGAGGCGGTGCGCCGCACGCTCGCCGCGGCGGGCGAGCTTGGCGTCCCCTATCTGACGCTGTTCGGGTTTTCGTCGGAAAATTGGAAGCGGCCGCTCGACGAGGTCGACGATCTGATGGGCCTTTTGCGCCACTACCTGCGCGGCGAGATCGCCGAATTGCATCGGAACGGCGTGCGCCTCCGGGTGATCGGCGAGATCGGCAAGCTGTCCGCCGACATTGTCGCGCTGATCGACAACGCCGAGACGCTGACCCGCGACAACAACGCGATCAATCTGACGATCGCGCTGTCCTATGGCGGGCGGGCCGAGATCGTCGCGGCGGCGCGGGCGGTCGCTGCCGAGGTGGCGGCAGGCCGCCTCGCGGTCGAGCGGATCGACGAGGCGCTGATCGCCGGCCACCTGTTCACCTCGGACCTGCCCGATCCGGACCTGTTGATCCGCACCAGCGGCGAGCAGCGCATCAGCAATTTCCTGCTGTGGCAATGCGCCTATGCCGAATTGGTGTTCACCAAGACGCTGTGGCCCGATTTCGGCCAGGGCGATCTCGAGCGGGCGATCGCCGAGTATTGCGGGCGCGAGCGCCGCTACGGTGCCTCGCTTGGCTCGCGCTGAACCGCGGCTCTCGCCGGGCTGGAATTCCCTGACGCTGCGAATCCTGTCGGCGCTGGTGCTGGCGCCGATCGCGATCGCGGCGGCGTGGTTCGGCTGGCCGTTTCTGCCGATCCTGACGGGAGTGGCCGGCGCGGTGATGGCCTGGGAGTGGGCACGGCTGTGCAGCGGCGGTGCAGTCGGGCAGTGCGGACAGACTGTAATCGGCTTCGTCCTCTCCGCCGTAATCGTAGCCGCCTTTTTCAGCGTCCCCGTCGGCATCGCGCTGATCGCGATCGGCGCAGCGGTCATTTGGGCGGTCGGGCGATCGGGGACTGAAGCGCAGCTTGTGCATGAACCGGGCTGGCTCGCGGCCGGGGTATGGTGGATCGGGCTGCCGTGCGTGCTGCTGCTGTGGCTGGCGCGGCCGGAGGAGAGCGGGCGCGCGACGCTGCTATGGATGTTTGCGGTCGTCTGGGCCACCGATATTGGCGCCTATGCGATCGGCCGGTGGATCGGCGGACCGCGCCTCGCGCCGCGCTGGAGCCCGGGCAAGACCTGGGCGGGCCTGATCGGCGGTGCGGGCTGCGCCGCGCTTGTCGGCTGGGGGACCGCGCGTCTCCTCGGCGCCTCGTCGGTTCTACCTCTGGTGCTGTTGAGTGCGGCGCTTGCGATTGTCGGGCAGTTCGGCGATCTTGCGGAGTCGGTGGCCAAGCGAAGGTTCGGCGTGAAGGACTCGAGTGGCCTGATACCCGGGCATGGAGGCCTGTTGGACCGGCTCGACGGCCTCCTCGCCGTGATCCCGACCGTGGCTTTGTTGTCCCTGATCTGCGGCAGTGTACTGACATGGCGATGACCGGGGCGATGGCCGGAGCGATGACCGCCGGGGCGATGCCGGCCGGGGCGATATCCGGCTCGGCGCGGCCCGACGGCGAACTGCCGGTTGCCGGCACCGGGCATGTTTCCGGGCGACCGCGCCGCGTGACGATCCTCGGCTCGACCGGGTCGATCGGGCAAAGCACGGTCGATCTATTGCTGCGCAATCGCGACGCCTTCACCGTCGAGGCGCTGACCGCCAACCGCAACACCGCATTGTTGGCCGAGCAGGCGCTCGCCCTCGGCGCCCGCTTCGCCGCCGTCGCCGACCCCGCCGATTACCAGGCGCTGAAGGAGGCGCTGGCCGGCTCCGGCATCGAGGTCGCGTGCGGCAGCGCCGCGCTGGTCGAGGCGGCCGAGCGCCCGGCCGATTGGGTCATGGCCGGCATCGTCGGCGCCGCCGGGCTGGAGCCGACCCTGGCGGCGGTCCGGCAGGGGCGCATCGTCGCCTTCGCCAACAAGGAAGTGCTGGTCTGTGCCGGCAGCCTTTTCATGCGCGAGGTGGCGGCGCATGGCGCGACCCTGCTGCCGGTCGACAGCGAGCACAACGCGATCTGGCAATGCTTCGATTTCACCCGGGTCGAGGGCATCGAGACGATCACGCTGACCTGCAGCGGCGGCCCGTTTCGCGAGCACAGCATCGAGCACATGCGCGAGGCCACGCCGGCGCAAGCGGTGGCGCACCCGACCTGGCGGATGGGGGCAAAAATCTCGGTCGACTCGGCGACCTTGATGAACAAGGGCCTCGAACTGATCGAGGCGCATCATCTGTTTCAGCTGGCGCCCGAGCGCATCGACATCGTCGTCCACCCGCAATCGATCATCCACGGCATGGTGACCTATTGCGACGGGTCGGTCCTCGCCCATCTCGGGTCGCCCGACATGCGCACCCCGATCGCCTATGCGCTGGGCTGGCCGGGTCGCACCGCGGCCCCGACCAAGCGGCTCGATCTCGCCGAGATCGGGCGGCTGACGTTCGAGGCGCCCGACGAGCGGCGCTTTCCGGCGCTGCGCCTGGCGCGCGAGGTGCTGCGGGGCGGGGCCGGCGGCCCGACCGTGTTCAACGCGGCCAACGAAACCGCGGTCCACGCCTTTCTCGCCGGGCAGATCGGGTTTCTCGACATCGCCGCGACAGTCGAGCGCACGCTTGAGCGAATGCCCGGCGGCAAGCTTGATTCACTCGACGAGGTATACAATCTCGATAGGGCCGCCCGCGACCTGGCGGCAAACTTGGTGGCCGCGCGCGGTCACTCGCGCGTCGCGCAATGACGGGTACATTATGAACACTTTGTTTTCGTTTCTGCAGGGCGGAGCGCTGTACGTCGGCGTGTTTCTGGTGGTGCTGACCGTTCTCGTCTTCGTGCACGAGCTCGGCCATTATCTGGTTGCCCGGCGCAACGGGGTGAAGATCGAGGTATTCTCGATCGGTTTCGGCCCCGAGCTGTTCGGCTGGTGGGACCGCGCCGGCACCCGCTGGAAGTTCAGCGCGATCCCGCTCGGCGGATACGTCAAGATGTTCGGCGACAGCGATCCGAGCTCCGGTCTCCCGGTGGCCGGGCTCGGCCAACTCAGCGCGGCCGAGCGCGAGATGTCGTTCCACGCGAAGCCGCTCGGCCAGCGCGCCGCGATCGTGGCCGCCGGACCGATCGCCAATTTCCTGTTCGCGATCGTCGTCCTGGCGCTCTTGTTCATGACCTATGGCCAGCCGTTCACCCCGGCCGAGGTCGGGCAGGTCGTGCCCGGCAGCGCGGCCGAGGCCGGCGGCATTCGGCAGGGCGACAAGATCGTCAGCATCGACGGAAACTCGATCGAACGCTTCGAAGAAGTCCAGCAACTGGTGCGCCTCAATCCGAACGTGGCGATGACGATGGCCGTCGAGCGCGACGGCAAGGTGGTCGAGCTGCGCGTTACTCCGGGCAAGGTCGAGGAGGCCGACCGGCTGGGTCGCCGTCAGGTCGGCCAGCTCGGCATCCGCGGAAGCGGCACCAAATACGTCAGCCGCGATCCGGCGAGCGCGGTCGTGCGCGCGGTCGGGGAGACCTGGAACCTGTCGGTCATGACGCTCCAGGCGGTCGGGCAGATGATTATCGGCACCCGCGGCAGCGAGGAACTCGGCGGGCCATTGCGCATCGCCCAGCTGTCGGGCGAGGTCGCCCAGGGCGGCATCGTGCCGCTGCTCTGGTTCATGGCGGTCCTGTCGGTCAATCTCGGGCTGATCAACCTGTTCCCGGTCCCGGTGCTTGACGGCGGACACCTGCTGTTCTATGCGGCGGAGGCGATTCGCGGCAAGCCGTTGGGCCAGCGCACGCAGGAATATGGGTTTCGCGTCGGGCTGGCGCTGGTGTTGACGCTGATGGTGTTCGCCACCTGGAACGATCTCGTCCAGCTTCGGATCGTCGAGTTTGTCAAAGGTCTCGTGACCTGACACGATCCGCGGTCAGGGGCAGCAAGCGTCGGGGTAGGGGTTTGGGGTCGAACCGCGCAATCTTTCGCCGGCTGGCCATGCTGGCCGGCGCAGTCGCCGCCGTCAGCGCGGCGCTATCGCCGGCAATGGCTCAACGCCAACCGAATTCCGCGCCCTCCGCGTCAGCGGCGCGGGCCGGAACGATCGCCAATATCCGCATCGAGGGCGTCCAGCGCCACGAACCGGAGACCGTGCGCTCGTACCTGCTGCTCCAGCCGGGCGATTCGTGGGACGCCGAGCGCGTCGACCGTTCGTTGAAAGCGCTGTTCGCGACCGGGTTCTTCGCCGATGTGAAGCTGGTTCGCGAAGGCAGCACGCTGGTCATCCGCGCGGTCGAAAACCCGACCATCAACCGCATCGCCTTCGAGGGAAATTCCAAGATCGCCGACAAGGATCTGACGGGCGAAATCCAATTGCGGCCGCGCGTCGTCTATACCCGCACCCGCGTGCAGAACGATGTCCGGCGCATCCTCGAACTGTACCGCCGGCAGGGCCGCTTCGCCGCGACGGTCGAGCCGAAGGTCATCCAATTATCGGAGAACCGGGTCGATCTCGTGTTCGAGATCAACGAGGGCGCCGCGACCGGCGTGCGCAGCATCAATTTCGTCGGCAATCGGCAGTTCGGCGACGGCACGCTGCGCGGCACGATCGAAACGAAGGAAAGCCGCTGGTATCGTTTTCTGTCGACCTCGGACACCTACGACCCGGACCGGCTGACCTACGACCGCGAATTGCTGCGCAAATTCTATCTCTCCGAAGGCTACGCCGATTTTCGGGTCGTGTCGGGGATCGCCGAACTGACCCCGGACCGCGACGGTTTTATCGTCACCTTCACGATCGAGGAGGGAGAGCGCTATCATTTCGGCAAAATGGATGTGGATATCCAGCTCAAGGATCTGCCCCGCGAGGCGGTGCTGCCGCTCTTAACCGTGCAGAGCGGCGACTGGTACAACGCCGAGGCGGTCGAGCATTCGATCGCCGTTCTGACCGACGCGCTCGGCAATCGCGGCTATGCCTTTGTCGACGTCAAGCCGGACATCGCCCGCAACCGCGAGACGCGCACCCTCGACATCCTCTTTCGCGTTCAGGAGGGGCCGCAGGTCTATGTCGAGCGGATCGACATCAGCGGCAACGTACGCACGCTCGACAAGGTGATCCGCCGCGAGTTCCGCCTGATCGAGGACGATGCGTTCAATACCAGCCGGATGCAGCGTTCGAAGGAGCGCATCAAGAATCTCGGGTTTTTCAAAAAGGTCGATGTCACCAACCGGGCGGGCGCCGCACCCGACCGCACCGTGGTCATGGTCAATGTCGAAGAACAGTCGACCGGCGAATTGTCGCTTGGTCTCGGCTTTTCCACCTCGGACGGGCCACTTGCCGACATCAGCGTCCGCGAGCGCAATTTTCTCGGTCGCGGTCAGGACATACGCATCGGAACGGTGGTTTCGTTCCGCTCGCAGCAACTCGATCTGAGCTTCACGGAGCCGTATTTCCTAGACAAGAATATCGCCGCCGGCATCGATCTGTTCACGGTGAAAACCAGCCCCACGTCGAATTTTTTTAGCGGGGGCACCCCGGTATTTCAGCAATTCTCCTATGGCGGGGCGCTGCGCGCGGGCTATCAGATCTCGGAGAATTTGCGTCAGACCTGGAAATACACGGCACGCTCCGATGAAATCACCAATGTTTCAAGAGATGCCTCGCTATTTATTCAACTCGAGAGAGGGACTCATCTCACCTCCGAATTTGGTCAGGTTCTGCTCTATGACCGCCGCGACAATCGGCTCGAACCGACCGGCGGATATTTCGCCTCCGTGGGCAATGATTTTGCCGGCGCCGGTTTCGGCGTCCAATATATTCGAAACAAGGTAAATTTCGGCTATTATTACTCTGTCGCGCCGGAATGGGTGCTCAGCCTTACGGGAGAGGCCGGCAACATTTTCGGATGGGGCGGACAACCGGTCCTGTTGCAGGATCGCTTCTTCGTCGGAGGAGAGAATTTGCGCGGCTTCGCGTCCGCCGGAGTCGGGCCGCGCGATACGGTTTCGAACGACGCACTCGGCGGTAACAAATATTATGTCGGGTCCGTCGCGCTTGGCGTGCCGCTCGGTCTGCCGAAAGAACTCGGCATCTCCGGACGGATCTTCAGCGATTTCGGCACCCTCTGGTCGAACGACCAGAAGAACCTCGTCCTGACGCCTGCCCAGCTTGTGTCCACCGGCGGCCTGCAGCCGAATATTCTCGATACCGCCGCCATTCGCGCGAGCGCTGGTGTCGGCGTCTCGTGGAAATCCCCGGTCGGCCCGATCCGTCTTGATCTCGCGGTGCCGCTGAAAAAGGAACCGTTCGATAGGACGCAGCTCTTTCATATCAGTTTTGGTACGAGGTTCTGATGCCGGTAATGCGTGCGGGGTTCGTCCCGCTGGTTTCGCTCGCGATGCTGTGCAATTTGTTTGCCGATGCCAAGGCGCAGACGCCACCGCCGCCGGCCGCAACTCCGGGAACCGCAGCCTCAGGAGCCGCATCGCCGGGAGCGAGTGCGTCGTCCGGCTTGAGCATCCTGGTGGTCGATGTTCAATCGCTTTTGCAGAACTCGAAATCGGCCAAGATGGTGCGGCAGCAGATCGAGCAGAAGCGCGCCGAATACGCCAAGGAGATTTCAACGCAGGAAGAAGGATTGCGCCGCGAACGCGACGCGCTGCAACGCCAACAGGCCACCCTCTCGGCCGAAGCGCTAAACCAAAAGGGGCGCGAATTTCAGCAAAAGGTCAACGAGCTCGACCGCAGCGTGCAGAGTAAACGCCAAGCTCTCGAGCGCTCCAATTCCGAGGCGCTTGAGAACGTTCAGGGCGTGATGCTGAAGATAATCACCGAGATCGCCAAGGATCGGAAAGCCAATCTGGTGTTCCAGCGTACCGAACTCGTGCTGTTCGACCAGGGCTTCGACGTCACCGACGAGGTACTGAAGAAGCTCGATGAGCAGCTGCCGACCCTGACCGTCAACTTCGTTGCTCCAGCCGAGGCACAACCCGCCGCGGCCGCCGCGCAGCCGGCTAAAAAGAAGAAGCAGTAGTAAGGCGAGGCCGGGGCGGCCAGACTGCGCGGCACATGGCGGACCCTCGCTTTTTCGATCGAGCCGGGCCGTATTCGCTTGCCGCGCTCGCCGAGTTGAGCGGGGCCAGGCTGTTGGATCCGCGCGACGGCGAGCGCCGGTTCGACGATGTCGCACCCCTCGAAATCGCCGGACCGGGCGATGTAACCTTTCTCGACAACCGCAAATATGTCGATGCGTTCAGCCGCTCGCGGGCCGGCGCGGCTTTTGTCGACGAGCGCGCGGTCGACAAGGCGCCGGCGGGGATGGCGCTGTTGATCGCGCCCGATCCGTATAAGGGGTTCGCGCGCGCCGCACAGGCCTTCTACCCGGACCGGGCGGCGGCGCCGCGTCGGGCGGCGAGCGCAATCATCGATCCGACCGCGAGCGTCCCCTCCGATTGCGATATCGGCGCCCATGTCGTGATCGAGGCGGGGGTCCGGCTCGGCGCGCGCTGCCGGATCGGACCCAATACGGTGATCGGCGCCGGGGCCGAACTTGGCGAGGATTGCCTGGTCGGCGCCAATGTGACGCTGAGCCATTGCATTATCGGCGCGCGCGTCGTGCTGCACCCCGGCGTGCGCATCGGCCAGCCGGGATTCGGCTTCGCGCCCGACCCGCAGGGTCCGGTCAAGATACCGCAGCTGGGGCGGGTCATCATCGGCGACGATTCCGATATCGGCGCCAACACGACGATCGATCGCGGCTCGGGACACGATACGGTGGTCGGCCCGGGCACGATGATCGATAATCTGGTGCAGATCGGGCACAATGTCGTTCTCGGCCGGGGCTGTATCCTGGCCGGCCAGGCCGGAATTTCCGGCAGCACCAAGCTGGGCGATTATGTCATGGTGGGAGGTCAGGTCGGCATGGCCGGTCATCTTCGGATCGGAAACGGCGCGCGGATCGCGGCGACCTCCGGGGTCATGCGCGATGTCGAGGCCGGTTCTACCGTTTGCGGCAGCCCGGCCGTGCCGATTGCGTTGTTCATGAAACAGGTCGCGATCCTGCAACGCCTCGCAAAAAAAAAGGACGGACGATGATCGATCCGGCCTGCGCCGACGAGCAAGCAACCGGGACACTTCCCGGGCAACCGGTCGAGATCGACATTCAGCGGGTCATGGAGATGATCCCGCACCGCCATCCGTTCCTGATGATTGACAAGGTCATCGACGTGGTGGCGAACGCCCGCGCGACCGGCATCAAGAACGTATCGATCAACGAGCACTATTTCCAAGGGCATTTCCCGACCCGCCCGGTCATGCCCGGGGTGCTGCTGATCGAGGCGATGGCGCAGACCGCGGCGGTGCTCGTCGTCCACACGCTCGGGGCGGAGGCGGAGGGCAAGCTCGTCTATTTCATGAGCATCGACAACGCACGGTTCCGCCGGCCGGTGTTTCCCGGCGACGTCCTTCATGTGCGCGTCGCCAAGCAGCGCAACCGCGGCAATGTCTGGAAATTCGAGGGCCGCGCCGAGGTCCGCGGACAATTGATGGCGGAAGCTGTGTTTGCCGCGATGATCCTCGACGATTAGGTCCGATGGACTAGAGATTTATGCCGCAGATCCACCCAACCGCGATCGTCGCACCGGGGGCAGTTCTGGCCGGCGATGTCGCGATCGGCCCCTATTGCGTGGTTGGCGAGCATGTCGTGCTCGGCGCCGGCGTGACGCTCGCCGCTCATGTCGTGATCGATGGACGCACCACGATCGGCGAGGGCGTGCGGGTCTTTCCGTTTGCCGCGATCGGGCTCGCCCCGCAGGATCTCAAATACCACGGTGAGCCGTCCTCGCTCACCGTCGGCCGCCACACCACGATCCGCGAATATGTGACGATCAACCCCGGCACCGAAGGCGGCGGCATGGTCACCCGGATCGGCGATCATTGCCTGCTGATGGTCGGGGCGCATGTCGCGCATGACTGCCAGGTCGGCGACCACGTGATCATGGCCAACAACGCGACCTTGGCCGGTCATGTCGTGGTCGAGGAATTTGCCCGGCTCGGCGGCCTGTGCGCGGTCCATCAATTCGTCCGCATCGGCCGGCACGCGATGATCGGCGGCATGTCGGGGGTCGAGCGCGATGTCATCCCCTATGGTCAGGTTATGGGCAACCGGGCCCGCCTCACCGGTCTCAACATCATCGGCATGCAACGCTCGGGCTACAGCCGCGACGACATCCACGGCCTGCGCGCCGCCTACCAGTTCCTGTTTTCGGCCGACGGGACGCTTAACGACCGGGTCAACGAGGCCGCCGAGCGCTTTGGCGGGATCGGCCCGGTCGACGACATCATCGCCTTCATCCGCGCCGATTCGAGCCGGGCAATCTGCCAGCCGAAAGGGCCGCATGGCGGCTAACGCCGAGGCTCGGGGCCCGAATCAGGGCCGGGGCCCGCTCGGCATTATTGCGGGCAGCGGCGGGCTGCCGGGCCGGGTCATCGAAAGCTGCCGCGCCGCGGGACGCGAGGTCTTTGTCCTCGCGCTCGAAGGAGAAGCCGATCGGGCGATTGTCGAGCCGATGCCGCATGTGTGGTGCCGGATCGGCGGCGCGGCTACCGCGCTCGATGTGTTGCGCGCGCACGGCGTCGTTGAGCTGGTGCTGGCCGGCGGCGTGCGCCGCCCTTCCCTTGTCGCGTTGCGGCCGGATTGGCGCGCCGCCAAGTTCCTGGCCAGGGCCGGCTATCGCGCGCTCGGCGACGACGGGCTGCTCAGCGCGATCGTCAATGAATTGGAGCGCGAGGGGTTCTGCATCGTCGGCCCGGATCAGCTGCTCGGCGAGGCGGCGCTACCGGAAGGCCCGCTCGGGCTAAGGCGGCCCGATGCCGACGCGCTCGCCGACATCGCGCACGGCATGCGCCTCGCCCGGGCGATCGGCGCGCTCGACATCGGCCAGGCGGTCGTCGTGCAGCAGGGTCTGGTGCTCGGGGTCGAGGCGATCGAGGGCACCGACGGATTGCTCCGCCGTTGCGCCGAATTGCGCCGCGACGGTCCCGGCGGCGTCCTGGTCAAGGCCGAGAAGCCGGGGCAGGAAAAGCGCGCCGACCGTCCGACGATCGGGCCGCGCACCGTAACCCTCGCCGCCGCGAGCGGGCTGCGCGGCATCGCGGCGCAGGCCGACGCGACGATCGTCATCGACCGCGACGAGGTTATCCGCCTGGCCGACCAAGCCGGCCTCTTCGTGGTCGGCATCCGGCCGACATGAGCCCCGACATCAGCCGGGGGCAAGATTTCGGCGATCCCGCGCCGTTCCTGTTCATCATCGCCGGCGAGCCCTCGGGCGATGCGCTCGGGGCGGCGCTGATCGCGGCATTGCGCGAGCGCACGGGAGGCCGGCTGTGCATCGCCGGGATCGGCGGCGAGCTTATGGCGGCGGAGGGGCTCGACAGCCTCGTCCCGCTCGCCGACCTCGCGGTCGCGGGGATCGCCGAGGTGTTGCCGCGGGCGCCCTTGATCCTGCGCCGGGTGCGCCAGACAGTCGCGGCAATCCGCGCGCTGCGGCCCGACGCGGTCGTCACGATCGACAGCTCAGGGTTCAGCTGGCGGGTGGCGCACGGGTTGCGCCGCAAGGGCGAGACGCTGCCGCTTATTCACTATGTCGCGCCGATGGTCTGGGCGTGGCGCGCCGGCCGGGCCAAGAGGATGGCGCGGTGGTACGATCACCTGCTGACGCTGTTGCCGTTCGAGCCACCCTATTTCGAGCGCGTCGGCCTCGCCGCCAGCTATGTCGGCCATCCGGTGGTGGACAGCGGCGCCGATCGGGGCGACGCAGCACGGTTTCGCGCCGCGCACGCCATCGCCGCCGACGAGCTGGTCATCGCCGTATTGCCGGGTAGCCGCGGCGGCGAGGTGCGGCGCCTGCTGCCGGTTTTCGGCGCGGCGCTGAGCCGACTGGAAACGACTATCGGCCCGTTTCGAGTCGCGGTGCCGACCGTCGCGACGGTCGCCGATGCGGTCACGGCCGGCGTGCGGGATTGGCCGGGGCGGCCGATCGTGCTGCGCGGCCCAATCGACAAATACGACGCCTTCGCGGCGAGCCGGGCGGCCTTGGCCGCCTCGGGCACGGTCGCGCTCGAACTGGCGCTGGCGGGGGTGCCGATGGCGGTGGCCTATCGCCTGAACAAGCTGACCGAGGCGTTGCTCGGCCGAATCCTCAAGGTTCGCCAGGTCAATCTGATAAACCTGCTGCTCGGCCGGGTGCTGGTGCCCGAGCATCTGGGCCGCGCCTGCGCGCCGGAGCCGCTCGCCGCCAGCCTCGCCGTGCTGATCGGCGACGAACGGGTTCGCAGCGCGCACCGGCAGGGCTATGATCAGGCGGTGCGGCTGCTGCGCGCCAACGGCCCATCGGAGATGCCACTGTCGCCGAGCCGCGAAGCCGCCGACCGGATCCTCGCGATCCTCGCCGCCCGTCGCGAGGATCGCTCTCGTACGACACAGATAGGAGCGCCTCAATGACCGAAGCCGCCGTCGATCCGGGCAACGCCCGGTTTCTGCACACGATGCTGCGGGTCAGGGACCTCGACAAATCGCTGAATTTTTACACCGAACTGCTCGGCATGAAGCTGCTGCGCAAGCGCGATTATCCGACCGGAAAGTTCACGCTGGCGTTTGTCGGCTATGGCGACGAGAACGACAGCACCGTTGTCGAGCTGACCCATAACTGGGATCAGGCGGAAGCCTACACGCTGGGCAGCGGCTTCGGCCATCTCGCGGTCGGCGTGCCCGACGTCTACAAGACCTGCGAGCGGCTCGGCGCCGCCGGGGTCAAGATCCCGCGCCCGGCCGGCCCGATGGCGCATGGCGGCTCGGTCATCGCCTTTATCGAAGACCCGGACGGCTATCGCATCGAGCTGGTGCAGCGCGGCTGACCCAGCGCGGCAATCGCAGCATCGTAGGATGGGCCGAGCACAGCGAAGCCCATCTCGCGCTCCACCGCCGGAGTTGATGGGTTTCGCTGCGCTCAACCCATCCTACAAGGCCGCGTAGCCTTACAACAGGTGGCCGCTGCGGGTCGCTTTGGTGCGCAGATAGCGCTCGTTGTGGCCGTTGGCCGGGTAGACGTGGGGCACGCGTTCGACGACGCGGATGCCGTAGCGTTCGAGCGCGGCGACCTTGTCCGGGTTGTTGGTCAGCAGCCGGATCGCGGGGAAACCGAGCTGGCGCAGCATCTCGGCCGCCGGCAGATAGACCCGCTCGTCGGCGTCGAAGCCGAGCTGCTCGTTGGCGTCGACGGTGTCGAAGCCGGCATCCTGCAGCTGGTAGGCGCGCAATTTGTTGACGAGGCCGATACCGCGGCCTTCTTGCGCCAGATAGAGCAGCGCCCCGCCCCCCGCCGCGGCGATCGCCGCGATCGCGCCGCGCAACTGGTCGCCGCAATCGCATCTGAGGCTCGCCAGCAGGTCGCCGGTGAAGCATTCCGAATGGAGGCGGACCAGCACCGCGCCGCCGGGGTCGGGCGTCCCGATCAGGATCGCGAGATGCTCGCTGCCGCCGTCGCCCGGGCGGAACGCGACGAGGCGGGCGTCTTCGGCCTCGGCGAGCGGCACTCGCGCCTCGGCCACCCTGTGGAGGCGAGCTGTCGCGGCGCGACGGGTCAACACCTCCTCGCTGTCGACAACGGCGAAATCGGTGCGCCGGCGGGCGAGCGCGGCCTCGGCCGGCATCAACGGCATGACCAGCGCCGCCGGCAGCAACGCGGCGAGCTTGGCCAGTGCGACGGCAGCGAGTTCGCCCCCTTCGGCGATTTCGGGTTCGGGCCCGAGGCCCGGCGGCTCGACGCCGAGCGAGGTGGCCGGATCGGCGAGATTGCGGATGACCGCGGCGGAAAGCTCCGGCGCCAGAGCGAGCGACACAGCCCCGGACAACGCCCCTTGGGACGCCCCGGGGAGCGCGCCCGGGCCGATATCGCGCCGGGCCAGACCGAGCGCCACCGCGCGCCGCCGGGTCAGCACCATGCGTAACGGCCGATCGGCGAGCGCGCGCAAACGCGTCAGATTGTCGGCATCGACAAACTCGGCGGCCAGCGCGACGACCGCGTGGTCGCGCCCGGCCAGCAACACCGGCTCGCCGCGCCGCAACGCCACGATCGCCGTGTCGAGCATTCGCCCAGCCGGCCCGTTTGGAACCGGCGATGACTTTAAACGTTCAACCAAGCCGCACCTCTTATTGCCCCTTTATAGGCCGCATCGGCCGCGGCGCAACGTCCTGTCGCGCATGTCAGCCCAGCCGCCCTTCTGTCGCGGCCCTTAAATCGCGAGATAGCCGCCGTCGACAGTGACCGTGCTGCCGGTCACCCAGCGCGCCTCGTCCGACGCGAGAAACAGCACCGCGCCGACCAGGTCGTCGGGCTGCCCCAACCGGCCGAGCGGGATCAGCGCCTCGGTGGCGCGGCGCGCCTCGGGGTCGGTGTAATTGGCGCGCGTGAGGCCGGTCAAGGTCGGGCCGGGGGCGATCGCATTGACCCGGATGCCGTGCGCCGCCAGATCGACCGCCATCGCATGGGTCAGCGAGCGGCCACCGCCCTTCGAGGCGACATAGGCGGCGCGCCCCGGCCGCGCGACCTCGGCCAGCTGCGAGGTCACGTTGATGATGCTGCCGCCGCCCGTTCCTTGGCGCACCATCTGCCGCGCCGCCGCTTGTCCGAGATGGAACATCCCGGTCAGGTTGACCGCGACGATGCGGTCCCAGGTCGCCGCGTCGAGATCGAGGAAATTGCCGCGATGGCTGATCCCGGCGCATTCCAGCAGGATGTCGAGCCGGCCGAACTCGCTGACCGCCCTGTCGATCGCGGCATCGACTGCACCACGGTCGCGTACGTCGAGGCCGAGAGACGCGGCGCGCCCGCCGCTTGCGCGGATGCGCCTGGCTGTCGCTTCGGCGGCGCCCGCGTCGAGATCGGTGCACAACACCGCCGCGCCTTCGCGCCCCAACCCCTCGGCGCCGGCGCCGCCGATGCCGCCGCCGGCTCCCGCGACCAGCGCGACCTTGCCCTCGACCCGGCCCATTACGCCCTCCCCGCCGAACACGCTCGGACTATAGCCGGGTCCTATCGGTTTGCGAGCGCATTGAATTCACGTAAATAAAACGCATTGTAAATCGATGTCGTCGACCAGAAATGTATTTCGGACTGCGGCCGAATTGGAAACGGAGCCGGCAATGCACATTCACGTCATCCATGAAAACGAGGCTTGGCTCGAACCGCTGGCGCGCGCGCTCGATGCCGAGCATTTGGCGTGGCGCAACTGGTTTCTCGCCTCGGGCGTATTCGATCTGTCGCAGCCGCCGCCCGAGGGCGTGTTCTATAATCGCATGAGCGCGTCCTCGCACACCCGCGACCATCGCTACGCCGCCGAGTTGACGGCCGGCATCTTGGCGTGGCTCGCCGGACATGGCCGGCGCATCGTCAACGGCCCGCGCGCGCTCGACCTCGAAATCAGCAAGGCCCGGCAATATGCCGCGCTCGAAGCCGCTGGCATCCGTGTGCCGCGCACCGTGCTGGTCGCCGGCAAGGACCAGATCGCCGCAGCCGCCGAACGGCATTTCGCCGGAACGCCGGTGATCCTGAAGCCGAACCGCGGCGGCAAGGGCCTCGGGGTGCGCCTGTTCCATACCGGAGCGGCGCTCGCCGATCATCTCGACGGCACCGATTACGAGCCGCCGGTCGACGGGCTTCAACTGCTGCAAGAATATGTCCGCGCGCCGGAGCCGCTGATAACCCGCGCCGAGTTCGTCGGCGGCCGGTTTCTCTACGCGGTCGAGGTCGACACATCAGAGGGCTTCGAGCTGTGCCCGGCCGATGCCTGCGCCGTCGACGACGCCTACTGCCCCGTTGGCCCCGAGGGAGATGGCCCGCCGCGCGCGAAATTCACGATCATCGACAACATCGACGCCGGCTTGAAAGAACGCTACGAGGCGTTCCTAGCGGCCAACGGTATCGAAGTCGCCGGCATCGAGTTCATCCGCGACGCCGCCGGCGCCGTCTACACCTACGACGTCAACACCAACACCAACTACAACCCCGACGCCGAAACCCGCGCCAACCGCTCCGCCATGACCGCCCTCGCCCGCTTCCTCGGCACCGAACTCGCCGCGATGTCGATACGAGCGGCGACGGCGAAATAAAGCGCGTTTGCTCTATTCTCATGATATCCATCGCTCGGAGAATCGAGCGAGTGGGGGAGCGGAGACGGCATTGAGCGACGATCGAAGCGAGCCTGTTGTCGACTTGGCATATATTGGCCGGGCACTACAGCGGCTAACCAGTGATATGGCCAGTGTGCGCGACGATATGCACGTCCTCACCGCGATCGTGTTGCGTCACGATCGCGAATTCGAGCGGCTGAACGGCAAGCTCGACGATATGCTGCAACAGCTGCGCACGATGGTCGCGCAGCATCAGCGCACGGCAGAGCGCGTCCGCCAACTCGAGGAACAGCGCTGAGCGTGCCCGGTCTGGTCTGATCAGGCGACATCAGCTGAGCACCCCGATTTTCTTCCGCTCGATCAGCTCGAAGTCGATCGTGGCGCCGAGGCCGGGGCCGGTGGGGGCGTGGACGTAGCCTTCGCGGTCGACCGTGATTTCCTCCGTCATGCCGTATTTCTGCATCGCGTCGGGCAGCAATACCTCGAACAATTCGGTGTTGCGGATCGCCATGATGACGTGAAGGTTGGCGACATTGTTCAGCGAATTGCCGCCGTGGTGGACCTCGAAATTCATCCGGAAGGCTTCGGCCAGATGCGCCACCTTGATCAGGGTCGTAATCCCGCCCTTGACCGCGACGTCGCCGCGCAGCATGTCGGTGGCGCGTTCGGTGATCCACGGGATGTATGAATCGAGCCCGCCGATCGGGTATTCGGTGGCGAGGATCGGGATGTCGAGCTTTTGCCTGAGCTTGACGTAGTTGTAGATGTCCTGCTCGTGCAGCGGGTCCTCGTACCAGTAATACCCCATCTCCTGGATCGCCAGCCCGACCCGCAATGCCTCCTCGTAGCGGTAGCTCCAGGTCGAATCGAGCATGATCTGATAGTCGTCGCCGACCGCCTTGCGCACCGCCTCGCACACCTTGATGTCCTCGCGCCATTGCTGCGGCGGGTGGATCTTGTAGGCATGCCAGCCGGTCGACTGGTAATGCCGGGCCTGTTCGACATAGGCCTCGCGCGAATTGTGGATCTCGGAACTGGCATAGGCGCCGATCTTGTCGCGAAAGCTGCCGATCAGGCGGTGGATCGGCAGCCCGGCCTTTTTGCCGGCGATGTCCCACAGCGCGATGTCCATCGCGCCGATCGAGCGCACGGTGGCAATCCGGCTCCGGGCCCACAACAGCTTATTGAGCCGCTCGCGGTCGAGCGGGTCCTGACCCATCACCTGCGGCTTCAAAAAGCGCATCAGTCCCGGTCCGTCGAGGCTCGCCGGGTTCGACGAGGTGCCGAGAAAAGCGTGGCCCTCGATGCCCTCGTCGGTAACGATGCGCAACAGGCCCAGATTGCTCTCTCCGGTCGGCCGCGCGGTATGGTGGCCGTAGGTCGTCGACGGGATGCTCTCCCAGCCGAACAGGGTCAGCGTGACATCGGTGATCTTCATGGCCGCCTCTCGCCGGGTTCGAGGCGAGAGGTTAGCGCCGCCAGATCAGCGCCGCCAGGGCGAGCATCGCATCCCGATTCGCGGCGGCCCTTCAAGCCGCGTCGGAAACGCTCAGATCATCCGGCCGCTGCTGTCGAAGGCCACCGCCACGCCGAGCATCATGTTGACGCTGCGCCCGTCGGTCGCCAGCGGCACGATGCAGCTTTCGAGCGTTTGGTGAAGCGGGTTGCGGGTCCACAGAGGCGGACCGCGCCGCCATGTCGGGCAGCCGGTCGTGACGGTAAAACGAAAACGCTCGCACGATTCGGGATTGACGATCAGCTCGGGGTGCACCTCGTCGAGCCAGTTGCCGGTAACCTCGCGACCCAGCGCGCGGACCACCTCGGTGCCGCACAGGCGATATCGGTAGCGCACCGGGCCATGGGACACATCGAGCATCCACAGGCGCGACCATAAAGGTGCGATGTCCTCGGGCACCAAGTGCTGGCGGCCGGGCAATCCGTCGCCCGGCGCGATCGACAGCCAATATTCGTAAAGGCGCGCCACCAGTGGGTGCCACGGGCTGCGATCATCCGGCAGGCGATAACCGGTCCATACGCCGAATTTGGGCATATCGTCCCGCGCTTCGCACTCAACCACGAGCTGTAACATAGGTGAGATCTTCTGCCGCAAACGTTGGCGAATCGTTAATGCGGCGCGAGTGGCGGAAATGAGGGCCTTCCGACCTGTCTCGGTACTTGGAACCGGCGGGCGCGACAGGCATGCTCGCGGCCAATAAGGGAGACATAAGGGTGATAAGCATGGCGAACGAGGTTGCGATCCCGGCACGCTTCGAGATCGAGGTGCGCGATATCGAATACCAGCGGCACAACGACGCGCCGTTGCTGGCCCGGCTGTATCGGCCGATCGGGGCAAGTGACACCGATGCGCCGTTTCCCGCGCTCGTTGAGGTGCATGGCGGGGCCTGGGCGTCGGGCGACCGGCTCAACAACGCGCCGCTCGACGAAGCGCTGGCGAAAAGCGGCATCGTCGTGCTGGCGATCGATTTCCGCATGCCGCCGGCGTTTCGCTATCCCGATTCGATCGCCGACATCAATTTGGCGATTCGCTGGCTCAAGGCCCATGCGCTGGAATTCGGCAGCCGGCGCGAGCTGGTCGCCGGGCTTGGCACCTCGAGCGGCGCCCACCAATTGTTGCTAACGATGCTGAAGCCGGACGACCCGCGCTACGCCGCGCTGCCCTTACCCCCACCCAACCCTCCCCCGCATGCGGGGGAGGGCAGGGTGGGGGTGGCCGAGGCGCCGGCGGAAGATTCGCGGCTGCCCTATATCGTGCTGTGCTGGCCGATCTCGGACCCGCTGGCGCGCTATCGCATGGTGCGCGACAAGGGCAACACAAGGCTCGTTGAGGCGCACGATGCCTATTGGCGCTCGGAAGCGGAGATGACGGAGGGCAACCCGCAGCTGATCCTCGAACGGGGCGAATCCGGGGCGTTGCCGCCGGCGATCGTCGTGCAGGGCACCGGCGACGACAACGTGACCCCCGACATGGCCGACCGCTTCGCAGCCGCCTATCGCGCCCGCGGCGGCGAATTGGAGCTGCACAAATTCGACGGACAGCCGCACACCTTTATCGTGCGCGACCCGGCGAGCGAGGCGTCCCGTCGCGCCACCGAGCTGATCCGGGATTTTGTGCTGGCGCAAGCCGCGCGGTAGCGCGGTCCGCTTCCTAATTGTCATACCGGCGAAGGCCGGTATCCACCGGGCCGCCGCACGAGCGGTTGAACCGTGGATCCCGGCCTTCGCCGGGATGACGATCGGGGGTGCCGATCACACCCGCTTCACCTTGGCCTCGCGGTCCCAGAAGCGGAGCTGGCGACAAGCCGCGACGAAGCCGGCGGCGTCGCTCGCGGTCCTCAACTCGACGATACCGGTATCCGCCGCGACGCCGGCCTTTGCAAGCAGCGGCATTGACGCCGCGGTGTGCGCGATGAATTTGCAATGCGCGAAGGCGTCGGCGACGAAATCGCGGGCGCTCGCTTCGTCCACCAGCAGCGCGGCGCCTTCCGCCGAGAGCAGCACTGCAACCGCGTCGAACACGACCGACGGGCCGCCGTCGATCTTCTCGTCGGCCGCGATCCACGAGCCGTCGCTCGCCGCGACGCCGCCAACCATCGGCGCGACCAGCTTGATGACGGCGCCTTCCGCATCGATCGCCGCCTTCAGCGCGGCCAGCAGAGCGGCGTCGACGCCGTCGCTGATCAACACGCCGAGCTTTCGGCCCTTGAAGGTCCCGGCGGCGTTGCCGATCAGGCTGAGCGCCGGCGACGGTTTGAGGCTCCTGTCGACCGCGCGCGCCGGCTCGGCCGCCTTCGGCATCTCCTTGAGGCGCAGCCCGTCGGCGACCTTCTTGGCCAGCGCCTCATCGACATTGAGCAGGTGCCCGACCATCCGCGCCCGGATCGCCAGCGTTTCGACCTTGCTCAATTCGAACGTCAGCGCCGCGGCGATGTGGCTCTGCTCGATCGGCATCTGGCTCAGGTAGAACTGGCGCGCCTGGCTGTAATGGTCGGCGAAAGTTTCCGAGCGGATGCGCAATTTCTGTCCCTGCTCCTCGGCGGGGTAGGAATTGAAGCCCTTGTCCGGCGCCTCGCGCGGGCCGCCGGCGGCACCACCCCAGGAATTGGGCTCGTAATTGACCCGGCCTTTCGGGTTGATAAAGGCCATGTGGCCGTCCTGCTGCAACGTATGAAACGGGCATTTGGGCGCGTTGATCGGCAGATGGGTGAAGTTGGCGCTGCCGAGCCGCTTCAGCTGCGTGTCGAGATACGAGAAGTTGCGGCCCTGCAACAGCGGGTCGTTGCTGAAATCGATGCCCGGCACGATGTTGCCCGTGCCGAACGCTACCTGCTCGGTCTCGGCGAAGAAATTGTCGACGCAGCGGTCGAGCACAAGCCGCCCGACGCGGCGTATCGGCACCTCCTCCTCGGGGATCAGCTTGGTCGCGTCGAGCACATCGAAGGCGAATTTGTCGGCAAACGCCTCGTCGAACAGCTGGAGTCCGAGCTCCCATTCCGGAAAGGCGCCGGACTGGATCGAATCCCACATATCGCGGCGATGGAAATCGGGGTCGGCGCCGTTGATCTTGAGGGCTTCGTTCCACACCACCGACTGCATGCCGAGCTTCGGCTTCCAGTGGAACTTGACGAAGGTCGATTTGCCCGCCGCGTTGACCAGGCGGAAGGTGTGGACGCCGAACCCCTCCATGAAGCGCAGCGAGCGCGGGATCGTCCGGTCGGACATGATCCACAGCACCATGTTCATGCTCTCGGGATTGAGCGAGATGAAATCCCAGAAATTGTCGTGCGCGGTCGCCGCCTGCGGAAAGCCGCGGTCGGGCTCCTCCTTGGCGGCGTGGACGAAGTCGGGGAACTTGATCGCGTCCTGGATGAAGAACACCGGGATGTTGTTGCCGACGAGGTCCCAGTTGCCTTCCTTTGTGTAGAGCTTGACCGCGAAGCCGCGCACGTCGCGCGCCAGATCGGGCGAACCCTTGCTGCCGGCGACGGTCGAAAAGCGCACGAAGGCCGGGGTCTTTTCGCCGGGCCGCTGAAACAGATCGGCGCGGGTGATGTCGGCGAGCGCTCCGTAATTCTCGAAATAGCCGTGCGCGCCAAAGCCGCGCGCGTGCACGACGCGCTCCGGGATGCGCTCATGGTCAAAGTGAAAAATCTTCTCGCGGAGATGAAAATCCTCGAGCGCAGTCGGTCCGCGCCGGCCAATTCTCAGCGAATTCTGGTCGTCGGCAACCGGTGCACCTTGTTGCGTCGTCAGGACCGGCACGTCGCCGCCGGCGATTTGATGGGTCTCGCCGCCCTCGCCTCGGATGATCGTCTGGTCGCCCAGCTGCGCGCTGGTGCGGCCGGTGGCGGGTCCGCGACCCCGCGAAGAAGTTGTCCGCGCCAATCTTGTTCTCCCTTGTGTCCCATGAAGGGCCAGCCTGCCCGCGTGGAGAAACGCAGCCACTCTCGAATTGTTGCCAAAAAAAGAAGCCAAAAAAGAATAACGAATACGCGAGCGCGCGCGCCTTCCGCGTCGGCGGAACCCGTCCCCGGTTTGCAAAGTTGACCTTTGAGCGGCGAGCCCGTGTCACGCCTCAACCCTGACCCCGGAGACATCATGCCGACGAACGCCAAGACCAAAGCAATGCAATCAGCCGACCGAAAAACCCGGGGCGCCGCGGCGGCAACGGTCGGACAGAGCCACAGGAGCGACACGATGAATGCGATCGAGCTTTTGGAGAAGGACCATTTCGAGGTGGAGGGCTACTTCGAGGAATACGAGGGGCTCGAAGATGATGCTGCCAAAGGCGAACTCGCGCGGAAGATCTGCATGGCGCTGACGGTGCATATGCAGATCGAGGAAGAAATCTTTTATCCGGAGGCGCTCAAGGCCACCAAGGATGGCGATTTGTTCGACGAAGCCACCGTCGAGCACGCCGGAGCCAAGAATTTGATCGCCGAAATCGGGGAAATGGAACCCGGCGATGATCTATACGATGCGAAGGTGAAGGTGCTCGGCGAACAGATCAAGCACCACGTAAAAGAGGAACGGGAAGAAATGTTCCCGGAAGTCGAGGCCACCAAAATGGACCTCGACGCGCTCGGCGCGCAGATGGCCAAGCGCAAGGCGGAACTTACCAAGCAGCTCGCAAGAGCATAGCTCCGCTGGAGGAACGGTTGATGGCGTGATACGGCCTCAACCGTCCTCTATACATGAAGGATTATAGCTGGGTCCTTCTGCGCCGAGTCGGTCCGCCGAGTGAAGCTCCTGAATAAATTTCTCAAAACGAATTGTCGTCCGGCGAAGGCCGGGACCCATTTTTCAACCATTCGGGAGGCGGATC
>CAMATN010000067.1 GCA_945861155.1 Rhizobium sp. Q54
AAACAACACAGGAAAACACAAAAACAACCCCGATTTCCGCCGATTGATGCCGTTACCCGGCGCGTCGCGGCCAGAAATTAGGCCCGCATCGCCAAACCATCAGCCGCGCCGGCATTGCTCAGTGTTTCCTCAGGGGCCACGACTGTAAAACAACCTGTCTCGCCTCATTCCACTCCTTGCGGGTCACGAACGGCCGCCCATGGCGGCGTCCCCAACGGCGGAGTGCGTCTTCTGAGGCGAAAAGAATGACCAAAACGCTCGCACCGAAGATACCTGTCGAAAGCCAACCGGGCCCGACGGAGATCAGGATCAGGCCATATGCGGCACCTGCCGTAAGGTATAGCGCCAAGCCGTATCGAATGTGCTCGGGCCTGGACAGATTTGGCATAGAGGCGGAGCGCATCGGAGCGCACCATTGCAATTGCTCGTAGCGGGGCGTCTGCACCAACTAATATACAACATATAACTAGACTAGCTTGCGGTTTGCTTCTTCCTCGCCTCCCTGGCGGCAATGGCGGTTTCGCGGGCGAGGAGGATTTTGGCGCGTTCGACGACGGGGACGTCGATCATCTTGCCGTCGAGGGTGACGGCGCCGACACCTTCGGCGAGGGCCTTGTCGTAGGCGGCGACGGCGCGGGTGGCGTGGTCGATTTCGGCGGCACTCGGGCGGAACTCCTCGTTCAGGATCGCGACCTGGCTCGGGTGGATCACGCTGGCGCCGACGAAGCCGATGCGGCGCGAGCGGCGTATCGTCTCGCGGAAGCCGTCAAGGTCGCTGAAATCGGCGACGGTGCCGACAAACCCCATCGGCATGATGCCGGCGGCGCGCGCCGCGAAGACGCACATCTGCTTTGGCATGAAGAGGCCCTCGGCCTCGGGCAGCATGCCGGCCGACAGCGCAAAATCCTCGGCCCCGAGATTGAGCGCGACGAGGCGCGGGTGGGCGCGAGCGATCTCGGCGATGCGGAAGAAGGCCGACGCGGTTTCCACCATCGCCAGCATTTTGGTCGTGCCGATCGCCATGCCGCGCTCGGCCTCCAATTCGTCGATAATCTCGGCGGCGAGTTCGACGTGCTGGGCGCTCTCCGCCTTGGGCATGGCGATCGTGTGCACATCGGGGCCGATCACCGCTTCGAGGTCGCGCACGGTCATCCGCATCGGGCGGTTGATGCGAACGACGACATCGGCGCCGCCCCGCGACACGATCTTGGCCGCTTCAGGCACCAGGGTGCGGGCGCGGTCCTTCTCGGAGGCGGCGACCGCGTCTTCGAGATCGAGGATGATCGCATCGGCGCCGCGCCGCGCCGCGCCCTCGACAAAGCGCCGCGCGGTCACCGGCACGAACAGCATCGAGCGCCACACCGGCAGGTCTTTCTGGGTCATCGTTGTCTCCACCGCTAGCCGTCATGGCCGGGCTTGTCCCGGCCATCCACGTGAAACAAAGACGTGGATGCCCGGCACAAGGCCGGGCATGACGCTTGTTGGTAAAGGATCATGAGCCACCCAGCCCGATGACCCCGTCGCGCGCGAGCCCTTCGAGCGTCGCGCGGTCGATGCCGAATTGGCCGAGGATCTCGGCGGTGTGCTGCCCCAGGTCCGGCGCCGGCAGGCGCAGCCGGCCGGGGGTGTCGGAGAGGCGCGGGATGATGTTGTGCATCGCGATATGCCCAGTCTCGTTGTCGGGCATGTCGACGACGATCTCGCGCGCGATGACATGCGGGTCGGCGAGGAACTGGTCGATGTCGTAGACCGGCGCGGCGGTGACCTCGGCCGCGGCGAAGGCCGTCATGTTTTCGTCCAAGGTGCGCGCCGCGATAAAGGCGACGATCGGCGCCTCGCATTCCTCGGCGTTGCGCACCCGGTCGGTGTTGGTGCGAAAACGCGGGTCGGCGATCATGTCCCCGTGACCGATCGCGCGGAACAGCCGCTCCGCCATCGCCTGGATCGAGGCGGAAATGCCGATATAGCGGCCGTCCCTGGTGCGGAACACGTTGCGCGGGCTCGTCGTCTCGGAGCGGCTGCCGGTGCGCGCTCGGATCTCGCCGGTGAGGTTGTAGATCGGCGCCTCGGTGGCGATGAACGAGAACAGCGGGTCGAGCAATGGAAGATCAATGATTTGGCCGGCGCCGCCCTCGACCTCGACCTGGCGCAGCGCGACCATCACGGCAAAGGCGCCGTAGAGCCCGGCGACCATGTCGGCCAGTGCGGTCGGCGGCAATACCGGCTCGCGGTCGGCAAAGCCGGTGCGCGCGGCATAGCCCGACATGCTCTCGACGAGGGTCCCGAAACCGGGCCGGTCGCGATAGGGGCCGTCCTGGCCCCAGCCCGACACGCGCACGATGATCAGACGCGGGTTGCGGGCGTGCAATACTTCCGGCCCGAGCCCGATTTTTTCGAGCGTACCGGGGCGGAAATTCTCGATCAGCACCTCGCTCGACGCGGCGAGGTCGAGGAAGAGGTCGCGCCCGCGCTTGTCGCGCAGGCCGAGCGCGACGCTCTTCTTGTTGCGGGCATAGAGCTTCCAGTGGACGCTGATCCCGTTCGTCTGCCAGGCGCGCAGCGGGTCGCCCTTGTGCGGGTCCTCGATCTTGATGACTTCAGCGCCGAAATCGGCGAGGTGCGACGACACCGCGTTGCCGGCGACGAGCCGCGACAAATCGACGACCCGGATGCCGTCGAGCGGGCAGGCGGCATTGGGCGCGAACGATTGCTGGGAGAGGCTCATCGGCGGCTGGGCTCGTCTCGGGTTCCGGGCGGCCAGCTTAGCGGCCGTGGCAAGTGAAGGGAACGGCCCCGGCCGGGTAGTGTCGCAATTTGAATTTCCGCTTGGGGTGGAGAGCTGCCCTTGGCATCTGCCGCCGCGAATGGGCAAGGAGCGCCGATTCCGGACCTTCGGCCTGGGGCAAATTGTTTCTCGACTACCTCCGAAACGGCCGCGGCACGACAGCAATCGGTGCCTGCTACGCCCGACGAAATAGCCCATTCATCGGCGACTGCGCGCGGCTCGCGGGGAACACGCGATCTTCGACGAAGCCCAGATCGAGACCCAGATGGCCGATCAGGACGGCCTTGAACAGGCGCTCGTAGGCATTCGCCGCCAGAACGTCGCGGCCTTCGTAGAGCGCTCGGTCGGAGAGGCACGGCCAGTCGCCGACGATGCGGCCGCCGGCGACGGCGCCGCCTGCCAGGAGGGCGAGGCCGCCCGTGCCGTGGTCGGTGCCGCGGCTACCGTTCTCAGCCGCGGTGCGCCCGAACTCGGAGACCACCATGACGACCGTCTCCCGCCAGGCTTCGCCCAGGCCGCGCTTCAGCTCCAAGAGACCGCGGGAGAGGTCTCCCAACAGCTCCGTCAGCCGACGCTCTTGGGCGAAATGGGTGTCCCAGCCCTGTGACTCCAGCACCGCTACCCGCGGGCCGTCCGGCCGCGCGAGCAGATCGGCCGCCGCCCGCGCCGCCTTGATGTAGACCTGCGCGGGCCGAGGTTCGCCCGCCATGTCGCCCATGGCAACCGCCGGCTTGGCGCCGCCACGGGCGTCGCGGAGCGCGGCCGCGAACAGCGGATCGTGCTGGTACGCCACCGTCATGCGGGCGAGGAAGTCTTCGTCGGCGGCGGGCAGGTCGCTGTCCGACCAGCTGCGGACCCGCGCCGGCCCCTGCAGGATCAACGGCACGGCCGGTCCCAAGGCCAGGCCGAGCCGGCGATCGCCGCCGTTGAGCCCTAAGATCGCCCGGTTGAGCCAGCCGTCCTCCGCGCCATAGGGTTTGCCGCTTCCGTTCTCCAGCATGTTCTGCCCGTCGAAATGGGAGCGGTCCCGATAGCGGGTGGCGGCGGCCGGGACGAGCAGCAACTCGCCCGCCCGGTAGAGCGGCATCAGATCGCCGAGCGCCGGATGCAGGCCGAAATAGCCGTCGAGATCGAGGACCGGGTCGGGTGAGAGCGCCAGGGTGGGCCGCCGACGGCGATAGTCCTGGTCGCCGTGGGGCGAGAGGGCGTGCAGGCCGTCGAGCCCGCCACGCAGCAGAACCAGAACGAAGCGCCTGTCCGTCGGCGCGGCGGCGAAGGCGGCGCGGCTGGAGGCGAGCGCGGCCAGGGCGGCGGCGCCCGCGAGAAAAGACCGACGCTCCAGCATGGTCATCTCCTCTGAAATTCCGCGCTCGCCAGCACCAGCGCGATCGCCGCGTCGCCCGAGGGCGCGCGCGCCACGCCCTGCCGCGTCCCGTCGCCAGCGACGGGGCCGATGACGTCGTCCAGGAAGCGGGCGGGATGCAGCGTCGCCGGCAGGGAGCCGGCAAAGCTGCGGACCCATTCGATCCGCCGTAACAGGGCTTCTGGCGCGATCCAATGCCGGGCCGTATCGCCCCAGCCCTGAGGCGACGGCGCGGAGAACGGCGGCTGTCCCAGCGTCTGGAGCGGGGGGACGACATCCGCCGCCCTTGGCGTCGCATTCCCGACCGCGCGGTGGACGGCGACGACGAACTCGTAGTGGGTCTTTACCTTGGGCAGCTTCTCCCGCCAGACGGCGTCCAAATCGATCAGCGCGCGGGAGACCGCGGCCAGATCGCCGTCGCTCGCCAGGAAAACGCGGGCGATGCGCGTCACCGCGTCCGCCGGCGGATCGTCGGCGATGAAATGGCGGACAAGCTTTGTCGCCAGATGTTGCGCCGTCGCGGGATGGCGTGCGAGATCGTCGAGGATCGCGTGACCTTCGTCCGCGCCGGCCTCGGCGTAGGTCCTGCCCAGCACGGTCTTCGGGCCGGGCTCATGGAACACCGGCCTGAACTCGAAGTCGCCATGCACCGGGCGCGAGTCCTGCGGGGGGCGAAAGCCGCCGTGACTCCAGCCGCTGATCGCCTTGGCGAGTTCGATCACGTCCTGTTGGCCATAGCCGCCATTCACGCCGATTGTGTGCAGCTCCAGGATTTCGCGGGCGAGGTTCTCGTTGAGGGTTCGCGCGTCTGCGCCGCTCGCAAGCCGCCGCCGGCCTGCGTCCGATTGCGGGCCGATGGAGACGATGTTGTCCAGATAGCTCAGCATGCACGGGTGGCGGCAGACCGCCTTGAGCATGTCGGCGAAGCGGCCGAAGACGTAGGGGCGGATCGCCTCCCGCTCATAAGCCGGGATTGCGGGGCCAACGATGGCGCGGGTCCGGCTGACTGTGAACTGGTTCGACCAGAAGAGCGCCATGCGTTCCGCGAACGGCTGCTCGGTCGCGATGGCGTGCCGGGCGCGAGCGACGATTTCGGGCCAGAAGACCCCGGCATAGAGCCGTCGCGCCGTCGCGCGCAGCTGTTCGGGTCCCTCATTCGCTGCGCGATGCATCTCCGCCAAGACGCCGGCCGACGCGCGCCCGCCGGCCGTCCCCGGCGCCGCGCGCCTGTCGATCTGCGTCGCGACCCAGCCGCGCGGGTCGCCACCAATGGCCTCCGCTGCTCCGGGCACCGCACCGAGCCCGAACCGATTTAGCGCGATGAATGTCGCCACGTCCCGCATGTGCCGGCTCTCCAGCAGATCATCTCCTATACGACGTACAAAGACCCCCTCATCCCTTTTTGTTGTGCGTACATGGCGATTTTGGCGCACTTGATTTGTGCAGACTCGTGTGACCGCATTCCCGCGATCCTCACGGTCAATGGCTCCTTAGGGGCATGAACCGCCGTCGCAGCCGATCGAGGCGAGCGGCTGTTGTGGGTCGGATGCGAAAATTCAAAATGCGACACCAACCCAGGGCGGGTTGAACGTCGCGGGGGTGTGCCCAACTCCATCTGCAACCTCGCGACTGCGGAGGAGAGGATGATCACCCGGCGAATCTTGCTGCTTTCCGTGTCGACCCTGGCGATGACCGGAGGGCTCGCCGCCGCTCCGGTCGCCGTGAGCCTGCACAAGAGCCCGGAATGCGGATGCTGCGATCTGTATGCCGACTATCTTCGGGAGCGGGGCTTCACGGTCACCTCGCATTCGACCCGCGAAGTGGCCGAGATCAGCCGCAAGGCGGGCGTCCCGGCGGAACTCCAGGGCTGCCATACGGCCTTTGTCGGGGGTTACGTCGTCGAGGGCCACGTGCCGGTCGAGGCGATCCAAAAGCTGTTGGCCGAGCGTCCGGCGATCAAAGGCATTACCCTTGCCGGCATGCCCGTCGGGTCTCCCGGCATGCCCGGTCCGAAAGCCGAGCCGTTCGTGATCCACGCGTTCGGCGAGGACGGCAAATCGAGCGTCTACATGAGCTTGTAATCGGAGCGGCTTTTTGCCGCGCCGACGCGCGGCTCGATCAGCGGCCGGGCGGCGTGCGGCGGAGCCGAGGGGTGCCGCCCGTAATGGGCACGCTGCTTGCGCTCGTGCGCAGCGCCGCGGCGCGTTCGTGCTGTTTGAGGTGCTGCTCGGCGGTCGCGAGCGCGTCGCGCGCCGCGCTGATCTGGCGATCGAGTTCGGCAATCGAGCGTTCGAGTTTGCGATAGCGCTCGAACGCCGGCGGGCCGAAACCGCCCGCCCCGGCCTCGGACGGAGCGATGGCGCCCAATCCGATTGCGCCGAGCAGCCGCATTGCATCGGCCCGCAAGCGTTGCGCGAGGTCTTCGAGATCGGCGAGGTGGCGACGGCGTTCATCGCATTGCCGGCGATGCATGACCACGAGGTTCTCAAGCACGCTCATTTAGCTCCCCTGGCAGCCCCCCTGGAGCTCCCGGCGACACTCCGGCGGCCGCGCCGCCGTGGCGATGATCGGCGGCGAGGTTGGTCGGCTCGGTCCTCGCCCGAGTCAGCCTCGCCCGAGTCAGCCTCGCCCGAGTCAGCCTCGCCCAAGTCAGCGAGTATCCAGCCTGTCGAATTGGCGCTAAGATTGGGTTAAGCTGGGCTCGACCGGGGCCTATCGGCGTTTGCCCTGCGGATAAGCATTTGTTAACCGCTTCCGGTAACACTGGTTAACGACGAGGCATGGCGGCTGTCGGCCCGCCCTCAGGGAGATTTCACAATGCGTGTTCTGCTTGTTGAGGATGACGCCGCAACGGCTGCCAGCATCCAGCTGATGCTGAAGAAGGAGAGCTTTATCTGCGACACGACCGATCTGGGCGAAGACGGGCTCGAAATCGGCAAGCTCTATGATTACGACATCATCATTCTTGATCTTCTTTTGCCGGACATCGACGGGTACGAGGTGCTGCGCCGGCTGCGCGCGGCGCGGGTGCGGACCCCGATTCTGATCCTCTCGGGCCTCGGCGAACTCGATCACAAGATCAAGGGCCTCGGGTTCGGCGCCGATGATTTCCTGACCAAACCGTTCGACCGGCGCGAGCTGATCGCGCGCATCCAGGCGATCGTTCGCCGCTCGAAGGGCCATTCCGAATCGACGATCCGCACCGGCAAGCTGGAGGTCAAGCTCGACGCCCGCGTCGTTACCGTCGCGGACCATCCGCTGCATCTGACCGCCAAGGAATACGGCATCATCGAATTGTTGAGCCTGCGCAAGGGCACGACCCTGACCAAGGAAATGTTCCTCAATCACCTCTATGGCGGGATGGACGAGCCGGAGCTGAAGATCATCGACGTGTTCATCTGCAAGCTGCGCAAGAAGCTCTCGACGGCGACCGGCGGCGAGCATTACATCGAGACGGTGTGGGGACGCGGCTATGTGCTGCGCGACCCGGTCGAAGCGGCCCCCGAAATGCAACGGGCCTGACCGGACCTAATTCTTATCTTACCGCGCTGAGCCGGAACCCGCCGGGGCGGTCGGCGACAGCCAGCCGGAAGCCCTGCGCCTCGGCCAGCAATCCGGCGAAATAGGCTCCGATCGTTCGCGTCGTGAGTTCGGCGGCCGGGGTCGCCAGCGCCAGCGCCGCGCGCGCCTCGGGCGAGGGGCCGGTGCCCGCGCCGGTTGCGTCGACCTCCGGTCCGGCCGCACCGACCTCGAGCACCAGCTTACCGCCGCGCGGCAATCCCTCGCCGGCGAGGGCGAGCATCGCACAAGCCAGCTTTTGTTGGTCGAGCGGCAGGGTGCGCGCCGCGCCGCCATAGTCGCATTCAGCGGAGGTTTCGGCGAAGAACTCGGTCGCGAGCAGATAGGGCGCCGGACCGGCCAGCCCGCCGCCGCCATAGCCATACGCGAAGCGATAGAATTGCAGCCGCTTTGTGGCTTGGCGCGCGCTATCGCCGACCAGCGCGACCGCGTCGCCGCGAAACTCCGCATCGTCCTCGGCAAGCAGTTCGACGCCGTTGCCGATTGCCGCGACGGGGCCGATCAAATCGTGGCAGAGACGCGCGGCGAGCAGCTCGATCACGCGCAGGTCGATGGGTCGAATCATGGATGGGATGCTGGCACGCGGCGCGTCCGGCTGGCAATGACGCGACAGGGTTAACGGTGACGGAGGGCCAGGTCAGGCGCTATCCTTGAGAAGCGCCGCCGCGCGGTCGAAATCCTCGGGCCGATTGGCGTTGAAGAACGGGTCGATTCCGGCGCCGGATTCGGTAAATTCCACCGTCGCCAGGCGATAGCGCGCCGTCCAGCGGTCGACCTTGCGGATTCCCTCGTCGACCAGCGCCTCGCGCAATTCATTGCGCAGCCGCACGGGCCATAGACCGATGACCGGATGCGGCTGGCCGCCCGATGCGGCGCAGGCCAGGTCTGCCTCGGACGCTGCCATGCCCCGCGCCAGACGAGCGACGAGATCTCTTGGCAGAAACGGGGCATCGGTTGCGACGCTGGCGACCAGCGGGCAATCCGGCCGGTTGTCAGCGGCCCAATCGAGCCCGGCGAGGATGCCGGCGAGCGGGCCGGCGAAATCGGGAACGCTGTCGGCCACCACCGGCAAGCCGAACCGATCGAAACGCGCCGGGTCGCCGTTGGCGTTGAGTACCAGGACGCTGACCTGCGGCTGCATGCGTTCGATCACATGGTCGAGCAAAGTGCGCCCGGCGAGCAGGCGCAACGCCTTGTCGCCGCCGCCCATCCGCCGCGACTGCCCGCCGGCCAGCAGCAGCCCGACGATGGTCACGCCGTTTCACCGGCGATTTCATGCGCACCTTCCGGCAGGCTCGCCTTGCGCGCGAGACGCGCCGGTTCGTCGGCGACGGCGCGCGGGTCGCTATCGAAGACGATGCGTTCGGCGCCGGCCAGCGCGACAAAGCGCCGTCCCTTGGCGCGGCCGATCAGCGTGAGACCGGCTTGGCGCGCCAGCTCGACCCCCCAGGCGGTGAACCCGGAGCGCGAGATCAGGATCGGGATGCCCATCTGCACCGTCTTGATCACCATCTCCGAGGTCAACCGGCCGGTCGTGTAGAAGATCTTGCCGGAGGGCGACACCCGGTTGAGGTGCATGTAGCCCGCGATCTTGTCGACCGCGTTGTGCCGGCCGACATCCTCCATGTAAAGGAGGGGCCGGTCCTCTTCGCACAGGATGCTGCCGTGGATCGCGCCGGCGGCGAGATAAAGGCTCGGCGCGGTGTTGATCTTGCGGGTCAGCGCATAGAGCCATGATGTGCGCAAAATCGCGTCGGGATCGAGCCGCACCTCGTCGAAGCGTTCCATCAGATCGCCGAACACGGTGCCCTGGGCGCAGCCCGAGGTCAGTGTCTTTTTTTTGAGCTTGTCCTCGAAATCGGTCTCGCGGTCGGTGCGGACGACGATTGTCTCGATCTCGTCGTCGTAATCGACCGCGATGATGCGGTCCTCGGGGCCGAGCATGTTCTGGTTGATCAGATAGCCCACCGCCAGATAGTTCGGGTGGTCGCCGATCGTCATCATCGTGACGATCTCGCGCCCGTTCAGAAAGAGCGTCAGCGGCCGCTCGGTCACGACCGCGGTCTCGATCGGTTTGCCGTCCTGGTCGATCCCCTGGACCCGGCGCGTCAGGCGCGGGTCATCGGGATCGGGCCGCACCGCGAATTCTTCCATGAATGCGATGATGGGCACCGCCGGCTTTCGCTTCAAGGTAAGCGATGTCATCCTTGTCCACGGCGGATAGCAGGAGCGGCCGCGATGTCAGAAGTGAAGACGCTCTACAAGGAGGATTTCGTCGCCTGGTCAAAAGAGCAGGCGGAGGCGCTACGCTCTGCGGCACGCGGCGGCTCGAACCAGAAACTCGATTGGGAGAACCTGGCGGAGGAGATCGAGAGCTTGGGTATCTCGCAGCGGAGCGAACTCAAGAGTCAAATTCGCCGGATCATCGAGCACCTGCTGAAACTTGAAAACTCCCGCGCCGCAGACCCGCGGATGGGCTGGATAGCATCGATTGGCGATGCCAGGAATGAGATCGAGGCCGTGCTCGAAGATAGCCCAAGTCTGAAGACAGAGATCGCCGCGGCCATCACAGCGGAGATAAAGCGCGGTTCGCGAAAGGCAATCAGTGAGCTCGGAAAATACGGTGAGCTCGACTCCGCAACCCTGGTCCGCATCCGCGGCACCATTTATACCGAAGACCAGATCCTCGGCGATTGGTTTCCACCCGACCCCGATGCGCGCGGAGAGGCGCAATGAGCGAGAGCAATACGCTTTACGAGGAGGATTTCGCCGCCTGGTCGAAGCAGCAGGCCGAGGCGTTGCGCGCCGCCGCCCGTACGGCCTCGAACCAGCAGCTGGATTGGGAGAATTTGGCTGAAGAGATCGATGATTTGGGGAGAGCTCACGCACGCGGCTTGCGGGCATACATCATGCGGATCATCCAGCATTTCGTGAAGCTGGAGCACTCGCCGGCGGTTGATTCGCGCAACGGTTGGCGCCGCTCGATCCGGCTGGCCAGGCTCCAGATCGAGGCGATCCTCACGGACAACCCGAGCCTCAGGCGCGAATTGGGGCGCCTCGTCGGACACGCTGCCAAGGACGGCATCGAGCTCGCCATCATCGATCTTGAAGAACATGCCGAGATCGACGCGACGGATTTCGCGCGGCTGCGGCGCAGCTCCTATACCCCGGACCAGGTGCTCGGCGACTGGTTTCCCGCCGAACCCGAACGCGAGCGGCCGGCGCGCGCTGCTGTGGAGCCATGATCATATCGGGGGCGACAGTCGGCGGGAGCCGCCTTATATATTCAAGGTCGCGCGCCGCTTTCGGCGCACACTGGATTTTGCCATGATCGACCCGTTTGGACGCACCATCAGCTATCTGCGCGTATCGGTCACCGACCGCTGCGACTTCCGCTGCGTTTATTGCATGGCGGAAGAAATGAGTTTTTTGCCGAAAGCCGAGCTGCTGACCCTCGAGGAACTCGACCGGGTGTGCAGCGCGTTTGTCCGGCTCGGAGCCAGGAAATTGCGCCTGACCGGCGGCGAGCCCTTGGTTCGTCGCAACATCATGACGCTGTTCCGCGCCTTGGGGCGCCACATCAAGACCGGCGCACTCGACGAATTGACCCTGACGACCAATGGCAGCCAGCTCGCCCGCTACGCCGACGAGCTGCGCGATTGCGGGGTGCGCCGGGTCAATGTCTCGGTCGACACGCTCGATCCGGCCAAATTCACCGCGATCACCCGGCGCGGCAAGCTCGACCAGGTGCTCGACGGGCTCGCCGCCGCCAAGGCGGCCGGGCTTGCGGTCAAGATAAACACGGTGGCGTTGCGCGGCGTCAACGACGAGGAACTCGACGATCTGGTCGCTTGGTGCGGGGACGAAGGGTTCGACCTCGTCATCATCGAAGTCATGCCGATGGGCGATATCGGCGGCGAGAACCGGCTCGACCAATACCTGCCGCTATCGCTGGTGCGGGCGCGGCTGCAGCGGCGCTGGACGCTCGACGAGAGCGACTACCGCACCGGCGGCCCGGCGCGTTACGTGACGGTGCGCGAGACCGGCGGGCGGCTCGGCTTTATCACGCCGCTGACCCATAATTTCTGCGAAAGCTGCAACCGGGTCCGCCTGACCTGCACCGGCACGCTCTATATGTGCCTCGGCCAGGAGGACGCGGCCGATCTGCGCACCCCGCTGCGCCAATCGGAAAGCGACGAGCCGGTCGACGCGGCGATCCGCGAAGCGATCGGCCGCAAGCCCAAGGGCCACGATTTCATCATCGACCGCCGTCACAACCGGCCCGCCGTCTCGCGACACATGAGCGTCACCGGCGGGTGACTGCCGCGCTGCAGCCAAACCAGCCGCTTGTTGCTTTTGTCGCCTCCGACGCCGAGGCGGCGCAATTGGCGCTCGACGAACTGCGCCAGCGATACGGCACGATCGACCCGCAACAGGCCGACATCATCGTGCCGCTCGGCGGCGACGGGTTCATGCTCGAAACGCTGCATCGGTTCGTCGCGAGCGGCAAGCCGATCTTTGGCATGCACCGCGGCAGCGTCGGCTTCCTGATGAACTCGTACCGGCGCGACGGCCTGCACGAACGCCTGGCCTCGGCCCAGCCGGTCGAATTGCATCCGCTGGAGATGACGGCGTGGCAGCTCGGCGGCGCCAGCCACCGCGCGATCGCCTTCAACGAAGTGTCGCTGCTGCGCGAGACCCGTCAGGCCGCCAGGCTGCGGGTCAGCGTCGACAACATCGTGCGGCTCGACGAGCTGCTGGCCGACGGCATCCTGTTGGCGACCCCGGTCGGCAGCACGGCCTATAATCTGTCGGCGCACGGGCCGATCATCCCGCTCGGCGCCGGCGTGCTGGCGCTGACCCCGATCAGCGCGTTCCGGCCGCGGCGCTGGCGCGGCGCGCTGTTGCCGCATGGCGCGCGGGTGCGCATCGAGGCGCTCGAAACCGCCAAGCGCCCGGTCAGCGCGGTTGCCGATTTCACCGAGGTGCGCGACGTGTCGGCGGTCGAGATATACGAGAACCGCGACATCGCGATGACCGTGCTGTTCGACCGCGACGCCAACCTCGAGGAACGCGTACTGAAGGAACAGTTCCTGAGCTGATTCCGTCAGTCGAGGGCCAGCGGCTGGCCGGCCAGATCCTCGGCGCGATCGACCGTCATCAGCACGGCGTAGCCCTTTTTGTCCGGGTCGCGGTCTTTTTCGGGCTGGACCAGCCGCTTCCAGACCTCGTCATAGACCGGGCCGGATTTATAGATCTTCGCGGTGCCGTAGAAGCGGGCGATGCCGCCGCGCGGCAATACCCCTTCCTCGCGCAGCGCCGGCTTGCGAAAATAGATCGTCAGCTTGGTGCCGTCCGCCATGTTGTCGGCCGTGCTGCCGGTGCCGCGCTCCCACAGCCCGATATGCTCGTCGTCGAACACCATCGTGCCGCCGCGCGGGGTGACCTGGGCAAAGCCGCTGGGCAATACCGAACCCAACAGGCAGACATTCGCCGGAAACGCCGTATCGATGTGGGAATGCAAGATTTTCGGGATCTTGGCCATGGGCAGCCCTCCTGTCAGTCGGCGGCGCCGCGCGCCGCGCCTTGGTTTGGTCGAGCTTAGCGCCGTAATTGGCGTTGAGCCACCATTCCCGGTATCGCCGCCCTTATCGCCGCCAGCGTGCGAGCAGCGGCGTCTGGCCGCCGGTGACGGGGTCGGCTTCGGGCAGCTTCACGATCGCGATGGCGGCGAGAGCGCGGTCGTGCCGGCCCGGCTCGGCCGCGCAGATATCCGGGTGCTGACCGCGCGGATAGGCGCCGATCACCAGGAGGTCGCCGCTCGCCGCCTCGCGCTTATGCGCGACGCCGGCCGGGATCACGACGACGTCGCCGGCTCCGAGCTCGATCGTTTGTCCCGCTTCGCCGCCGAGCCGCACCCGCGCCGAGCCACGGGCGATGCCGAGCACCTCGTGCGCGGTGCTGTGATAATGGTGGTGCGGATAGATGCCGTTGCGCCACGCATCCGGCCAGCCATTGCGCGCGAACATTTTCTCGCGGGCCGCGGCGCGGTCGGCGCCCTCGGGCAACGCGCCGCGATAGACGACGAGCGGCAACGGATTGTTCGGGACGGTCCCGTCATCGGCGAACCGATAGGTCTCGATGACAAAATCTTGCGGCGTGTCGCTCATGGCATGCGTCCGATCTGCTGATCACTGGACAACACGCTAGTCCCGGCGCGCGCTCCGAGGCCATGGCTTTTCGCCACGGCGCTTGTACGATCGCACCGCCACGACGATGTTCCCGATCATGGACCCCCGAAATTCGGCCCCCACCCCAACCCTCCCCGGCTTGCGGGGGAGGGGATCCGACAACCGTGCGGCGCGGGTTACTCCCTCCCCCGCAAGCGGGGGAGGGTTGGGGTGGGGGTTTCCCGCTACGCTAACGGAGCGTGTGCTCTATCGCGATGGGCTGGTGCTGGTGATCGACAAGCCGGCCGGCATCCCGGTGCATTCGGGTCCCGGTGGCGGCCCGCATCTCGAACACTGGTTTCCGCTGCTGCGCTTCGGCCTGCCGCGGCCACCGGCGCTGGCGCACCGTCTCGACCGCGACACCTCCGGCGTGCTCGTGCTTGGCCGCCATCCAAAGGCGCTGCGCCGGCTCGGAAAGCTGTTTGCCGAACGCGCGGTCGAGAAGGTGTACTGGGCCGTCGTGGCCGGCGTGCCGGCGGAGCCGGCCGGGCGGATCGAGATCGCCCTGCGCAAGGAGGTTCGCGGCGCCGTCGGCTGGCGCATGGTTCCGGACCCGGCCGGGCAGCAGGCGATTACCGACTATCGCGTGCTCGGCGCGGCGGACGGGCGGGCCTGGCTGGAATTGCGGCCGCGCACCGGGCGCACCCACCAGATCCGGGTGCATTGCGCCGGGCTCGGGTGCCCGGTGGTCGGCGATCCGGCGTATGGCGGCCCGGGAGGGACGCCGCTCCAACTGCACGCCCGCTCGATAACGCTGCCGCTCTATCCCGCGAAAGCGCCGATCGCGGTCAGCGCGCCGGTGCCGCCGCACATGCTCGCCGCGCTCGTTCGGCTCGGCTTCGACCCGGCCACCGACCCGGCCACCCCCGCCACGGAGACCGTCCCGGCATGATCCCGCGCTACAGCCGGCCCGACATGGCGGCGATCTGGGAGCCCGAGAACCGCTTTCGCATCTGGCTCGACATCGAGGCCCATGCGTGCGAGGCGCAGGCCCGGCTCGGTATCATTCCCGAAAGCGCGGCGCGGGCGGTGCGCGACAAGGGCGCGTTCGAGGTCGCGCGCATCGACGAGATCGAGCGCGAGACTCGGCACGACGTGATCGCCTTCCTGACCAATGTCGCCGAGCATGTCGGGCCCGAGGCGCGCTTTATGCACCAGGGCATGACCTCGAGCGACGTGCTCGACACCTGCCTCGCGGTCCAGCTCAAGCAGGCGGCCGACATCCTGCTCGACGATCTCGACCGGCTGCTGAGCGTGCTAAAGCGCCGCGCGGTCGAGCACAAATATACGCCGACGGTCGGCCGCAGCCACGCGATCCACGCCGAGCCGACGACGTTCGGGCTGAAACTCGCCGGGCATTTTGCCGAGTTCGCCCGCAACCGCGAGCGTCTCGTCGCGGCGCGGCGCGAAATCGCGACCTGCGCGATCTCGGGCGCGGTCGGCACCTTCGCCAACATCGACCCGGCGGTGGAAGAATATGTCGCCGAGAAACTGGGGCTCGTGCCGGAGCCGATCTCGACCCAGGTGATCCCGCGCGACCGCCACGCGCAGTTCTTTATGACGCTGGCGCTGATCGCCGCCGGGATCGAGCGGCTGGCGACCGAGATCCGCCATCTGCAACGCACCGAAGTCCGCGAAGCCGAGGAATATTTCGCGCCCGGCCAGAAGGGCTCCTCGGCGATGCCGCACAAGCGCAATCCGGTTCTATCGGAGAATTTGACCGGCCTTGCCCGGCTGGTCCGCTCGACCGTGACCCCGGCACTCGAAAACGTCGTGCTGTGGCACGAGCGCGACATCTCGCATTCGGCGGTCGAGCGGGTCCTCGCGCCGGACGCGACGATCGCGCTCGATTTCGCGCTGGCCCGGCTGACCGGCCTCGTCGACCGCCTCGTCGTCCATCCCGAGCGGATGCGGGAGAACCTCGAATCATTGGGCGGGCTCGTCGACTCGCAGCGCGTGCTGCTCGCGCTGACCCAGGCCGGGATGAGCCGGGAGGACGCCTATCGCCTCGTGCAGGATCACGCGATGGCGGCCTGGCATGGCGAGGGCCGCTTCGCCGACCGCCTCAAGGCCGACCCCGAAATCGCCGGCTTTTTACCGGCGGAGGCAATCGACGGGCTTTTCGATACTGGCTATCATCTCAGACACGTCGACACGATCTTTCGCCGGGTGTTCGACGATTAGACCCTGCGCGCTGAAGTTACCAAGGGTCACAAACTATTGACGCCCCGGCCGTCGCCGATTTATATGAAGCGTGCTCCCCGGAGAGCACGCCCCGGGCGCCTCATCGGCAACGAATGCCGGCAGGACGTCAAGGGATCTCGCCATGAGGTTGGTGTTCAGACGTGCCGCCGAGAAAGCACTCGACAGAATTCAAGCCGACCGGCGCGGGCAGATTCTCACGCGTCTCAAAGAACTGGCTGCCGAGCCGACAAGTCGGGGCGCCGACGTCAAGCCGCTTTCCGGTGCTACATCGTTGCGCCTTCGCGTTGGCGATTATCGGGTTCTGTTCAGCGTCGATGACGCGGAAGGGACATTGACGGTGGAGCTGATACGTACCCGTGGCGATGTCTACAAGAGATAGGCATGTCTTTCCCGCTCCCGAAACCAAAATCGATCACGGATAGGGAGGTCGTGCTGTCGCGCACCGATTGGGACCGAATTTCCGCAATCCTCGAAAATCCGGAGTTGGCAAACGAGATCGCCGAGGATGCCGACGACCTCGCGGCTGTTGAGGCGGTGCGTGCTGAGGATGCTGCTTTCGTCGCCCGACTCGAGAGCGAGCGGGGGGTACCGATCGAGGTTACGATTCCGGTTGAAGTGATCGAGGCCAAACTCGATGGCGCTCATCCGATCAAGGCTTGGCGCGAGCACCGCGGTTGGACTCAGTTGTATTTGTCATCTAAGTCGGGGGTTGGTCGCGATCTGATTGCGCAGATAGAGACACGACGGAAGAACGGAAGCGTCGAGACGCTCGACCGGATCGCGCGGGCACTCAACGTGCCGATGGAGGCATTGCTAGAGGACAAGGAAAATCATCCCCGATGACGCCCACCGGCCACATAGGAAGGAGAAAATAATGAGTTCGCTGCGCAGCCTTGGCGGCCCCCGCATCAAGCATCTGAGCGAGGAGGGCGCGCCGTTCGAGACGATCACCGTCGACAAATTGACTCCGATCATCGGCGGCGAGATCGGCGGCGTCGACCTGTCGCGCCCGATCAGCAACCGCCAGATGGACGAAATCCATCGGGCGCTCGCCGAAAACTCGGTGATCTTCTTCCGCGACCAGCATTTGAGCCAGGATCAGCACCTCGATTTCGGCCGCAGATTCGGCGAATTGCACATCCACCCGGCGGCGCCGGCCGAGCCCCTTCACCCCGAGCTGATGGTCATCCACGCCGACAAGGATAGCCCGCGCGCCAATGGCGAGGGCTGGCACACCGATGTCTCATGCGACCCCGAGCCGCCGATGGGCAGCATCCTCTACATCCGGACATGCCCGCCAAAGGGCGGCGACACATTGTTCGCCAGCATGTATGCCGCGTACGAGGCGCTGTCCGACCGCATGAAGAGCTATCTCGACGGGCTGACCGCGCGGCACAATGGCGAGCATTACCGCGGGCAATACGCCAATTACGGCGTCAAGGACAAAGAGACCTATCCCTTTGCCGACCACCCGGTCGTGCGCACCCATCCGGTGACCGGCAAGAAGGCGCTCTACGTCAACAAGGGCTTTACCCGCTACATCAACGGGATACCGCGCGATGAGAGCGACGGGGTCCTGCGCTATCTCTACGAGCACATGGCCAACCCGCTGTTCCAATGCCGCTTTCGCTGGCAGGAAAACTCGATCGCGTTCTGGGACAATCGCGCCGTCCAGCACCACGCGATGTGGGATTACTGGCCGCACACCCGCTCGGGCAACCGGGTCACGGTGAAGGGCGACCGGCCGGTCTGACCGGCGGCGACAGCGCGGCGCCTCCTCCGGGGTTGCGGGCGCCGCTTAGCCCGACGCGGTCAACCACTCGAGAATAATAGCGTAACCAATATCTTGTCATACCGGCGAAAGCCGGTATCCATGGCGGAAATGGGTCCCGGCTTTCGCCGGGACGACAAATTGGGTGCGTGGTGAACCCTCTCCCGCATTGTGCGGGAGAGGGTGGTTCATGCGGGAACGCCGACGCCTACTCGGCGGCAGCCCGGACCGGCGCGGTGGCGCTGAGCAACGCGGCGGCTTCCTTGGCGACCGATGTGCCCTCGAAGAAACGCGGGTTCTGCGTGCCCCACAGCCGCACCGCGTTGGCGAAGGTGAAGTCGCGGAAATCGTCATCGGTGATGTGGCCGTCCTCGACCAGCTCATGCGCCTGGCGCAGCGGGTCGCGGAAGTCGATCACGTCGAAATGCCCGATGTCGGAGCTGAAGATCGCGTTGAGCCTCGCGCCGAACGGGTTGCCGCGGCCAAAGGCCGACGCGTTCATGCGGTCGTCGGCCTCGCAGCCGAAATAATAGGGCTTCGCGTAGAGGTCGACCCAATCCTCCTTGCGGGTGATCTTGCAGGCGGCGAAATCGTCGAACTCGTCGCGGTTGCCGGTCAGGTTCTGGGTGTCGGGGCTGGGCCAGCCGTCGCGAGCCTTCAGTGCCGCGGCGATGTCGTCGTAGCCGTGTTTTTCGACCATATCCATCAGGAGCTTGCGGTCGAGCTTTTCGGGCTTCATGCGCTCCAGCGCCGGGGCGCCGCGGCGCTCCCAATGCTCGATCAAATCGCCGAACAGCTGACAGGCCCAGCCGACGCCGCCTTCGAGGAAGGCGAAGCGCAGTTCCGGGAAACGCCTTGTGACGCCGCCCAGGAAGATCGCCTTGGCGACCGCATGGCCGGCGGCGGCGAAATGGCCGATATGATTGTAGACGAAGTTGGTCGGCGAGAGCCTGAGGCCCTGGCCGCTCGCCGAGCTGTGGAAGGTCGGCGCGATGCCGACATCCCGGCATTTCGCCCAGACCGGGTCGTAATCATAGTCGCTGTCGATCGCGAGCAGGTCGTAATAGACCGTGAAGCGCTGGTCTTCCGGGTCGTTGGCGGCGGCCGCGGGCACCCGGCGCGGCATGCCGCTGCCGAACATGCCGACCTTGGAACCGAGCTGCGTCGTGGTGAATTCGAGTTCGGCGATCGCCTCCTCGGGGTGGTGCATCGGGATGATCGCGGCCGGGGTCAGCCGGTCGCCGAGCCCGGAGAAATACTCGGCCGAGACGATGTTGTAGGCGCGGATCACGGCGCGGCGGGTCTCGTCATCCTTGATGCGCGGCAGGCGCAGCCCGGCGGTCGGGTAGACGACGGCGAAATCGAGGCCGATTTCGTCGAGCCGCTCGTAGAGCATGCGCGGCATCATCGCGGTGGCGCGGTCGAGCGTGTTCTCGGCCTGGCGGTTCCAGAAATTGGGCATCGCGACGCGGCGGCGGCGGCGCTCGGCCGGGGTCATCTTCAGCGCTTCCGTGGTCGTGCGCAGAGCCGCGAGAAAGCCGTCCGCTGCCTTGTCGCCGCCGGCCTTGCGCATTTTTTCGCTGAACACCGGCCCGTATTCGAGCCAATGGCCGTCACCATCGACGATGGGGTGCTTCAACTGCGAGCGGATCTGCTGAGGACTGGCATGAGCGCACATGTTTCCCTCCCGGAACGCGACGGTGAACCCGTCGTGACGTTCGCCAGAGAGGGTAGGATCGCGCAATCCGCGTGTCAAACCCCGCCCGCCGGAGAATGATTAAGTGCGGCGTGACATCCCGGGCTGCTCGACGATGGACAAGGCGCAGCCGGAGCGCGCGTCGCGTCTTGAGTTTTCGGTAGTTTCGGCTCGCGCCGCTCCCGATCGCCGGTGCACACTGCGCTCCGACCACGAGCGCGGCGGCGGTTCGATTGGAGGGGGCGATGCAGTTCGGGTTCAACCTGCCGAACAGCGGCAGGCTGGCGGCGCCGGAGATCATGCTGCGCATCGCCCGCGAAGGCGAGGCGCTCGGTTACGATTACCTGACCGTGACCGACCATGTGGTGCTGCCCGACATGGCCGAGCCCGGCTACCCTTATTCGGAGAGCGGCGCGTTCTATTCGACCGACAGCGCCTACCGCCACGAGATGCTGACCCTGGCCGCCTGGCTGGCGTCGGTGACCTCGCGGGTGCGGCTGGTGCTGGCGGTGCTGGTCGTGCCGCACCGGCCGGCGGTGCTCGCGGCCAAGATGCTGGCGACGATCGACGTCTTGTCGGGCGGGCGGTTGACAGTGGGCATCGGGGCGGGCTGGCTCAAGGCCGAGTTCGACGCGGTGGTCACGACGCCGTTCGCCGAGCGCGGCGCGGTGACCGACGAATATGTCGCCGCGTTCCGCACGCTGTGGACCGAGAAGAAGCCTAAGATCGACGGCAAATACGTCCATCACAACGGGCTGCTGCTCGAGCCGAAGCCGGCGCAGACGCCGTACCCGCCGATCTGGGTCGGCGGCGAGAGCGGACCCTCGCTGCGCCGCGCGGCTCGGCTCGGTGATGCGTGGTATCCGATCGGCACCAACAATGCCCATCCGCTCGACAGCCTGCCGCGCTACCGGGCCGGCATCGAGCGGCTGCGGCGGGCGACCGAAGCGGCCGGCCGGGCGCGCGACGCGGTGGCGCTGACCTACCGGGTCAAGCGCTATGGCGACGCGCTGGCGGCCACCGCCTCGGATGGCGAGCGACGGCTCTTTTCCGGCAGCGACAGCGACATCATCGGCGACATCCACGCATTGGGCGATCTCGGCGTCACCGCGATCGATTTCGATTTCGAGCGCCCCGACGCCGACGCGGTCATCGCCGAGATGCGCTCCTTCCGCGAGCGGGTGCTGGCGAAGGTGTAGCGGCCCTTCCGCTAGGGCTGTTCGGATGCGCTGTCCAACAGCTGCGTTTCGCCGCCGGTCGCGGCGATCAATTCGGTTGCTCTGCGATCGAAGCTGGCGAACACCGTCCCGCCGAGCCGGCGCCCCTCGAACGCGATGACCCCGTCGGCAAAATCGCCGCCGGAATCAAGCATCGCGAGTCCAGCTTCCACGGCCGCCCGGTCAACCCGTGCCGTGGGTGCAGAAACGAGGAGTCGGATGGCGGCCGCAATGTCTTCGGCTCTGTGCCGGTACCCGCGCTTGGTCACCCATACAAACTCACAAAGTGCCGGCAGCGTTAGCACAATGATTTCCGCGGTACTCAGCAGGTTCTGAGCGAGCCGCGCCTGGTGGTGGTCGTCATTGACAATTGCTCGAACGAGGATGTTGGTGTCAGCGGTGGCCCTCAACGAATACCTGCCCAACCATCGGCGATGATTTCGTTGATTTCTTCGATTGTGAGCGGCTTCGTGCCTGGCCGCGTCAAAAAGCCGAAGACGTCTTCGATCGATCCCGTCGGTTTGACCGCGCGCAATTCGAGGCGGCCGTTCGGCAGCAGATCGACCTCCACTTTCTGGCCGGGCGCCACGCCGAGATGCCGCAACACCTCCTTGCGCAGCGTGACCTGTCCCTTGCTGGTGACTGTCAGTGTCGTCGTCATCGGATGCCTTTTGCGTGCAGACGCAATTGTAAGGTTATATACCCTTACGACTGAGCCACCGCAAGAGATGGCCGATAAACGCATTGGCATTTGAGGCCGCGCCGGGGCAGAGTTGCGGGAACCGAGCCAACCGCCTCCCGGGAGGATCTCAGCCGATGCAGACGCCCCCAGCCCCCGCCGCCCGGCATTTGCCGATCCGCAAGGACTGGCTCGCCGCGACGCAGGAACCGGCGCTCGAACCGGATCGTCCGATCATCGACCCGCACCATCATTTGTGGGACCGGCCGGGCAACCGCTATCTGTTCCACGATTTGATGGAAGATTTGAACAGCGGCCACAACATCCGGGCCACGGTCTTTCTCGAATGCCGCGAGATGTACCGCGCCGAGGGGCCGCCCGAAACGCGCTCGCTCGGCGAAACCCAATTCGTCGCCGGCGTTTCGGCGATGAGCGAATCCGGCAAATACGGCGCGCCGCGCGCCTGTGCCGGGATTATCGGCAATGTCGATTTCCGCATCGGCAGCCGCGCCAAGGGCGTCCTCGAACAGCACGTCATCCTGTCCGGCGGGCGCTTCCGCGGCATCCGCAACGGCGCGACCTGGCATGCCGACCCCAACCTTAGGGTATTCACATCCGGGTCGGGCGAGGGCCTCTATGTCGATCGCGCGTGGCGCGAGGGCTTCGCGGCGCTGGCCCCGCTCAATTTGTCGTTCGAGGCGTGGATGTTCCACAGCCAACTCGGCGACCTCGTCGATCTCGCGCGCGCCTTCCCCGAGACCAAGATCGTCTTGAACCATATCGGCGGCGCGCTGGCGGTCGGCCCCTATGCCGACAAGCGCGAGGAGGTTTTCGCCGAGTGGAGCCAGCAGATCGCCAAGCTCGGGCAGTTCCCGAACGTCTACATCAAGCTCGGCGGGCTCGGCATGCCGTCGCTGATGGGGTTCGAGATGGGCCGTCAGGATTCGGCGCCGTCGTCGGAACAGCTGGCCAAGGCGTGGCGCCCCTATCTCGACACCTGCATCGCCGCCTTTGGCCCCGACCGCTCGATGTTCGAGAGCAATTTCCCGGTCGACAAGGGGATGTGCAGCTATTCCAATCTGTGGAACGCGTTCAAGCGCGTCGCCGAGAATTACTCGGCCGACGAAAAGAACGCGATGTTCCATAACACCGCGCTGAAGTTCTATCGGTTGTGGTGAACTAACATTTGTCGTCCCGGCCCACGGGTCCGGCCTACGGCCGGCCCGAGGATAAACTCCGGCCGGGACCCACGCTTCAACCGCTCGGGAAGCTGATCAGTGGATCCCGGCCTTCGCCGGGATGACAATCGCAAGTGAAGGGAGACACGTCATGCCATTACCGCGACAAGAGGTCGATGCGACGACGCCGAAATATCTGCGCGACAAATACGCGATCGTCGGGGTGGGCGAGACCACCTATACACGCGGCTCGAACAAGACGACCCGGGCGCTTGGCACCTGGGCGGTCCGCAACGCGATCCTCGATGCCGGGCTGAAGCCCTCCGACATCGACGGCATGCTCGATTATTCGGGCGGCGATTCGACGAGCGCCACGTTCATCGCCGGCGACCTCGGCATTCGCCTCAATTTCTACATGGATGTCGTCGGCGGCGGCTCGTCGACCGAGGCGCTGGTCGGCATCGCGATCGGCCTGATAGAGGCCGGCTGCTGCAAGACCGTGGCGATCTTCCGCTCGATGAACGGCTTCTCGCAGGTGCGCATCGGCGGGACCGGCGCGCGCTCGGCGGCGCCGGTCGCCGGCGACATGATCCACAACCGCTCCTATGGCTGGCAGAGCGCCGGGCAGAGTTTCGCGCCGACCTTCATGCGCCACATGTACGATTACGGCACGACCCCCGAGCAGGTCGCGCATGTGAAGATGTTCCACAGCCACCACGCCTCGAACAACCCGAAGGCCTATTACAAGCGGCGCTTCACGGTCGAGGACGTGCTGACCAGCCGCTTCATCTGCAAGCCGCTCCATCTGTTGGATTGCTGCGTCGAGACCGACAACGCGACCTGCATCATCGTGACCTCGGCCGACCGCGCCAAGGACTGCAAGCACCCGCTGGTGCTGATCCGCGGCGTCGTCGGGCGCTGCAACAAGCCGCGCCTCGACATGCATTACCAGCACGGGCCGATCTCGACCGTCGCCGGCTATTACGCCAAGCAGATCCTGTGGCCGAATTCGGGGGTCGGGCCCGAGGATATCGACATCACCGGCTCTTACGACGCCTTCACCTTCACGACGATGCTGCAACTCGAGGATTACGGCTTCTGCAAGAAGGGCGAGGGCGGCGACTACGTCTCGAACGGCACGATCACGCTCGGCGGCAAGCGGCCCAACAATACTAGCGGCGGGCATTTGTGCGAGGGCTACACCCACGGCATGAACATGGTCATCGAGAACACCAGGCAATTGCGCCACGATGTCGACGATTACTGCCCGGTGGGCGCCGACGGCAAGCGCCAGCATACCTACGACTACAAGGAAGGCGGCTGCCGCCAGGTCAGGAATGTCGAAGTCAGCGCCAATCTCGGCTGGGCCAACCCATCGACGACCTCGTCGATGGTCATGCGGCGCGGCTGAGGAAAGGGAGACAGAAAATGCCAGGAATCCAGGCGCAATATCTTGGGATGCCGCTGCAATTGGCGGATCTCGACCACGAGAACCTCGAATATTTCAAGCACTGCGCGGCGCATGATTTTCACCTGCAGGTCTGCGCCGGGTGCGGCCGGCTGCGCTACCCGCCGACCACCGCGTGCCCGTGGTGCATGACGCTCGAATCGACCTGGAAAAAGGTCGAGGGCAAGGGCGCGGTGCACTCCTATAGCGAGGTCCACCACGCGATCCAGCCGGCCTTCCGCGAGCACACGCCCTATTTGATCCTGCTGGTCGATCTCGACACGCAAAAGGGCGAGCCGACGGCGGACGAGGCGTTGCGCGTCGTCGGCAATCTGTGCACCCCCGACGGCAAGCTCGCGCCGCCCGACATGGTGCGGCGGGTCGGCATCGGGAGTCGGGTGCGGATGGTCTTCACCGATGTCACGGAGGGCCTCGCCCTGCCGCAATGGACGATCGACGAGACCGCGACCCAGCCCGCCCAGATCTGGCGCTATCCGCAGGAATAAGCGGCGCCCGGCGCGAGCGGCGTCGATCCGTCGCCGACCTCCAACGAGGCGGCGACGACGGCAACCGCTTGATCGCAATCGCCGCAGCCGCTATCTAGGTAACCGGCACTGCGTCCCCTTCGTCTAGAGGCCCAGGACACCGCCCTCTCACGGCGGCAACACCGGTTCGAATCCGGTAGGGGACGCCAATAATATCAAAGAACTAGAAGATATTGGGCGGCAGAAAATGGCCGCGTACGGCAAATATACGGCAAACATGCTCCCGGACGTGGGTGGACGAACGCCTCGCGATGACGCAGGGGACCCGGTTGTGGCGGTTGACCGCTCCGCCGTTTAAGCTGGCCCAGCTAACGCCCAAAAAAATCATCGCGCCGATAGATAAGAAGCAACTTAGCGAACACGACATCTGCACAAAGTTCATCACGCCCGCCGTCAAGCAACGATGGCACCACTATCGACCTTACCATTGCCATCGACAAGAAGCGGCGAATCGATACTGCCTTTGAGATATATCTCGGCTCTACCCGGCAATTACCGGCCCGGAGGATCGGCAGAAGCTGTTTCACGAGTTCTCGCCAGGGTTCTTCGATCTCATTGTCATTGACGAATGCCACCGCGGCAGCGCCGCCGAGGATTCGGCATGGCGCGTGATCCTCGAATATTTTTCGGGCGAGACCCAGATCGGCCTCACCGCGACCCCGAAGGAGACGAAATACGTTTCCAACATCCACTATTTCGGCGACCCGGTTTATTCCTACTCGCTGCGACAGGGCACCACGATCCGTACCGTGACCAAGCCCGCTCGACCGTCTCGTCCTGGCCGAGAGGAGGCCGAGACCCCGGAGTGTAGCCCGACGGGCGTGCACCGGATCAGCATCAGCGGTGCCCTTCCAGCGCGATGTCGGTCATCTCGGGCGGCAACGGCCAGCTCAGCCCGGCCGCGGCGAGCCGCTTCAACGTCTGCCGGACGGTGAGGGCCGTTTCGTGACCGCGCTCTTGCGTGTAAATTCGCGGGCAATAGTGACCCCCTGAGGGGCGGTTTTCGCGTCCAATCGTGACCCTCTGACGCGGTGTGTCAGCGTCCCTTCCTTTTCGGCCGGTGCCGGCTGGGAAGGGTTGGGGGATGATTGCGGTGGACACGATCGGC
>CAMATN010000068.1 GCA_945861155.1 Rhizobium sp. Q54
TGCCGCGACCCGAGGCCCGCGCGAATTTGCTCGCGCCGCGCCCGGCGCCGCTGCCCAGATCGCGCCAGTCGCCCGGCGACAGCCCGACGATCGACAGCAGCAGCAAGCCGACCAGCGCCGCCGCGATCATCGCGGCCGGCACGGCGAGCGACGCGAGCCCGGCGCGCTGCAAGAGGCTCAGCACGACCCATCCGACCGCGCCGCCGGCCCCGGCCGGCAACCCTGCGCCGGCATCGAGGATCGAGCAGGCTGCCGCACCGAGGACCAGCGCCAGCAGCAACATCACGATGCGCCGCCCGACCCGGCGGATCGGACGCTGCAGCATCAGGCGAAACGCCCAGCCGAGCAGCACCAGCGGAATCAGATAGGCCGCGAGCCCGATGCCTTGCACGAGCAGATCGGCAATCAACGCGCCGTCATGGCCGAGATAATTGCGCGCCGGCCGCTCGACCGCGGTGTTGAGCGACGCGTCGCCCGGGCTGTAGGTCGCCAGGGCCAGCAGCAGCAACAGGCCCGCCAGCACGAACGCGGCGCCAAGGCCGCCCAACCCCCATCTCGCGATACCGCTGAGCGTATCGCTCCAGCCGCGCCAGCTTTGGCCAAAGCCGCGCACCGCCAATTGCGCCGTTCTGGGCATCCCCCTCGCCCCCCACCCTCGTCCTGCCCGCGGACCCCGGCCCCCCAGCCGGCAACCCGCGATGCGCTACAACACCCGTCCGATCCGCGCGAAGGCGGCGTCGAGCGTCGCCTCGTCATGGACGATCGCCAGACGAATATACCTCGCTCCGGGATTTTCCCTGCCATCGGCCGCACGCGCGGTATAGCCGCCCGGCAACACCCGGATTGCCGCGTCGCGCCACAGCCGCAGCGCTGCCGCCTCGCCGTCGCCGACATCGAGCCACAGAAAAAACCCGCCATCGGGCCGATAGAACCCGAATCGCCCGCCGATCGCCGCCTCCGCGATGTCGAATTTGCGGCGGTAGAGCGCCCGGTTAACCTCGACATGCGCTTCGTCGCGCCACAGCGCCGTCGCCGCGGCCTGGATCGGCAACGGCACCTGGCAGCCGCCGAAGCTGCGCAGATGCGCGAATTTGCCGATCAGTTCAGGGTCGCCGGCGACAAACCCCGAACGCAGACCCGCCGCGCTTGACCGCTTGGAGAGGGAATGGAACACGACGACCCGGTTGTACCCCTCACCGAGGGCCGCACAGGCTTCGAGCGCGCCCGGCGGCGGCGCGCGGTCATAGATCTCGGCATAGCACTCGTCGACCGCGAGCACGAAATCATGGCGGCGGGCCAGCGTTATCGCCTGCTTCAGATAATCGAGGCTGGCGATCGTGCCCTGCGGATTGGCCGGCGAGCACAGATAGAATAGCGCGGTGCGTTCGAGCGTCTCGTGCGGGATCGCGGCGAGATCGGGCATGAACGCGTTGTCGCTGGTCGCGTCGAGAAACACCGCGTCCGCCCCGGCCATCGTCGCCGCGCCGTTATAGACGAGGTAATACGGGTTCGGCACCAAGACGACCGGGCGCCCACCGCCCTTGCGCCGCGGCACGACGAGGCTCGACAACAGATAGAGCCCCTCCTTGGTGCCGCCGAGCGTCAGCACATGGCGCTCGGGATCGAGCGATGCGGGATCGAGCCGATAGCGCCGCGCCAGCCACTCGACGATCGCCTGACGCAGCTCCGGAGTGCCGGCCATCGGCGGATATTTGTTCCACTCATGCGCGTGCGCCGCCAGCGCCTCGGTCAGCAAGGCAGGCGGCTGGTGCTGCGGCTCGCCGACCGACATCAGGATCGGCGGATGGTTGACCACCGGCGTCACCGGGTTGAGCAAATTGCGCAACGCCTCGAACGGGTAATCGGACAATGTATCGAGCTGAGGGTTGAGCGGCACGCGGCATACCTGCGGAAACGGTTCCACGGCGACATTACGCGATTGCCGGCTCTGGCGGAAGCTCGCCCCTCGCCTGCCCCTCAGGCCGTCGAGGCGAGGCGGCCCTTGTCCCACTCGGCCTTGCGGCGGTAGATCGTCGACGGGTTGACCTCGAGCAGCGCCGCGGCGCGCGGTACATTGCCGCCGCACAAGGCGAGCGCCTCCTCGATCGCCTGACGCTCGACCTGCCACAACGGTTTGACCGCGGCGCCGCGAGCGGGCTCGGTGGCGAGGCGCAGCGCCGCCGGCGCGCTGTTGCCGGAGCGCTGCGCGAGGTCGGGAACGAGGCGCGGCAGCATCGCCGCGCCGACGATCGCACCGTCATTGAACAGCACGACGTTGCGCAGCACGTTCTGCAATTCGCGGATGTTGCCGGGCCAGGAATAGCGGGTCAGCGCCGTGATCGCGTCCGGCTCGAAATCGGCGCAGGACTTTCCTTCCTCCTGCGCATAGAGCGCGAGGAAATGGCGCGCCAGCAGGAGGACATCGCCGTCGCGCTCGCGCAACGGCGGCATCGCGCACGGCACGACATGGAGCCGGTAATACAAATCCTCACGGAACCGGCCGGCCTGAACCTCGGCCCAGGGCTCGCGGTTGGTGGCGCACAGATAGCGCATGTCGGCATGTTCAACTTCGCTGCCGCCGACCTTGGTGAACTCGCCCGATTGCAGGACGCGCAGCAGCTTTACTTGCAGCGCCAAATCCATCTCGCAGACCTCGTCGAGAAACAGCGTGCCGCCGCGAGCCCGAGCGATCGCGCCTTCCCGCGTGCCGATCGCCCCGGTGAAGGCGCCCTTGACGTGGCCGAACATCTCGCTTTCCATCAGCTCTCGCGGGATCGCGCCGCAATTGACCGCGACGAACGGCCCCTCGCGGCGCGGGCTCAGCTGATGGATCGCCTCGGCGCATAATTCCTTGCCGGTCCCGCTCTCACCCGAAATAAACACCGTGGCGCGGCTTTTCGCGGTGCTTTCGATCACGTTGTAGACCGCCCGCATCGGCAATGAGGCGCCGAGCAGCCCGCAAAAGCGCCCGGTCTGAATGACATCGTTCGCCGCGGCGAGCCGTTCGAGGCGGCGCCGGTCGAGCGCGTTCCTGACCGTGACCAGAAGGCGGTCCGGCGCGAACGGCTTGACGATGAAATCATAGGCGCCCTCGCGCATCGCCTCGACCGCGGTCTTGACCGAGCCATGCGCGGTGACGACGATGACCGCCGACGGCAGGCCGCGTTTTCTGATCGCGCGCAGGATCTCGACGCCGTTCAGATCGGGCAGTTCAAGGTCGAGCAACACGACCTCGGGCGGTATGTCGCCCAGCGCGGCAAGCGCGCGGGCGCCGGTATCGGCGTCGTGCAACTCGACATCGAGCTTACTCAAGACCTCGTGGTAAAGGCGCAGAATTGACGGGGTATCCTCGACCAACAGCAGGCGCGCTTTTGCCGTCATCTGACCTCCTTCCGCACGCGGCCGTTTACCGGGACTATATTTTACCGGGATTATGGTTTCGAATGGCTGAACACCCGGTTCAGTATATAACCCGGCCGGGTGATCCTGAAAGGACGCGGCGCTGACCGATTCGTCGCCCGGCGCCCCGCCGCGCCGCGCCGCTCGCCAACCGGTGCTCGGGATCATGCGCCGCGCCGGACAATTCTGGCTGCCGTTGGCGATCTCGCTGTTCGGCGCGCTGGTCATCGCGCTGATCGGCGGAACGGTGTTTCTGCAGTTGACCAGCGAGCGCGCGGCGATCCTCGACGAGGCGCGCAAGCATACCTCGAACCTGGCGCGCGCCTTCGAGGAGCATATCCGCCGCAGCGTCAAGGAGATCGACCAGACGCTGCTGGTGCTGAAGCGCGGCTATGAAAGCGATCCCACGCGTTTCGCGCTGTGGGAGTGGCCCGGCAAGGAATTGTTGCTGCCGGATCTGTCGGTGCAGATCGCGATGGCCGACCGCGACGGCACGATTGTCGGCACGACCGCGGGCCGGGCGCCGGTCAGGGCGTCGGTACGCAACGAGGATTATTTTTCCTACCACCTCAACCGCAACGACGATTCGCTGTATTTCGGGAAGCCTGTCGCCGCTCGCGGCGCGGGGTATTGGTCGATCCCGCTGGCCCGTCGTCTCAGCGCGCCCGACGGCAGTTTCGCCGGGGTGCTGATCGTCTCGCTCGATCCCTACTACCTCGCCCGCTTCTACGAGACCGTCGATTTGGGGCCAGGCGGCACGGTGATGCTGGTCGGCCGCGACGGCGTCGTGCGGGCGCGCGTGGCGTTCAATCGCCCGACGCCGGACGCCCCCTACAAGCCGCAGATCACGATCGGCGAGACCGTGACCTTGCAGCTGAGCCCCGACGCGCAGAACCGCAGCTTTCATGTGCAGAGTGCGCTCGACAACGTGTCGCGGGTGGTCAGCTACAGCGTGCTGCCCGATTATCCGCTGGTCGTCGGGGTCGGGCTGTCCGACCATGATCTGTTCGCCGAGTATCAGGCGAGCCGGGCGCGCCTGCTCGGGGCGGCCGGCGGCACCGCGCTCCTCGTGCTGGCCTTTACCGCGCTCCTCGTGCGCCAGCTGCTGCGCCGGCAGCGCTCGGAGGCGGCGCTCGCGGCGCGCGAGGCGGAACTGCGCGGTGAGCGCGAGCTGCTGTCGCGGACGCTGGCCTCGCTGCAGATCAGCAACGACCGCTTTGGCGCGATCATCGAGACCGCGCGCGACGCGATCCTGACCGCCAACGGGAATGGCGTGATCGAGATCGCCAACCCGGCGGCTTCCCGCATCTTTGGCTATTCGGCCGCGCAGCTGCGCGGTCGCGATATCGCCGATCTGGTCGCCGAGAACCCGGCCGCCTTCCGGGATTTCCTCGCCGCGTCGGGCGGCTCGCGCGAGTTCCGCGGACGCCGGGCCGACGGCGGCATCGTCGACATCGAAATCGCGTTCGCCGCGTTCAGCGATGACGGCAGCCGCAAGGACGCGATCATCATTCGCGACATCGGCGAGCGCAAACGCTTCGAGCACGAGATCGTCAACGCCAAGGAGCTGGCGGAAGAGGCCAGCCGCGCCAAATCCCAGTTCCTGGCGATCATGAGCCACGAGATCCGCACGCCGATGAACGGCGTCGTCGGCATGACCGGGCTGCTGCTCGACACGTCCTTGTCGCCGGAACAGCGCCGCTATGCCGAGATCGTACGCGATTCGGCCGATCACCTGTTGTCGGTGATCAACGACATCCTCGACTTCTCCCGGCTCGAAGCCGATCGGCTGGTCCTCGACGAATCGGATTTCGACGTCGAACCGCTGGTGCAAGGCGTCTGCGACGCGATGGCGCCGCACGCTTTCGCCAAGGGCCTCGAGCTCGGCTTCTACCTCGCACCGGGCACGCCGAACGCGGCCTGCGGCGATGCCGGCCGCCTGCGCCAGGTGCTCTACAACCTCGTCGGCAACGCGATCAAGTTCACCGACCGGGGCGGCGTCGCGATCTCCGTCGCGCCGGCCGGCCGGGCGAGTACGGCGACGCCGGGCAGCGGCGCCCGAGCGCGCCTGCTGCTGCGCTTCGACGTCGCCGATACCGGGATCGGCATTCCGGCGACGGTATTGCCCGATCTGTTCGAACAGTTCAGCCAGGCCGACCCGACCGTGGCGCGGCGCTATGGCGGCACCGGGCTCGGGCTGTCGATCTCACGCAAGCTCGCCGCGCTGATGGGCGGGACCATCGGCGTCGCCAGCGAGGAGGGTCAGGGCAGCCAGTTCTGGTTTACCGCCGCCCTCGCGCCCGGTGCCGCCGCGACCCCCAGCCACACCCTGAGCGCGCTCGACGGGATGCGGATATTGTTCGTCGGCGGCAATGCGGTCAGCCGCGAAATCCTGACTCAGCAGCTGTCGGCGTGGGGGGTGGTTATCGAGACCGCTTCCGACCCCGACCAAATCGTTGCGCTGCTGCGGCAGGCGCAAGCGGATAAGCGCCCTTTTGCCGCGGCGATCCTCGACCATGCGACTCCCGGCCGTGCACCGCCTGGTTCCGCCGCCCCCGGGTTCGACGCCCTTGCGCTAGCCCGGGCGATCACGGCGGAGCCGGGCCTGGCCGGGGTTCGGCTGGTGCTGGCGACGCCGCCGACCGCCTCGGAGCCGCGGCACGCCGCGCAGCAAGCCGGGTTCGCCGCGATCCTGATCAAGCCGTGCTCGCCCTCGGCGATCCACGCCGCGCTGGCGCCGCAACAAGCCGAGTCCGCGCCGCCCAGGGCGACCGCCGGAGCGGCGGCGGCCGCTGCATCGCCGGCAACCGTCGCGCCACGCGCGGCGGGCTTGCGGGTGCTGATCGCCGAGGACAACAAGGTCAACCAGCTCGTCATTACCAAGCTGTTGGAAAAGCTCGGGTGCCGGGCCGATGCGGTCGGCGACGGGCGCCAAGCGGTCGAGGCCCTGCGCCAGGCGCCCTACCACATCGTGTTCATGGACGTGCAGATGCCGGAGATGGATGGGCTCGCCGCGACCGCCGCGATCCGCGCATTGCCGCAACCCGATCGGCGCGGCGTCTGGATCGTCGCGCTGACCGCCAACGCCTTTGCCGAGGATGTCCAGCGCTGCCTGGCCGCCGGCATGAACGATTTCGTCGCGAAGCCGGTCAAGCCGGCCGATCTCGACGCCTGTCTCGCGCGCGTGCCGGCTTCCGTGCTCGACAGCGCCGCCCCCACCGCCGCGGAATAGGCGCCCTGGCCGAGGCACCAGCGCTTATTCGCGCCGCAGCCCGAGTTCGGCGAGGCAGGCATCGAGCGGCTTGCCCCGCGTGCGCGTCAACGCCCCATCCTGGCAGGCCGCGATAACGGCCGCGTACTCGGCGCGGCTCGGCCGCTTGCCGGAAGGAGCCCGCCAGCCCTGCATGTCGCCCGAGCCGAACCCGGCCAGCCCAGTGGCATCCGAGTTCTCGCAGGCGGCCAGTCCGAGCATCACCCCGAGCATCGCCCCGAGCATCACGAAGACGGCAAACCTCGACATCATCGGGCGAACCTTCGGTATGTTGATCGCGCGAGACTACGCCGGCCGATCGGCCGAGTCATCGCGGGCCGGCGCCGCCGGTTTGTGCGCGGCGCCGGCGGCATCCCCACCGACCGCGACGGCGGTGGCGATCGCGACGAACAACGCGGCCGCCGAGACGACAAAGACCAGCCGCGGCCGGCCGTGGTCGAGGAGCAGCCCGAGAAACGGCGGCGCGATCGCCGCGCCGAGGTCCAGCCCGGAATAGACAAAGCCGAACACCTTGCCGGTCGCCCCTTGCGGTGCCGCGCCGCGCACCAGCATGTCGCGCGCCGGCATCGTGCCACCGAATGCCAGCCCGGCGAGGCTGGCGCACGCCGCCAGCGCCAGCACCGGCAGCGCCGCCACCGCGAAAACCAGGCTCAACACCGCCGAGGCCGCGAGCCCGACGGCGATCACCAATCCATGATTCGCGAACCGGTCGGCGAGGATCCCGCCCGCCACGACGCCGAGCGCGGCCGCCAGCAAAAAGCCGGTCAGCATCGCATTGCCAGCCGCGATCGAGATGCCGAACGCCGCCACCGCGGCCGAGGGCAGAAATGTCTGCAACCCGACCTGCGCGACCGACAGCAGCGTGAAATAGGCAAAGCACAGCAGGATCGGCGCCGACAGCAGGATTCTGGCGCCCTTGTCGCCGGCCGCCGCCGGCGCCGGGTCCGCGGTTCGGGCCTTGACCGGGTCTCCGGTCAGGACGGCGCGCTGCGTGACGATGTAGGCCGTGAACAGAAGCCCGGCGGCGCCCAGGATCACCAGCGCCGCGCGCCACCCGAACAGCGCCGTCAATCCGAGGACGCTCGCCGGCGCCGCGACCCATCCGAGATTGCCGGCGACTCCGTGCGTGCCAAAGGCGCGGCCGAGCCGGCCCGGTCCAACCCGGGCGGTCATGATCGCGTAGTCGGCGGGGTGGAACACGCAATTGCCGAGCCCGGCGACGAGCGCCAGCGGGGCCAGCCACCAGAAACCCGGCGCCAGCCCGAACAGCAGCACCGCGCCGGAAAACAGCCCCAGCCCGCCGATCAGCACAGGGGTCGGACCGAGCCGATCGACGACGATCCCGGCCGGAGTCTGCATCAAACCGGAGGCCACATACATCAGGCTGACGACCAGCCCGAGTTCGGCATAGCCGACGCCGAACACCTCAGTCAGCAGCGGAAAGATCGGCGGCAGCACGAGCTGATAGAAATGGCTGATGAAATGCGCCGCGCTGACCAGCCCGACCAGCTTGACGTCGCCGGCGAGCGCCTCCCGGCGCGGGGGTTGCGCGATGATTTCGGCCATGCCGTTCCCAGGGCGACGCAGGCCGCATTGTGGCGATGCCCCCGATTTAGGCAAGCGCCGGGACGACTATGAAATTGCATTGGCGATCGCGACGATGTCCGCGAGACAACCCTAGTTTGTTGAGGATGCGTTTCCGTCCCTCTCTCTGTCCGGTTAGAATGAGCGTCGTTGTCGTTCGCCGAGGCGCGAGGGCCCCGTTCTATGCTGCACCTGCCGAAATTGGGACCGGACGCCCGCGTCAACGCGCTGATCGGCTCCGGCCATTTCCTGTCGCATTACTATCAGCTCTGCCTGCCGCCGATGTTCATCGCCTGGCAAGGGGCGTTCGGCGTCTCTTTTGCCGAACTCGGCCTGGCGATGGCGCTGATGTCGGGGACGACCGCCTTGGTCCAGGCCCCGGTCGGCTTTCTGGTCGACCGCTACGGCGCCCGGCGATTTCTGATCGCCGGCACATCGCTGATGACGCTGTCGATCGCGATGATGGGGCTGGCCACCGCGTATTGGCAGATCGCGCTGCTGGCGATGCTGTCGGGCCTCGGCAATTCGGTCATTCACCCGGCCGATTACGCGATACTGAGCGGCTCGGTCGACCGCAGCCGGATCGGCCGCTCGTTTGCACTGCACACTTTTGTCGGTCATGTCGGGTTTGCCGCGGCGCCGCCGGTCACCGCCGCGCTGATGCTGCTGATCGGCTGGCGCGAGACCTTGTTGCTGGTCGGCGCGCTCGGCGTGCCGGTGGTGTTGTCGATCCTGTGGCAGAGCCGAATCCTGGTCGAGCAGAAACGCCCGCCGCGCGGCCGCGAGGCCGGCTTCGTCGCCGATCTGCGCGGGCTGATGTCGCGCCCGATCCTGATGTTTTTCGGGTTTTTCATGGTGTCGTCGATGGCCGGGGCCGGCATCTCGTCTTGGCTGATCACGGTGTTGCACAGCCTCCACGGGCTGACGCTCGACGCCGCCGCCACGGCCCTGACCGGCTACATGATCGGCACGATGAGCGGCGTCTTGCTCGGCGGCTGGGTGGCCGATCGCACCGACCGGCACCTCGGTTTTATCGTCATTCTGACAATCCTCGGCGCCGCCTTGATGCTCTGGGTCGGTCTGGTCTCGATGCCGCAGCTGGCGACGATCGGGGTGTTGTTCGTCGGCGGCCTCGCGATGGGCGCGAGCCGCACGCCGCGCGACGTGATGGTCAAGGACGCCGCTCCGCCGGGCCAGCTCGGCAAGGTGTTCGGTTTTGTCAGCGCCGGGCTGGCGTTGGGCGGCGCGATCATGCCGGTGCCTTACGGCATGCTGATCGACGCCGGCCGCGCCGACCTGGTGCTGGTGGTGGTCGCCGGGTTGTGGCTCGTCAGCCTGTTGTTTGTCGGCAGCACGCGCGCCCGGTTCCGGCGCGCCCCGGTCGCGGTCCCGGCGGAATAGCATTCCGTCATCTCACCCGCGAAGCTGATGCAAGTCGACTTGCCTGTTCCGGGAACCGCCCTGCCCAAGCCGACCGCCGGTGCCGACACCAGTGTCGCGGGGCCGGCCGAGCTGTACCGCGAGCGCTCCGGCGCCGGGCTGATCCGCTCCGACCCGGCGCAGCTTCGCGCGATGGCGCGGCTCCAGCTTCTCCATCAAGCGTTATTGCACGAGAAACCGGGCGGGCGGCGCGGCTGGCTCGCGCGCCTCGGGTTTGGCGGGCGCGGCAACGGAGCCGATCCGGCGACTACCAAGGGCATCTATCTGTACGGCCCGGTCGGCCGCGGCAAATCGATGCTGATGGATCTGTTCTTCGCCGCGGCGCCGGTCGCGCACAAGCGCCGGGTTCATTTCCACGCCTTTATGCTCGACGTCCACCGCCGCATCGAGCGCGAGCGCCGCGCCCACACGATTGAGCCGGTCGCCAAGGTCGCCGCCGACCTCGCCGCCGAGGCGGCGCTGCTGTGCTTCGACGAGTTCCAGGTCAACGACATCGCCGATGCGATGATCCTCGAACGGCTGTTCCGCGCGCTGTTCGAGGCCGGGACGGTCGTCGTCGCGACCTCGAACCGCCCCCCTGCCCGGCTCTACGAGCACGGCCTCCAGCGCGACCGCTTTCTGCCCTTCGTCGGCCTGTTGCAGGATCGACTCGACCAGATCCCGCTCGACAGCGGCCGCGACTACCGGCTGTCTCGGCTAATGGGGAAGCCGGTCTACCATTGGCCGCTCGACGCGGCGGCGCACCGGGCGCTCGACGCCGCCTTCGCCGAGCTGACCGAAGGCATGCCCGGCGCCACCGAGACGCTGAGCGTGATGAACCGGTCGCTGGTCGTGCCGCGCGCCGCGCACAACACCGCGTGGTTCCAGTTCGACGAATTGTGCGCCCGGCCGCTTTCCGCCGTCGATTATCTCGCGATCGCCGAACGCTTCGCGGCGGTCATCGTCGAAGGCATCCCGCGGCTCGGACCGCGGCAGCGCAACGAGGCGCAGCGCTTTCACATCCTGATCGATGCGCTCTACGAGGCGCGCACTTTGCTCGTCGCCTCGGCCGACGTGCCGCCCGAGGAAATCTATGTCAGCGGCGACGGCGCCTGGGAATTCCAGCGCACCGTATCGCGGCTCCACGAAATGCAGAGCGAGGACTACATCGCCAACCGGGGAACAGAGTGATATTATAAAGATATCCCCGGTGAGCATGGAGCAGAGCGGTGTCGGAAGCGATTGTCGGCAGGTGGGGAAAAAGCCTCGCGGTGCGGATCCCGGGCGAGGTCGCGAACGCCGCCGGGATCGCCGGCGGGGAGCGCGTCGAGATCGAGGCGCGCAGGGGCGAGATCGTCATCCGTCGCGCCGCCCCACGGTTTACGTTGGAGGAACTGTTCCGCGGCAAGAGCCCGCAGGAATGGCGAGCCGCTTATGCGGGCGCATTCGACTGGGGGCCGGATGTCGGTCGCGAAGCGATCGAGGAATGACCGCGCCGGCCTATGTGCCTGATGCCGGGGACCTGATCTGGACCGAATTCGACCCCAGCAGGGGCCGGGAGCAAGCCGGCCGCCGACCCGCCCTCGTCGTATCCTCGGCCAGCTTTACCGAGAACACCGGCCTTGCCGTCGTTTGCCCGATCACCTCGCGGGTACGGCCATTCCCGACCAGCGTCGTCCTGCCGCCGGGTCTGCCGATCAATGGCGAAATCCTCACCAGCCACGTCCGCAGCATCGATACGCAAGCACGGCCGATCCGCTACGCCGGGACTGCCGTGCCGGCGGAAACCGCGCAGTTCGTCCGGGCAAAGCTGAACGCGTTCATTACGATCTAGCCAGAATTTTTCTGGATGGGACACGGGCCGCGGCCTCGTTACCCCCACCCTTCCCTCCCCCGCTTTCGGGGAGGGTTTTCGGCGCCCGAGTGACTCCCTCCCCCGCAAGCGGGGGAGGGTTGGGGTGGGGGGCTCACTGTGTTCAAAGCCGCGAGACCTTGCCTGATCCGGTCGCCGCATCAGCGCGGCGGCGGCGCGGGCGCGGCGATCTCGCGCGTCTCGATCTCGCCGGGCGGGGTGCCGAAGGTCAGCCGAATCCGGTATTTTGCCCATTCCCGGCGATAGACGACCGGGTCGGGCAGTGCGATCTCGGCGCTCGACACCATCGCCAACAGCTGCTCCTGGCTCTGCAATGCCGCACCGAGCTGGGCCTGCTGCAAGCCCGGCATGCCGAGCGCGTTGCCGCCGGTCAGCGGGTCCTGCCAGGGGTTGCCGACAGCCCATTGGCCGGTGGCGTGGCGCGGCGCGGCGGCGACGTTGATTGCGCTGGCAATCGTCGCCGTCCCGTCCGGCGCGACGAGCGCCGCCTCGCGCAGCGCGAGGCGATCGACCGCGCCGATCTCGATCGTATCGGTGAGGCCGCCGAAGCTCGCCCGAACCTGCGCGACAGGCGTCGGCGGCCCCGATCGCAGCGCATCACCGCTTCCGCACCCGGCGAGCAAGACCAACGGCAACAGCAGCGGCAAAATGACAGGCAGCACGCGGCGCATGGCACCTCCGCGACGGCAAGGGACGCCTCGCCCATCTCTATGTCATTGCCGGCAAGGCGGCGCAATCATGGCCGCGTCGGCGGGCCGGGGTGACAGGTGCGGTCGGACCGGGCACAATCCGCTCCATTGCTCGCAGGAGGCCAGGATGACGGACGGAGCCGCATTGCGCACCGACGATATCGGCACGGTCGAGGACCGGTTTTTCACGATCCGCGACTTCGCTCTGGCCAATGGCGGGATGCTGCCGGAGCCGACGGTCGCCTACGAGACCTATGGCCGGCTCGCGCCATCTGGAAATAACGCGGTGCTGATCACGCACGGTTTTACCAGCAGCCATCGCGCGGCCGGGCGCAACCCGAAAAACAACAACCAGCCGGGCTCGTGGAACGGGCTGATCGGGCCGGGCAAGGCGATCGATACCGACCGGCTTTTCGTCGTGGCGAGCAACATGCTGGGGTCGTCCTACGGCTCGACCAACGCGGCCAGCGTCAACCCGGCGACCGGCGAGCCTTACGGCCCCGATTTCCCGGAGATCACGGTGCGCGACATCGTGGCGGCGCAGAAGGCGCTCGTTGATTCGCTTGGGGTCAAGCGCCTGGTCGCGGTCGCCGGGCCGTCCTATGGCGGCTATCAGGCGTTCCAGTGGGCCGTCGCGCATCCCGATTTCATCGACGCGATCGTGCCGGTCAATACCGCGCCCTGGGCATCGGCCAACACCGACAAGCAGCTCGCCGAGATGCACGCTCGCCTCTCTACCGATCCCGAATGGCACGGCGGGCGCTATTACGGAAAGGGCGGCGCCAAGAGCGCGCTGACCGAGATCCGGATCGACACGCTGAAGCGCTACGGCATCGACGCGAATTTGGCGCCGCGCTATCCCGATCCCGCCGAGCGCGAGGCGGCGATCCGCGCGCTCGCCGCCAATTGGGCGCAGAACTGGGACGCCAACTCGCTGCTGATCCTGCGCCGGGCGCTCCTCGGCTTCGACACGCGGCCCGAATTCGCGAAGATCAAGGCCAAGGTGCTGTACGTGCTGTGCCGCAGCGACGCGCTGTTCCCGCCGAAGATCGCGCCCGGCGTGATGGGGGCGCTCGCCGATGCCGGGGTCGACGGGCGCTATTTCGAGCTCGACAGCGATCTCGGCCATTCGTCGAGCGGGCCGGAGCACGCCAAATGGTCCGGCGTCCTGCGCGAATTCCTGGCCCCGCTGGTTGCGCGAATCAGCTAATACCAAGTGGCTGCGACAATGACCTCTCGTCATGGCCGGGCTTGTCCCGGCCACCCACGCCTTCGATTTTTTGAGCCAGTTGAAGACGTGGATGCCCGGCACAAGGCCGGGCATGACGAGTCGTTGATTTGGTAAAAGCAGCCGGTCAGGCGGTGCCGGGGCGGCGGTCGCGGAACGGTGTCGCCTTTTCGAAGGCGTCGGCGATGCGCAGCACGGCGGCTTCCTGGAACGGCTTCCCGACGAGCTGGATCGCGACCGGCAATCCCCCGGCGCCGTATCCCGAGCACACCGACATCGCCGGATAGCCGGCGACGTTGAACGGCATCATAAAGCTCGGCTGCTGAAACAAATCCCATTTGGCGACGGCGTCGATCTTTGGCGCCTCGGCCGGCAGGACCGCGGTCAGCACGACATCGAGATCGGCCATCGCCGCCTTCAGCTCGGCGCGCAACTCGCGCCGCCGCCGCACCGCCTGGACATAATCGACCCCCGAGACGAAGGCGCCCAGCATCAGCCGGCTGCGCATGCGCTCGCCGAAATCGGCCAGCCTTGTGCGCGCCCATTCCTCATAGGCGGCGGCGCGTTCGGTGATCGAGATCAGCGAGCCGCAGGCGACCCAATCCTGCAACGGCGACAGCTGCACCTCGCGGATCTCGGCGCCAAGGCCGCGGAAGGTGGCGATCGCCGCGGTGATGCCGCGCTGCGTGCCGTCGCTGACCTTGTGATCGGTCTCGTGGAAATGGTGGATGACGCCGATCTTGAGGCCCTTGATGCCGCCTCCCAGCGCCTTGACGTAGTCCGGAACCGGCCGGTCGGCGCTGGCCGGATCGCGCGGATCGTGGCCGGCGAGCGCCTGCAGCATGATCGCGCAATCTTCGGCCGTCCACGCCATCGGGCCGATATGGTCGAGGCTGAAAGCGGCCGGCGCGACCCCGGCGCGGCTGACCAGGCCATAGGTCGGCTTCAATCCGGCGATGCCGCACAGCGCCGCCGGTCCGCGGATCGAGCCGCCGGTGTCGGTGCCGATGCCGCACAGAATCATGCCCGAGGCGACGGCCGCGCCGGTGCCGCTGCTGCTGCCGGCGGTGAAATGGTCGGTGTGCCACGGGTTGCGCGCCGGCGGTTTGGGCAGGTCGAAGCTGGGGCCGCCATCGGCGAATTCGTGGGTCGTCAGCTTACCCATCAGGATCGTGCCGGCGGCGGCGAGCTTCTCGGCGCAGGTCGCGTCGCTGTCCGGGATGTTGTCCTGCAGCAGTTTCGACTGGCACGTTGTCGGGATGCCCTTGGTGTCGACGATGTCCTTGAGGCCGATCGGGATGCCGTGCAGCGGCCCCGACGGACCGCGCGCCATGATCGCGGTCTCGGCCGCGCGCGCCTCCGCGAGGGCGCGCTCTTCGGTCAGATGGACGAAGGCGTGCAGCCGGCTGTCGAGCGCATGCACCCGATCGAGGCAGGCCCGGGTCAATTCGACCGGCGACAACTCCTTGGCCGCGATCTGCCTGGCGGCAGCGGCGATCGTCGGGATGGCGCTCATCACAGATCCTCTTGCGTGAAACCGTAGGTCAGCGCCGGCTCGGCCATCCGGCCGCGCGGCTTGCGCACCCGCTCGGCCATCGCCGCGATGCCGTCGCACACGGTCTTCAATTCGGCCTTTTCGGCATCGCTCAGGCTGAGCCCGGCGCGGGCGATCAGATATTCGAATGCTTCGTCGGTGATCGGAATCAGCATGACACCACCCTCTCGCGGGACAACGACCTGAACGCTCGCGCAGGTCGCGGGCAAAAGCAATGGCTCGCAGCGCCGCGAAGTCTCGGCAAGGGGGCTACCGGCTGCCGGTGTGGGAAATCCGCCAGATCGTGCCGCCGGTATCGTCGGCGACGAGGAGGGAGCCGTCCTTGGCGACGGCCAGCGCCGCCGGGCGTCCCCAGACTTCGGCCCGCCCTTCCCCCGACGCCCAGAAACCGGTGGCGAAATTCTCGTAATGGCCTTCGGGACGGCCGTCCTTGAACGGCACAAGCACCACTTTGTAGCCGGTCGGCTCGGAGCGGTTCCACGAGCCTTTCAGCGCGACAAAGGCGCTGCCCTTGTATTTCGGCGGAAACTGGTCCGCCTCGTAGAACACCAGATCAAGGAGCGACGAATGCGCCTGGAACAACAGATCGGGCACGATCGTCGCGGCCACCTTGTCGGGTGCGAGCTGCGCGCAGCCGGGCTGCGGGTGCTTGCCAAGATAGGCATAGGGCCAGCCGTAGAACCCGTTCTGCCGGACGCGGATCAGATAGTCGGAGGGCAGGTTGTCGCCGAGCCCGTCGCGTTCCTGAACCCCGGCCCACAATTCGCCGGTCCCGGGGTGGAAGGCGAGCGCTGTCGGGTTGCGCGTGCCCGAAGCATAGGTCGTCTGGTTCGAGCCGTCCGGGTCGAAGCGCTGAATGGTGGCCTTCGGATCGGGCTCGACGCCGATATTGCCGATCGAGCCAACGCCGACGAACAGCGCCCCATCCTTCGGATCGATCGCGATCGGACGGTTCTGGTGACCCTGTGCGATCCCGAACACGCCCTTGCGGGTGATCATCTGCGCGGCATCGGCGCCGGCCCACGGCCGGCGCTGCTCGGCCGGATTGGCGCGCGCCGCCCCGAGCACCTGCGGCACGCGCCAGATCCCGTCCTGGTCTGCCACCAGCAGATGATCGTCGCGCCGCGCGAGACCGTAGGGCCGGTCGAGATCGCCGACGTGGCGACCAACCGACACGCCGCTTCCCGTGCCGTCGTCACGCAACAATATCAGGTAGCCGGCGCGTTGCTCGGCCACCAGCACATCGCCGTTGGGCAGCACCAGCATCCGGCGCGGATTGGTGAGCCCGGTCGCGAACGGCGTCACGGTGAAGCCTGCCGGGACCGCCGGCGCCTGCCCATCATGCTTGATGACCTTCGGCCCGTTCCGCGCGATCGGCCCGGTCCCCGGCGCCGGCAGGTCGGCGGGATCGATGCGAAAGCGCCGGCCGATCTCGTGCTCGATCAGGAAGTTGCGGCCGGCAGCGGTTTGCGTACCGGGCTCCTTGCCGGCGCTATCCTTGGGTTGTGCCGCGAGCGGCAACGGTGCGAGCGCCACCGCCATCAGCATGGCGCTGGCTATGGCCTGAGTTGCGGCGCTCCTGACCATGGTTCCCCGCTAGGTCGCGCTTGCCCGCTTTTCGTCGGACCTCGCCGACTCTCTCCGGGACCGTCCGGCATGATAGAGCCAGGCGCCGGCGAGCATCGCCAACACGAAGACCAGCGATTCCGGTCGGGCGAAGGCGAGCGAAGCGATCGCCGGCCCCGGGCAGAACCCGACGAGGCCCCAGCCGATGCCGAAAATGGCGGCGCCGACGAGCAGTTCGGCGTCGATCGCGGGCGTTGCCGGCGTGTCAAACCGGCCGCCTAGCGCCGGAGCGCCGCGTGCCTGGGCGAGCCAGAAACCGGGAACGGCAACCGCCAGCGCGCCGGCCATGACCAGCGCGAGGCTCGGGTCCCACCTTCCGGCGACATCCAGGAAGGCGAGCACCTTGCCCGGATCGATCATCTGCGACACGACCAGCCCGACGCCGAACAGCACGCCGGCCCCGAATGCAGCCGCGAGCCCGAGGGCTAGGGCGCGCATCATGCACGCCCGACGATATGGCGCATCACGAACACCGTCGCGGCGGCGGCGGCCATGAATACAACCGTCGCAACGATCGAGCGCCGCGACAAGCGGGCGATGCCGCAGATCCCGTGGCCGCTGGTGCAGCCCCGCCCGAGCTGCGTGCCGAAACCGACGAGAAGCCCGCCCAGCACCAGCACTACCCACGACGCCTCGATGCGCATCATCGGAGCGCCGCCGACCAAACCCATTGCCCCCGCGCCGACGACCAATCCAGCGAGGAACAGCAGGCGCCAGCCCCGATCGCCCGTGCCGGATCGAAAGAGGCCGCCGGCAATGCCGCTGATCCCGGCGGTCCGCCCGGTCGCGGCGTAGAGCGCAGTCGCGGCAAGGCCGATCAGCGCGCCGCCGACCAGCGCGCTGCCCGGCGTGAAGCCCTCAACCATCACCGCACCATGCGGACGCCGATCCCGTGAAAGTCGCTCTTGTCATTGCCGGGCGCCGGCTGGATATGGCGCACCACCTTGCGGTCCGGGATCGAGACGACGCTGAAGCCGGGCGTCGTGCCCTTTGCGATGTGCGGCATCGAGACCGGGTTGGGCCCGCGCGTCGTGATGAACGCGAACTTCGAATCGGGCGAGATCGCGACAATATCCGGCGTCTTGCCGACATCCGGGATCTCGGCGATCACGGCGAAGGTCTTCGCGTCGATGACGATCGCGTTCGACGTGATGCGGTTGACCATCCACACCTCGCGCCCGTCGGGTGTCGTCCAGGTGCCGTGCGCGTCCTCGCCCTTGCTCGATCCCTGATGCACGACCTTGCGGGTCGCGGTGTCGATCACGTACCAGACCCCGACGCCGTGATCGCCGCCGTTGACGAACATGTGCTTGCCGTCACGGGTCAGCACCGTGCCGCAATTGACCTTGAGCTCGTCCGGCGGATAGACGGCGGCGAGCTTGAAGGCGGCGGTGTCGAGCACGACGAGGCCGCCATTGCCGATCGCCGGCCCGAGCGTCACATAGGCATGCTTTCCGTCGGCGGTGAATTGCTGGCAGACCGCCCCGACGTCCTTGAACTTGTCGGCCGCCTGCTTGAACACCGGGTCTTCGGCGATGACCAGGCTGCGGCCGAGCTCGAATTTGCCGGAAGCCGCATCGATCGTGATCTCGACCAGCTTGCCGTCGCGTTCGATTTTCGGGTCGCCGATCATGGCGACGATTGCCTGGCGGCCGTCCGGGCGCACCGTCGCGGCATGGGTGGCCGGACCTATCGGCAGCACAGCGACGACCTGCCGATCGGCGGTGCGCACGACCGAGACGTTGCCCGAGGCAGTCGCGGCGATCAGCGCGTAGGCGCCGTCCGGGGTGAAATCGACCATGTGCGGCACGCGCACGCCGTGCGGCGCCATGTCGAGCTTTGCCACTTCCTCCAGCTTGTCGTTGTAGATGTGCACCGTGGCGGTGCCTTGGTCCATCGCCCAAACCTCGTAACCTTGCGCGCCGGCAACCACGGGGGCGGCCATCAAAGCCACCGCGGCGAGCGCCATCCTGATCTGCATCGGGGTTTCCAATCGCTGTTAGCGCGAACGAGTTTAGCCGATATCCACCTGAAACGATGCGGGGTCGCGGACAGAAACCACGATTAATTTAGGCCGCTAATTTAGGCCGCGGGACGGGAAAACACGTTGGTCGAGATCGCGGCGGCGTGACACGCGGGCTCTCCCCTGCTCACCACCTGTGCACCGGCGTTCGGTAGCCAAGCGTTCCGAGATCGGCTATTAGAGAGAGTATGCCTAGCTGAAAATCACGCCTAATCAATGCGATGGATGGGTGGCCGAGCGGTTTAAGGCACCGGTCTTGAAATGCGAGTGCCGCTATCCCGTCTGATCCCGGTCCGTTCGGCACTGTGCTGATTTATCTAGGAATTTCGGCCAATTTAGGGTTCTTCGTCCGTTCTGATCCGGTCCCGTGCTACTCTGTTGAATAGCAATTTGAGTAGCAACGTTCGACGGCCGTTCCCCCCCCCCGATGCAGCCCCCGCCCGGATCGCGCCGAGCGGGGCGGCTTAATCATGGGTAATACCCATATTAAACTCGGGCGATACCCGACTTTATTACCGCCGGGAGCGGCATTTTCCGCCGCCAAACGGTGCCAGCCGTTGCCATGACGACCACGGCTGGCCGCCGTCAGGACCGAAAGGGGGTAGTCAATAGTGGCACCCTTTGGCGCCCCCGGCGCGATCAGCCGTGCTGTTCCTCTGGCTCGCCAAGGTCGCACGGGTCCAGCTCGCCGCCGTCCTCAACATTGCCGCCGCCGGGATCATCGTCCTCCCGGTCGCAATCGCCGTCGCCCTCGTCGGCGGAGACAAGGCGAAGCTGCGGCCCGGTGTTCGCCCATCCCAGATCGGGCTCGCTGCCGTCGCCCTCGTCCAGCTCCAGGTCGGTAAGCCCGACGCCCTGCTCGTAGCTGCCGACGCTAGGCTCGTCGTCGCAGTTGTCGAACTCGCCGAAGCCGGCGTCTTCGACCCCAGCATCGCTCTCCGGCTCGTCATCCTCGTTGATGGCAGAGGCGAGGATCAGCCGGTCGACCACGGCGTCGTTAACCTGTGCGACCAGGTAGCGGCGCCTGCCGACCTCGATCACGTCGCCGTCGCGCATGAGATCGTGCAGCGCAAGATCGGCGGTCATCGTCGGCGGCTGTACCGCCTGCCGGGCCCGCTGGCTGCGGATATCGACCAGCCGGCGGCGCTGCCGCGGCCGTGTCGGCGCTCGGCGGGTGCGGGTCTTAATGCGACCAGGCGGCCGCTCCGTGGTGGTGGTATCGGTCATGCTCTTGGTTCCTTCTCACGGGAAAGTCCGGCGGGTGAGAAGACGCCAAGAGTCGCCCGCGCGCGCCTTTAGGCTCTCGCCTTGGACATACACGCGCGCTCGCCGGACCGGATTGGAGCATGGTCAACATCTTGGCATAGCCTTCTCACGGGCTGCTGCCACGATGCGCCGATCGCGCGGCGCGCGCAAGGTCCCTGCGGAGCCCGTAAGGAGCCCGTACACGCGCGTTCCGGTCGGGCCCCTCCCGCACAACCCGTCCGAAGGCTAATGCGCTGTCAGGCGCCGCGGCAGGAAGTTGTGATCGTTCCCGAGGAATGCGAAGCACTGCTCGAACAGCCAGCCGAGCGCCGGATTGAGCAGCATCTCGGTCGCCGACTCTTCCGAGAACGGAACCTCGACGGCCTTCCCGGCATCGTCCCGGCGCTTGATGCCGTCCCAGCCGAGCATCCGGCCGACGATGACCTTGACGTTCTCGCGCTCCGCTTCATCGAGAGTCCTGGGCGACCGTTGCCCTTGGCTCAGCCGGATCGAGATGCGCTGCGATTGAGCGTAAAGCCACTGCGCCTGAGAACGCGTTTTTTCGTGCGCAGGACCGGCGAACTCGATGGTCGCGATCGGCTCGGACCCGCCCGGCGGCAGCACATGCAGAACCGCGCTGTCTTCGTACCGGAAATCGAGAATGCTAACCATGAGGCTCCCCCGTTTGGGCGGGAGCCTCGCCGACCGACCGCTTGCCGTCGAGCGCGTGGAGCCGCTCGTCCATCTCGGCGGCGACCTCGACCAACTTGTTGTGCGCTTCCATCATGGCGGCGAGTTGACCGAACATCTTGGCGGCCTCGACGTTGCACGTGTTCTGCGCCGCATTTGACTCGGCTTGGCGCGCGTTGACCTCGATCTGGCCGTTGCCGGCGGCGATGAGATCGAGGTTGATCTTGAACTGCTCGACCGCGAAATCGTTGAGGACGTGGTTGACTCTCATCTGCCCGGTCATCGCCTCTTTCAGCGCCGCCAGATCGGCCAGGATGTTCATCAACAGCGCCGACGCGAGGGCCTCACTGTTTATCGCTGAGGCCGATGCAGAGGGGCGAGGCGGCGTCATGCTGGTGCTGTTGAACAGGCTGGTGACGTCGACCATTACGCTGCCCTCTTGCCCGCCTGGCGCGCCAGCTTCTCGGCACGGCGCCGATCGGCCCGGTTGCCCACCGGGGCGGCCCCGCCGTCAGCCGTGATACAATCCGCCACGGCGACCAGTCCGTCCCGCACGTCGATATCGTCCTCGCCCCGGAGAAAGCGCGCCGCCACCGCCGCCGAGGCATTGGCCGTCTCGGCATAATCCGGGAACCGGGCCACCGTGCGGCACGCCACTCCGGCCGCGGTCGCCTCCGTGATCTGCACCTCACCGCCGACGATCGCCGCGCCGTTCGCCTCGAAATATCGCTTCGCCGCTTGCATGCCGGCGACCATGCGTTTGTCGAGCGGGAGCGCGGCGGCAGCGGGCGGCAGTGCGAACTCCGCGGGCAGCACCGGCATGACGACGGTTCCGTAAGCCCCTTCGGGAAACTCCTCGGGCTGGTACTCGCCATTGTAGTTGTACATCGTCCACAGCTTCGCGCGCTTGTCCCGCTCGCTGTACCCGCCAAACGCGGCCTCAAAGATCTGAATTTCTCGGTGATCCTCGATCCCTTGTTCGTCGGCATACTGCTCGGTGATGCGGCGTAGCATTCCCGGCAGTGCCTCGGCCGCGGCCTCGATGGTCTGAAGCTGCGGAGAAACCATCAGATCGAAGCCGACTCGATAGCCGATCGCGGTAATACCGCGGCCAAAAAGCACCGCCCGCAAATGAGGGATCGCCAGCACCTTGGAGACGAAGCCGACCGGCTTGATTACCTCGCCGACGAGGTAGCCGCATGTGTCGGCGGCCACTGAGAGCTTGTCGCGCCGGATATCAATGACGAACGCGGTCATGCCAAATTCTCCAGAAGGTTGCCCGCGGCGATCCCGCTGCCGGGCGAGCCGGCAAAGCCGGTCAGCGTGGTTCCGCCGAACAGGCCGCTGCCCGAGATCGAACTCGCATTGCCAAGATATGAAAGGCTCGACGACTCGATGCCGATCATGTTGCCGAGCGAGGCAATCGACGACTCGCTCAGCCCGACGGTGGGCGTCGCAAAGCCAAGATTGGACGCCCCGAAACGGTTGATCGAACCGGCGATGTCACCAAGCCCGAGATCTCCGAATAGGCCGGTGCTGCGGCCCAGCGAGGCCGCGCTGGAAATGTTGCCGAGACTGAGGATGCTTGAACCGCCGGATGATCCGCTGCTGCTGGCGATCCCGAACAGCGACGGCGCCGCACCGACGATCGCCGTCGTGATTGGCATGATCAGCTGCTGCTTGAGGAAGTCGACCGCGATATTGGCGACGAGCCGCTTAAACCCAGCCGAGACCGCATCCATCAGGTTCGAGAAAACCGATTTCCCGGCCTTATCGATGTTGACGAACGAGTCGACGAAGAACTGGCCGATGTCGTCAGCGATCGACTTCGCCTTGTCGCGGATCGAGTTCAGCGCTTGCGTCTCCGCCGTCACCTGCCGGATCGCATCGGCATTGCGCAAGGCGTTCTGGATCGAACTTTCCTCGGCGCCCTTTAATTGCTGCCGGATCGCGAACTCGTCTTGCAGGTGCTGCACGGCGAGGCCGCCGGCCTGGACCCTTGCGGGATCGGTTTCGAGCGCGATCTGCTTCTGTGCCAGCGCGACGGTGAGATCCTGCTGTTGCCGGAATTGGAGCGCGTTCGCTGCCCGTGAATTGCCGGCCGCCTGGTCGGCGCGAGAGAGCTGGTTGATTGCCGCGATCTGTGTGCCGATGCGGGTGAGGGTGGCCTGATCCTGCGTCGCGCCGGCCGCGGCAGACAGATCGCGCGTCTGCGCCCGGATCTTCTCGACCCGCTCGGCCTCCTGAACGGCGCCAGCCCCTTGCAGCTCGGCGGCGGCGAGGCGCTGCTGCGCCTCCGTCTGCTGCAGGATGCCCGGCAGCGTCTTGGCGGCCGCGAGAGCCGCGTCGGTCGCGCCCTTTGCCAGATTCTGCGAGCGCAACTGCTCGATCTCCGCCGACCGGCCAGCCACATCGCCATACTTGCCAAGGACGATTGTGTAAGCCTCGACCCCAGCCTGAGCCTGCAACCCGGCAGCCTGGCTTTGCGCGAACCCTTGGACGACGCCCTGCTGCGCCGAATTGACCCTGTTCGCTGTGTCGGCCTGCTTCTCGAATTCGGCGCGGGTTCGCTCATAGACCGCGTTTGATGCGGCCTGACCCGCTAGGCGGGCGTTCTCGGCGTCGCCGGTCTTGAGAATAATTTCTTGGTATTTCTCGGTCTGTGCACGGGCGGCTTCCTGCGCAACACCGACCAGCCCCCAAAGCGGCTTCTGGCGGGCAATCTCTTCGTTGAACTTGGTAAGCAGATTCACGCCCTCGACGCTCGCCCCGACGGCGCCGGCCGCCGCCGTCGAGGGCTGCGCGTCGGCAGCACTGGCCGGCGTGCTTTGCGGCCGGTATCGAGCGGCAATCTCAGCCAACGGCGGGCCGAACCGACCCCGGTCCTGAGTGGCGCCGAAGTGCATCCAATCAAGCATGCCGCTGCCGGCCTTGGTCTCAACCCTGCCGCCCCAGAAGAACGGGGTGCCGGGGAACAGCCGCTGGTTCTCTAGATAGGCCGCGGCGGCGAGGCGTTCGTACATGCCGGGGTCACTGCCGATGGCCCCCTTGTTCGGGATCGGCCCGCCCGGCCCAACGAGCTGCACGTCCATCCCCTTGCCAATCGGATGATCCGAGCCAGGAGTGCCGGGCCGCCCGGCCACGGTAGAAGTGGCGAGCAGCGCATACCCTTGGGGCAGATGTTTCACGGCAGCGTCCATCACCGTCGACAGCCGTTGCAGCTCGGCCGTGTTGAGCGCGAGCCCCCGAGGGTCGAACGAATTGGTCGCGCCCGGCAGTTGCCCGGGCGCGCCGGCTGGCTGATCAAAGCCGAGATAGGCGTCCATCGCCTTTTGGTCGTATAGCGGCTTGCCTTGGGCAAGCTTTGTCGCGGCGTCGAGCACCATCGTTCCAGCGCCGAGAATGCGCTGGATGACCCCGGTTGCGGCGCCGGCATTCAGAAATTCATCCCATGCCGCGGCGAGATCGCGAACGGCCGTTGCCGAGGCGCTAAGGCTCTCCCGGTATTTACCGCCCATCGCGTTGGACATTGCGTCGAGCGCGATTCGGGTCATGCCGACCCGGTCGCCAAGCTGCTCGGCCCGCCTGATCGCGACGAGCTCGCTGGCGTTCACCGCGTTGCGGTCGAGGAGGTATTTTTCGAGCGCGGCAGAACCGCCGCCGATCGCCGCGGTAAGCGCCTTCGCCTCGGCGGTAGCCTCGGTGCCAAGCACGGCCGAGGCGTCGCGCGCCGCACCAAAGATGCCCTCGGCGAGGGCGGCCGGCACCCGCTGACCTGGCGAGCGAATTACCTCGGTAATCCCGGCCCTGGCTTCGGCGCGGGAGCTTCCGCCTTGCACCAGCCGATCGATCGCGGCGTTTGCTTGCGCAACAGACAAGTCGCCGGCCTTGCCCATGCCGGTCAACGCGACCGAGACTGAGCGGGCCGCGCTTTCGAGACTGAGCGCGCGGGTAATAGCCAGGCCAAACCCCACGGTCATCGCGGCTATCGGCGCCGCTATCGCCAGCGCCGCCGTGCCGGTCAATCCGATGCTTCTTGCGACCGCGCCAAGGGCGGGAGCGGTTTGCAGTCCCTGCACCTGCAAGACCTGCATGGCGCTTTGGCCCGACGCCAAGCTCTGCACGGTGTTGATCAGGCCGGAGCGCAAGATCTGCGTTTCGACATAGGTGAACTTGGTGGCCTTGGCGAGATCGGCGTGCGCCACGGTCATCCCGCCCAACCGCGAGACCGTCAGGTTCGCCTGCTCGTGCAGCTTGGCGTAAACCGCGTTCGCCTCGGCCTGCGTCGCGGTGCCGAGCGCCACCGCGCGCTGCAACTTCGTGTTCTGATCGGCGAGCCGGGTCAGCGCGTCGTAGGCCGGATCGGCCGATCGCTTAAGCTGCTCGAATGCCCGGGCGGCACTCTCAATCGAGCGCGTCGAGCCGACTTTCTGGTTGACGACCTCAGCACCGGCGGCGACCCTGCCCTCGGCAGCCGCGGTTTTGTCCATCGCCTCCGCAACGCGGTTCAGCACCGCGGTCGCGCGATCGTTGATGACGACTTCCGAGACGAGATCGGTCATTTCAGGCTCATGGTGACGGTCGGGTAGCTCGTCGCCCGGTGAACGTCTGCTGCTGTTTTCAGCGCGCCGCCGGTGCGGGTTTTGCCTACTGCAAATCCGGGGTAATGTTCGAAGGTGAAGCGGACGCGGAGCAAGCCGCCGTACCTCCTTTGAAGCGTCTGGGCAATCATTTGGAAGACGCCGTTCGGCACGCGCACGCTTAATCCTGGCCGCTGGAGGCCGTCGCTTCCAGTGCCGCCGCGAATTTCAAGCTTCCGCGCATACGGCTGCAAATCGGTCAGTGACACAACATCATCGTCCTTGAACTCGACGACACCGCCCCGCGCGGCGTCGCGGCGCTCTCCGTTGACCAGCAAGACCAACGATTTGCGGAATAGGCCGGGGTGCCGATCCTTCGGCGGGCTGCCAACTGGCGCACGGCGCAAGAACTCGTTGATCGCCTCGTCGACCGCCTTTGTCAGCAGCTCCGCACCGACC
>CAMATN010000069.1 GCA_945861155.1 Rhizobium sp. Q54
CTCGCCGCCTGCGCCAAACACGTCTTCGTCGCGATGGAGCAGGTGACCCGCCGCGGCCAGCCGCGCCTCGTCGAGCGCTGCGCGATTCCCGCGACGGCGCGCGGCGTCGTTGATCTCGTCATCACGAATTACGGGCTGTTCGCGATCACGGCCGAGGGCATGGCGCTAAAGGAAATCGCGCCGGGGATCACGGTCGACGAGGTCAAGGCGACGACCGGCTGCAACCTGACGATCCCGCGCGACGTGCCGCCGGTGCGGCTGCGCGCCTGACGCGCCCTTACGGACGGCGCAGCAGGCGCGCCTCCGCCGGCACCGGATCGTCGGGGAGCTGGCTCTCGCGATGGCGCGCCACGGCTTCGTCGATCAAGAGCGATAGGAGGGCGGTGAACCCGAGCGGCGGATCGGCCGCTTCCCATAGGAAATAGCCGAACGAGCCCGGGATCGGGTTGACCTCGTTAAGCCAGGTCTCGCCGGTCGCCTCGTTGCAATAGAAATCGACGCGCGGCGCCCCGGTCCCGTCCACCGCCTCGAAGGCGGCGATCGCCCAGCGCCGCAAATCGGCCTCCAGCCCCACGGCGAGCGGCGGGTTGATGTCGCGGGTCAGCGACAGCATCCCCTGGCTGGCGGCGCCGTCGCCTTTGGCGCCCGATTTGCCGTCGCCGCCCGACAGGTATTTCTGCCGGAAATCGAGCAGGTCCTCGGCCCGCTTCGGGCGTTCGATCGCCGACGCCCGCACAGTCCCTCCGACCCGCGTCACGGCGAGGTTGTATTCGACCAGATTGGGGACGAAAGGCTCGATCATGGCCTGACGGTCGAGCCGGAAAATCATCGGCAGCAGCGCCCGGATCTCCTCGACATCGTTCGCCTTGCCGACGCCGATGCTGCTGCCGAGATGGACCGGCTTGACGATGCACGGGAAGCCGATGCCGGAGATGAGCGCACGCAGCGCCTCCGCCGAGGGCAGCCCGCTCGACGGGCGCGTCACGACGGCGTAGGGCAAAAGCGGGATGTCGAGGCCGCGCAGCAGGCGCTTGGTCGCCGCCTTGTCCATCAACAGCGCCGAGGCCATCGTGCGCATGCCGACATAGGGCAGGTTGGCGGTCTCGAACAGGCCCTGCATCTGGCCGTCCTCGCCGCCCAGACCGTGAAACGCCGGCAGCGCGACATCGAATTCGACCGTGGCGCGCCGCCCGAACAACCCGCTGCGCTTCGGAACGAGTACCCCGCGTCCGGGTTCGCCAAGCGCCAGCGTGACCTCGGTCAATTCGCTTTCGAGTCGCGCATCGGGCAGGTAGTTGCGGCGCTCGCCGAGCGGTTCCCCGACAAACCACCGGCCGCGCGGGCTGACATATACCGGAAACGGGTCGAAACGCTGCTGGTCGACCGCCTTCAGCGCCTGCAGCCCGGTGATCACGCTGACATCGTGCTCGGGCGAGCGTCCGCCAAGAAAGACCGCGACACGGGTTTCATTACGGCTCGCCATCTTGTACCCCAATCCTCAGAACCCGCTGACGAGGCCATGGACCCCTTCGAAAGCTACAATCCGCCCGCCGACCGACACAATCGCCGGGATAATCGCCTGGGGACCAACGGGTGACGCGCGAGACCGTTCGCGTTCGCGGCACCGATTTCGCGGTCTATCACCTAAACGGCGATCGGGCGGCGAGCGCGCCTCTGCTGATCTGGGCGCATGGCTGGGGGCACACACACCGGAATTTTCTGCCGATTGCCGAGGCGATGCGGCACTACTCCGGGTCGGTGCTGATCGACCTGCCCGGGTTCGGCGCGTCGCCGGCGCCGCCGGAGCCGTGGGGCACGGCGGATTACGCCGATGCGATGGCGGAATGGCTTGGCCGCCTGCCGCCGGGGCGGCGCATCTGGGTCGGGCATTCGTTCGGCTGCCGGGTCGGGCTGCAACTCGCCGCCCGCCACCCGGACGCGGTCGACGGGCTGTTCCTGATCGCCGCCGCCGGCCTGCCGAGACAGCGCTCGCCCGCCGAACAAATCAGCGTCGTTGCGCGGCGCTGGGCCTTCCGGCTGGCGCGGCAATTCACCCCCGAGGGCGCGACGCGCGAGCGGCTGCGCGCCCGCTTCGGCAGCGCCGATTATGCCCAGGCCGGCGACATGCGGCCGATCCTGGTCAAGACGGTCGGCGAGGACCTGAGCGCGGTCGCCCGCGCAATCCGCTGCCCCGCGGTGCTGCTCTACGGCGACCAGGACCGCGAGACCCCGCCCGATACCGGCACGCGCTTCGCCGCCCTGATGCCGCGCTCGCGGCTTGTCGTGCTGCGCGGCTTCGACCATTGGAGCGTTCTGACCGAGGGGCGTCACCAGATCGTGCAGCGCCTGGACGAATTCATGGAGCATGTCGCTTGACCGCTCTCGTGGTGCTGGCTGGGGCGCTTGTCGGTTTCACCGTGTTCGCGGCGCGCCGGCTCTTGACCTATCTGCATTTGTTCCAACAGGAGGAATACGACGGCAGCCGATTTGTCGCGTGGATCGCCGACAATCGCGCGTTTGACCGGCGGCTGTCGCTGGTCCTGCTGGCGATCGTCGCGGCGCAAATTGCCATACCGGAAGGCATTGCGCCGGGCTGGCTCTTTGCCGCGCTGGCGGGTGCGGCCTGCCTGGGCGCGGCGGCGCTCGAACGCAATCCGCTCACGGAGGCAAAAAAGAAGCTGGCGATGACGGCGCGCGCCAGGCGCATCTATGCGCTCGCGCTCGCGCTGGTCGTTGCCGTCGGGGCTGTCGCGGCGCTGGCGAGCGAATTTGTCGCCGTCTGGATCGTCGCGGTCCAGGTCGTGCCGCTGGCGCTGGTCGGCGCCAATCTGCTGCTCCAGCCGTTCGAGGCCCGGGTGCAGCGGCGATACTGGCGGGAGGCGCGCGAGACGCTGGCGCAGGTCAACCCGACAATCATCGCGATCACCGGCTCCTACGGCAAAACCTCGATCAAGCACATCCTCGGGCACATCCTCGAAACCGCCGGGCCTACCCTGATCACGCCGGGCAGCGTCAACACGGCGATGGGCATCGCGCGCGTGATCCGCGAGCGCCTCCAGCCGCAGCACCGCTATTTCGTCGTCGAGATGGGCGCCTACGGCGTCGGCTCGATCCGCCGATTGTGCGAGCTGACCCCGCCGCAAATCGGCATCGTCAGCGCAATCGGCAAGGCGCATTACGAGCGCTTCAAATCATTGGACGCGGTGGCGCGCGCCAAGTTCGAGCTGGCCGAGGCGGTGAGCGACAATGGCGGCACGCTCGTCGTCGCCGCCGATACGCTCGAATTTGCCGGGCCGCGCGACTTCGTCGAACGGCACCGCGCAATGGTGGTGACGGTCGGGGAGGGGGCGACAGCCGACCTCGTGATCGCGGCATTGCGCCAGGAGACAGACGGAATCGTTGCCGAAATCGCCTGGCGCGGGGTCCGTTACGAGCTTCGCGCGCCGCTGTTCGGCTTGCATCATGGGCACAACATCGCGCTCGCTTTCGCCGCCGCCGCCAGTCTCGGGGCGCCGCCCGAGGACATCGTCGCGAGCCTCAAGAGCACACCGCAGATCGCGCATCGCCTCGAGGTCAAGCGGCAGGCCAACGGCACGATCCTGATCGACGATGCTTACAACTCGAACCCGGTCGGTTTCGCTTCGGCCCTGGCGCTGCTCGACACATTGCGCCGGCCCGACGGCCGCCGCATCCTGGTAACCCCCGGCATGGTCGAATTGGGCAGCGAGCACGAGGCCGAACATTCCAGGATCGGCCGGCTTGCCGCCGAGCACGCCGACATCCTGGTCGCCGTCGCGCCGCACCGGGTCGCCCCGCTCGCCGCCGCCTTTGCGCAGGCCGCGCCGGCGCGCGAGATCGTCTCCTGCGCGAGCTTTGCCGAGGCGAGAATCTGGCTCGACCGCAATCTAACCGGCCACGACGTCGTGCTGATCGAGAACGACCTGCCCGACCTCTTGGAGCAACAGCTGCGGCTCTGACCTCGCCTTACGACGGTGCGCCGCTTTGGCGTTCGACGATGCTGACTCGAACCGCTTCGAGCGGATCGTTGGCGACCGGCGACGTACATATCTCGCCGTTGCGTTTCGGTCCGACCACCCCGCCGTCGAAGAAGCAGCCCTCGTAGACGATGTCGAAGCGGTCGCGCAGCTCGGGCGCCGGACGCACGGCAAACCCGGTCAGCGGCAATTGCCGGCCGCGCGTCCCGGCGTAGTTGCCGTTGCTGACCCAGGCAGTGGCGCGGCCTTCCTGGGCGAAGACGCGGAACTCGATCGCGCTCGGTTCGAGTTCCTCGCGCGGGCGAATGCTCATCGCCTCGATCTGGCGCCGGCTGCCCGGGTGACCGGCCCAGCCCGGTTCGACAAAGCGGCGGTCGCCGAGCCCCATGATGTGCAGCAGGATCTCGGTGCCGAGCTCGCGCGCCTGACGGTCCGCGGCCTCCGACGGCGTATCGAACAGCCGCCGTTCCGCTTCCGTCCGCTGCTCCCCGCTGAGGGTCGCCCCCGAGGAATTCGCGGCGCTTGTGTCGGTCGGTTCCGGAGTCTCGGTTGCCGTTGTCGCCGCGGGAGCTTCAGCTGGCTCGGGATCGGGCTCTGGCTCGGGATCGGGATCGGGCTGAGCTGAGGCAGCCTCGGCCGCCGCGGCTTCGGGTTCGGGTTTGGCTTCTGCTGCGGATTCCGCCGAGGATGCGTCGGCGGCGGCGGGCTCCGGATCGCCGGACAGGACCGCCCCTTCCGGCTCGGGGTCCCGCACCTGAACGGGTTCGGGCGGTGGCGCCGGGGCGGCCGGTTCGAGATTGGGTTCACCGGACAGAACGCTGCCTTCCGGCTCGCTGCGCGGCGGTGCCGCATCGACCACGGGTTCGGGCTCCGGCGCCGGAGGTTCCGGCGGAGGCGGCGGAGTTGCTTCCCGCACCGGTGGCGGGGCAATCCCGACGGCCGGAAGAGCCGGCCGCAGCTGCGTCTCGGTTACCGCCGTCGGCGGTGGAGTCCGCGGGGCCGACGGCGACCAAACCGGGGCCGGCGTCGGTTCGGGCGCGGGCGCCGCCTGCGGCAGATTCGCGGCGCCGCCGGTTTTTCCGGCGATCAACGAGCGCAGCCGGTCCTCGTAGCGGTCGTGCAGGACATTGGCGTCGGCTTCGAGCAGGCGGCGCCCGATGATCGTCTCCGCGATCTCGATCATTTCCACCGGGATGTCGCTCTCGGCCCGCTCGGCGAATGCGTCCTGTTCGAGCACCCGCGGCGGCCGCAGGGTGGACAGCATCAGCCCGGCGCCATGCGGCTGGATCAGCACCATGCGCTCGCGTTCGCCAAGGCGGACATAGGCGATCGCATCGCGCCGGCCGCGGCCCATCGCCAGCCGCAGGGCATCGAGCGTGTCGGCCGCGAGCTGGCCGTCCGGGTAGATATAAAAACTGGTTTCGAGGCGGACCCGGTCGATCTGGTCGCGCGGGCTGAAATGCGCCACCTCGATGATGTTGGGGGGGGCGCCGGCGAGCGTTTCGAGTTCGCTGTCGGTGACCATGACGTAGCCGGAGGATTCTGCCCGATAGCCGCGGACGACCGCATTCGCGGCAACGACATCGCCGGTCCGGGAATCGACGAATTGCTGGGTCACCGGATTGCCGGTGCGCGAATTGAGCGGGTCCAATCGCATGACATGCGCGTCGCTGGTCGCCGGCGCCAGGCGGACCGGACAGGACACCAGCGACAACCGCAGGAACCCGCTCCAAACCCCTTCAGCCATATGCGCTCTCCCGTGCCGCGATGATGCGCGCACCATAGCACGTTGTTTTGGCGATTCCAGATCGGCAATCCGCTACCGTCGGCTGGCGCAGACCGTTGATTTGCCCGGTCTTACCACATCAGCCGGCGTGAGGGGACCACTATGGTTAACGCCCCGAGCCCATTGCACGCGCTTAGCGGGCCGCCGCCGGACGCCGCAGGTGCTCGCGGTCGATCGGGGTGCCGAGCTTCAGCCGGGTTCCCGCCTCGGGCATCGTGTATTTGAGCCCGCTGGCGCAGTTGAACAGCACGGCGCGCTCGCCCGGCCGCACCCGTCCGTCCGCCACCGCCTCCTTGTAGGCGGCATAGGTCGCCGCACCCTCGGGGCACAACAGCAACCCCTCGGCCGCCGCGACCTCGCGCCACGCCGCGGCGATTTTGTCGTCGCTGACCGCGACCGCCCATCCACCGCTGTCGCGCACCGCGCGCAGGATCAAAAAGTCGCCGACCGCCTGGGGCACCCTTATGCCGGCCGCGAAAGTATGCGCGTCGGGCCAGCGCGGCGCGTGCTCGACTCCGTCTTCCCAGGCCTTGACCATCGGCGCGCAGCCTTCCGCCTGGACCACGACCATGCGCGGCCGCTTGGCGCCGATCCAGCCCAACGCCTCCAATTCGTCGAAAGCCTTCCACATGCCGATGATGCCGGTGCCGCCGCCGGTCGGATAGAAGATCACATCGGGCACTTCCCAGCCGAGCTGCTCGGCCAGTTCGAGGCCCATCGTCTTCTTGCCCTCGATGCGGTAGGGCTCGCGCAGCGTCGAGCAGTTGAACCAGCCGATCGTCTTCTCGCCCTCGGCGACGAGCTTGCCGCAATCGTCGATGAGGCCATCGACCAGGTACACCTGGGCGCCCTGCATCGCGATCTCGCGGACATTTACTTCAGGCGTGTCGTCGGGACAGAACACCGTCGCTTCCATCCCGGCGCGCGCGCAATAGGCCGCCATCGCCGCGCCGGCATTGCCGTTGGTCGGCATCGCCATATGGCGCACGCCCAGCTCCTTCGCCATCGACACGGCGAGCACGAGCCCGCGCGCCTTGAACGACCCCGTCGGCAGCCGCCCCTCGTCTTTGACCAGCAACTCCCCACCCCCCGCAAGCCGGGGCAGCGACACCAGCGGCGTCACGACCTCGCCGAGCGACAGCACATTTTCAGGCCGGCGCACCGGCAACAACTCGCGATAGCGCCACAGGCTCTGTGGCCGCTCGGCCAGCGCCTCGCGCGTCAGCGCCCGCCGCACGCCCTCAAGGTCGTAGCGCACGAGCAGCGGCCGACCCGCGCGCGACAGCCCATGCAGCGTGTCGGCCGGGTAACGCTCGCCGGTCAGGCTGCATTCGAGATGGCTCACAAACGTCGGCAGGTTCCCGCCGGTCCAGTCGTAGTCGGGCATGCTCATGTCCCCCAGTGCCATAGGTCGCGCGGGCGCGGCTCTGTCTTATGCTCTTTATTTTCTCCGCATCGATGGGAAAGCTTGTGGTCAGGCCGCCACGGCAAATCGATACTGGCTGCCGTACTCGGTGCCAAACCTTGTGATGCGCTCGTCATAAGTCAAAAGTGGGCAGCTCAGTTCGATCGCCGTGGCGATGAGCAGGCGATCCGCCGGATCGCGATTCTCGAGGGGGTGCAGTTGGTAGCTGCGGGCGGCGGTCCCGTGATCCAGCGGCACCGCGTCGATTCCGGGACAGTCGAGAAAGCGCTCGACCCAGATTTCGACTGGAACATCGAGCTTGAGCCGTCCGGCATCCACGAGCAAAGCGATTTCCCAGACCGACACCGCGCTCAGAAGGACCGTCCCGCCGTTTTGCCAGTGAGCGTCGATGGTCTTGCGGGTAGACGATCGCAGCCGGCGGTCACCGCTTTCCAGCCATAAAGCGATATGGGTATCGAGCAGCAGGCTGCCGCTCACCTATCGATCTCACGGCCGGTCTCGGCGTCTGGCGGGACGTCGAGCGCCGGGGCGATGGGGTCCACCCCGTCGCGAAACTGAACCGATCCCGCATGCCTGCCGAACAGGGAGCCGGCGCGTGCGTGCTGTTCCAGCAAACGTCGGACCGCCAGGGCGATGGCTTCGGTCTTGTTGCCGTCCGTGAATGCGTCGGCGGCCCGCTCGATGTCGGCGACCACATCGGCACGATTGATCGTGACGACGCTGACTCTTGGCGGCAGCGTCAGTCCTTTCTGGACCTCGGCAGGTGGCTGGCGGCCGATCCTGATCGAGCGTTGTTTCATCGGAGCGACTCCTCATCATATCATTACATCTGTAATGATATGATGAGCGCCACGCAAGAGGGCTACAGCACCGCCTCGGCGATGACGCGCATCGCGGCGATGTCGGCGCCGACCAGGACCAGCGAGCCGACCGAGTTGTCGCGGGCGATGTGCTGCCAGGCTTGCAGGCGATCACGGATGCGCTCGGGCGGGCCGATCAGCGAGATTTCGTCGATGAGGGCGTCGGGCACCGCGGCGGCGGCTTCGTCGCGCTTGCCGGCGAGGAACAGGTTCTGGATCTCGGCCGCCGCTTCCTCGTACCCGATGCGGCGGGTCAGATCGTTGTAGAAATTGGCGGTCCGCGCTCCCATGCCGCCGATGTAGAAGGCGAGGCCGGGCCGCAACGCGTCGCGGCAGCGGGCAATGTCATCGCCCATGCTGACCCGCACATAGGGCGCGTTGTCGAAATCGGCGAGGTCGCGCGACTTGCCGGCGCGGGCGCGGCCCTCGCGGATCGGCTCGACGATCGCCGCGGCCTTCTCCGGCGACATGAAATAGGGCAAGACGCCGTCGGCAACCGCGCCGGCGGTGCGCAGCCCGGCCGGCGACACCGAGGCGGTGTAGATCTTAAGGCTCGGGTCGCCGTGGATGATGCTGCGCAAAGGTTTGGCGAGCCCGGTGGAACCGGGTCCCGTGTAGGGGATGTCGTAATGCTCGCCGTGGTATTCGAGCGGCCCCTGGCGCTCCAATGCCTGGCGCAGGATCGCGACATATTCGCGGGTGCGGGCGAGGGGCTTGCCGAACGGCACGCCGTGCCAGCCCTCGACGACCTGCGGCCCCGACGGGCCGATGCCGCACAAAAAGCGGTTGCCGGAGAGCGCCTGCAGGGTCATCGCGGTCATCGCCGCGCAGGCCGGGGTACGCGCCGGCATCTGCATGATGCTGGTGCCGGCCTTGATCCGGCTGGTGCGCGCCAACACCCAGGCGATCGGGCTGATCGCGTCGGTGCCGTAGGCCTCGCCCGCCCACACCGCGTCGAACCCGAGCCGCTCCGCCTCCCACACCAGATCCATCTCGATCCCGGCATAGGCGGCTGAGAATTTGAGCGTGGTCGACAGCTTCACGGCGTGATCCTTCGCGCGTTCCTGCGCCGGTGCGCGGATAACCCCCACTCCAACCCTCCCCCGCCTGCGGGGGAGGGAGTCAGCGGCTTAGCTCCCGCTCCCGCCCCCTCCCTAACCCTCCCCCGCTTGCGGGGGAGGGAAGGGTGGGGGCTAAGCGGGGGAGGGTTGGGGTGGGGGTCGCTGTTCACGACAGCATCGCCTGGCCTGCGCCGGCGGCCCGCTCGACCGTCGCGAGCCACTCGTCGAGTTCGCGGTCGAACGGTTCGACCAAGACATGCTCGACCCCGACCGCAGCGTAACCTTCGAGCCGCGCGGCGAGCGCGCCGGCATCCTTGCCGTCCCAGCCATAGCGCAGCGACACGGCGAAACCGGGGTCGGGACGCTCGGCGCGCAGCCGGTCGACGATCGGCGCCGCCTGCTCGGGCGACGCGCGCGAGCCGTGCCAGCCGTCGAGCCGCAGGGCCCGCTTCAAGGCCGGTTCCGAGGTGCCGCCGATCCAGATCGGGATCGGCTTTTCCGGCCGCGGCAACGTCCGCATGTCGTCGATGACGGCCGGAATGGTCTTCGCGGCAAAGCTGACCGGGTCGTCCGCCCACACCGCGCGCATCATCGCGATGCCTTCGTCCATGCGCCGGCCACGCTCGCGGAACGGGACCCCCAGCGCCTCGAACTCGGCTTCGAGCCAGCCGACCCCGGCGCCGAGGATCAGCCGCCCCTCCGACAAATTCTGCAGCGTCGCCAGCTCCTTGGCGAGCGGCAGCGGGTGGCGCATCGGCAGCACGAGGACGCTGGTGCCGAGCCCGACCCGACTGGTGCAGGCGGCCGCCCAGGTCAGCGTCAGGACCGGGTCCCAGAAAATCGCCGACGGCGGATAGGAGGCGTCCTTCGGCACGATGATGTGCTCGCTGACCCAGACATCGGCAAAGCCGAGCTGTTCGGCCTGGATCGCGGCGCGGCGGATCGCCTGCGGCCCCGCCTTGCGTCCGATATGGGGCAGATGAATACCGAGCCGCATGATCCGGTCTCCGTAGAATGCCGGATCATAACCTGAGCCCGAGCGCCGCCGCGCGCAAGCGCGGCGGGCGGGCGATCAACGCAACATCACAACAGCATCAAACCCGCGGCAGCAACCGGTGAGCCGGCGAGAACCGGGAACCGTCATTGTGAAATCCCGCGGTCGCCAACGCGCTCGGCGCGGGGTCCTGCCAGATGGCCTCATCGACGCCTTGGGCCAGCGTCGCAATTTGCGAGCGGTGGATGCCGATATCGGCGAGCGAACGGTCGTCGAGGGCCATCAGACCCTCCAGGGCATGCCTCCGCTCCCGATGCCGTGCCAGCGCCGAGCGCGCCGCAACGAAAAGACTGATTAGCGACATTGTCGTACTCCTTCACCCGATGGTGCATTGCACAAATAGGGATCGCACCGATGTAAACGAGCCGGAAGATTGCATTTCAGGCATGCACGCGTCAGGCGGATGGGTGCAATGCGGTTGCGATGCAGCAGAACCATCGTCGCGGAGGCAAGAGCCGAAGTTTGAGCTATTATCCGCAATGACGAACAGGAGCAGTCGATGACAGGAACACGCGCGGCGCTCGACCGCGGCGGCTTGGCGCGCTTACTGATAGAGGCCGGGTCGCCGCTCGATGCCGATGGCGTTGCCGCGCTGGTCGCCGGGGTATTGGCGACGCCGCCCGAGATCGGTACCTCGTGGCACGCGCTGGTCGCCGATCCGACCCCACCGGCGTTGGCGGAGGCTCTGGAAGAGCTGCGCGCCGATCTCGCGCGGGATTTCCGCGACGGCCTCGCGCCCGAGGATTTCGCCCGGCTGCCGCGCGTCGCGCGGCTCGCCTTGTTGCGCGAGGAGTTGGCGACGCGCCGGCTCGACGGCTTCATCGTGCCGCGCGGCGACGAGCATCAGGGCGAATACGTCCCGGCCTCAGCCCAGCGTCTGGCGTGGCTGACCGGCTTTACCGGGTCGGCCGGCATGGCGATCGTGCTCGCCGAACGCGCCGCCCTTTTCGTCGACGGGCGCTATACGTTGCAGGCGGCGGCGCAGGTCGATGCCGAGCGCTTTGAGGTCCGTCATCTGATCGACGAACCGCCGGCGCGCTGGCTGGCCGCTTCCCTCGGCGCCGGCGCCGTCGTCGGATACGACCCATGGCTGCACACCCCGCACGAGGTCGAGCGCCTGCAAGCCGGCGCCCAGCGGGCGGGGGCCAGCCTGCGTCCCGTGGTGCACCCCGCCGACAACCCGATCGACCTTGTATGGCCCGGGCGCCCCGCGGCGCCGCTCGCCCCGGTCGTGCCGCACCCCGAGCGCTTCGCCGGCGAAAGCGCCCTGGCAAAGCGCACCCGGCTCGGCCGCGCGCTGGCCGATGACGGCGTCGCCGCCGCGGTGCTGACGATGCCGGAATCGATCGCGTGGCTGCTCAACATCCGCGGCGGCGATGTGCCGCACACCCCGCTGCCGCTGTCGTTCGGGCTGCTGCGCAACGACGGCGAGGTCACACTGTTCATCGACCGGCGCAAGCTCGCCCCCGGCCTCGACCGGCATCTCGGCAACAGCGTCGCGCTCGAGCCGCCCGACCGGCTCGGCCCGGCGCTCGACGCGCTCGCCGCACAAACGAGCGCCGCCGGCAAGCCGGTGCAGGTCGACCCGGCAACCGCCGCGTCATGGATTTTCGACCGGCTGACCCAGGCCGGCGCCCGGATCCACCGCGCCGCCGACCCGTGCCTGCTGCCCAAAGCCTGCAAAAACGCGGTCGAACTTGACGGCGCCCGCGCCGCGCATCGCCGCGACGGCGCTGCCGTGACCCGTTTCCTCGCCTGGCTCGCGCAAGAAGCGCCGCAAGGCGGGCTGCGCGAGATTGCCGCCAGCGACCGCCTCGAAGCCTTTCGCCGCGACGGCGACAATTTCCGCGACCTGAGTTTCCCGACAATCTCGGGAGCCGGGTCGAATGGCGCGATCGTGCATTACCGCGCCACTCCGGACAGCGAGAAGCGGCTCGAGCCGGGGATGCTCTATCTGCTCGATTCGGGCGCGCAATACCTCGACGGCACGACCGACATCACCCGCACGATCGCGATCGGCGAGCCCAGCGCCGAAATGCGCGACCGCTTCACCCGCGTTCTGAAGGGCCACATCGCGCTCGCCACCGCGCGCTTTCCGACGGGCACGACCGGCGCGCAGCTCGACCCGTTCGCCCGCCGCGCGCTATGGCAAAAGGGGCTCGACTACGATCACGGCACCGGCCACGGGGTCGGCAGCTATCTCAGCGTGCATGAAGGGCCGCAGCGGATCTCGAAGGCGCCGAACGCCCAGGCCCTGCTGACCGGCATGATCGTGTCGAACGAGCCCGGCTATTACAAGACCGGCGCCTACGGCATCCGCATCGAAAACCTGGTCGTCGTGCAGCCCTGGGAGGAGGCCGGCGAGCGCGACATGCTGTGCTTCGAGACGCTGACCCTGGCGCCGATCGACCGCGCCCTCATCGATCGCGAATTGCTCGGCGACGACGAGATCGCCTGGCTCGACGCCTACCACGCCCGGGTGCGCGCGGTAATCGGCCCGCTGGTCGATCCCGCCACCGCGACCTGGCTCGCCGCCGCGACCGCGCCGATCGGCTAAGCAGGTGTCCGAAAGTTCATCGCACACACGCCCCCACCCCAACCCTCCCCCGCTTGCGGGGGAGGGAGTCGCGGCTGTGCCGAAAAACCCTCCCCTGCAAGCGGGGGAGGGAGGGGCCCGCCGCGAAGCGGTGGGAGGGTGGGGGCTTGGACCGACGCCGAGGCCCGTGTTCCCTCCGAAAAATTCTGCTGAGATCTCTCCGGCTGGTAGTGTCTCAGTTTGACTGTAACAGGAGGATCAAGGCCGCCGCGTGGTCGTAGCCCATTCTCGGCGAGCGCTGCCATCCCGTCATATTGCGCGCCGCCGGTATTCGGGCATAGATGGGGTCAGCGGCTTATTTTGGCTTGAAGCCACGCAAGACCCAAAGCACAGCCCAAATAATGATCGAACTGCCAATCAATGCGGCGAGCGGGCCGGAAAAGACAATCACGGCGATGTCGTCGGCGAAATAGTGAGCGCGCCCTGTGGAGGATGGGCAGTAAAGACTAATCGAGCTATATCCGCTTGGTAAGGTACTGCAATTGATCAGCGCGTAGCCGGTCAAGCAGACTACCCACATTAACGAACCGACTATCCACAGCCGTATCAAGCCGCGCCATAAGTTGACGTTCTCCATCATCGAATCGGGGGCCTTTAGGCATGCGGCACCTCGCGCCGGGAGTCGTGGATCACATCATCGCTGGTACGCGTTACCTTTCGCACCCGCCAAAACGACGGCACTTTGCCGAGTGGCGCAGCTTCTCTGATCGCCTCCGCGTCATCGTAGGCGATAATCCGATCACTCTCCCTGCGAAGGCCGTCTGCCGCGCCAGCGTCGGGATAAAACCAGTCGGCCATATAATGGTGCCGTGCCTTTGGCATGTCGCTCCGTCCACTGATTTCCGCTAAGGATATGGGAACGGAGCGGCCGGCGCGATAGCCGCGTCAAGGACTGTTGCGATCAAACTGAGACACTACCCTCCGGCTTCCTCGTTTGAATTCGCTGCGCGCTGCGATAGATATCTTCGACTCGCCCGACATGTCCTTGACGGAGCCCTCATTGAGCGACAACCCCGCGGAGCCTGAGGTCGATCTCGCCTTTATCGGGCGCGCCTTGCAGCGGCTGACCACAGACATGGCAACGCTTCGCGACGAAATGCGGGTCCAGACCGCGATGATCGCACGCCAGGATGCCGCGCTCGTGCGGTTAGCCGCGTCGATCGTGGGGCAGGACGCGACGTTGAACGCGATGCTGGAGCAGCTCCGCGCGATGGTGACCCAGCATCAACGCACGGCGGATCGGGTGCGCCAACTGGAAGAGCGGCGGTGAAATCGCCGGGGTCGAACTAGACTACGCGGCCTTGCGGCGCACCCCGGCGACGACCTGCTGCAGCGCGGCGATGCCGATGCGGTGGCAAAAATCGCCGAACCCCTCGGCCTCCCGGCGCGACGCGGCGAACAGCGCGAAAAGCGGGTCGAGCGCATCGGCGAGCCCGGGGATGTCGAGCCGCTCGGCGATAACCTCGTTGAGCCGCGTCCCCTCGAAATCGCCGCCGACATAGAGCGAATAATATCCCGGCACCCGGCCGACGATGCCGATATCGCCGGTATAGGGCCGGGCGCAGCCATTCGGGCACCCGGTGATGCGGATGCTGAGCCGCTCCTGCTCCAGGCCCCAGCGCTTGAGCCGCGCCGCGATCGCATCGACGATGTCGCCCTGCACCCGCTCGGCCTCGGTCAGCGCCAGCCCGCAGCTCGGCAGCGCCGGGCACGCCAGCGCCCAGCGCTCGACCGGCAGCAACTCCTCGGCGAGGCGCACGCCATGCCCTTGCAATAGCGCGGTGATCGCATCGCGGTCGGCGGGGTCGATCTCGCTGAGGATGATGTCCTGGCTCGGCATCAGGATCGGGTCAACGCCGAAGCGCGCGACGATCTCGCGCAACGCCGTTCGCACAAGCGAGCGCTCGTCGTCGACGATGCGCCCGCTCGTCACCGGCACCCCGAGATAGAGCTTGCCGTCGCCCTGTTCGTGCCAGCCGAGATGATCGGGCACCGCGAAATCGGGCATCGGGCGGCACGGCGCCAGCGTTTTGCCCAGGTCGGCGGACAGCACGCCGCGCGCCCATTCCTCGCCGCGCTCGGCGATGACGTATTTGATCCGCGCGTGGCGGCGATTGCCGCGGTCGCCGTAATCGCGATGCAGCCGCACCACCGCCGCCGCCGCGTCCAGCAGATCGTCGGGCTCGACGAAGGCGACCGGTGTGGCGAGCCTGGCGTAGGTCTCCGGCTTGTTGTGGGTCATGCCGTGGCCGCCGCCGACAAAGAAATTGTACCCCTGCAGCTCGCCATCCTCGAACAGCGCGACGATCGCGAGGTCGTTGGTCAACACGTCGATCGTGTTGTCTTCGGGGATTGCCAGCCCAATCTTGAATTTGCGCGGCAGATAGCGCTCGCCATAGAGCGGATCGACGGCCTCTTCCTCCACCGTCACCTTCTCGCCGTCGACCCAGATCTCGTGATAGGCGCCGGTCCGCGGCAATAGATGCGTCGAGAGGCGGCGCGCGTCGTCCTCGACCCGGCGGTGCGCCATATCGCGCAGCGGCGCCGGCACGGTCGTCACGGTCCGCACGACATCGCCGCACGCCGCCAAGGTCGTCAGCAGCGCGCCGTTGATCTCGGCGATCGCCGCCTTGAGCCCTGATTTCAGGATGCCGTGATACTGGATGCTCTGCCGCGTCGTGACCCGCAGCGAGCCGTTGGCGTGAGTATCGGCCAGCGCGTCGAGCGCGAGGTACTGGTCGGCGGTCAGGCGCCCGCCCGGGATGCGGACCCGCACCATCAACTGCCAGATCTTGTCGTCGCCGCGCTGCTTGCGCTCGGTCGCGCTGTCGCGGTCATAGCCCTGGTAGATGCCGTGAAACTTTAAGAGGCTATAGCCGGTCTTGTCGAACGGGGTCGCAGTGTCGGTGAGGTCGCGCGCCAGGGTGCCGCGCAATTGCCGGCTCTGCAGCTTGATCGCCTCGGCCTTCGAGACGGTGTCGATTTGAGCCACGCCGCAGCCCTCCCGAGCAAGCGGGGATTAAATCCCGCAGGATAGACGTGGTTCAGATAATTACATCCTCCACGAATGTCAAATCACCTATTTTCACAATGTTTCAACGCTAAATCGTTTGCAGCGCCCGTTCGATGTCGCGGATCAGATCGGCCTCGGCTTCGAGCCCGGCCGACAGCCGCACCAGCCCGTCGCCGATGCCGAGCGCCTCGCGCTCCTCGGGCTTCAATCGCGAATGCGTCGTCGTCGCCGGATGGGTCACGAGGCTCTTCGAATCGCCGAGATTGTTCGAAATGTCGACGAGTTGCAGCGCATCGAGGAAGCGGAAGCAGGCTTCCTTGTCGCCGGCGATGTCGCAGGCGACGACCGTGCCGCCCGCGGTCATTTGGCGCCGGGCCAGCTCGTATTGCGGATGGCTCGGGAGCCCGGGATAGATGACGCGCGTGACTTTCGGGTGGGTTTCGAGAAAGCGCGCGATTACCTCGGCGGTGCGGCATTGCCGCTCGACCCTGAGCTCCAGCGTTTCGAGCCCCTTCAACAGCAGCCAGGCGTTGAACGGGCTCAAGCTCGGCCCGGTATGGCGGTAGAACAGCCCGAGATCGTCCTTGACGTATTTCTCGCTGGCGAGGATCGCGCCGCCGAGCGCTCGGCCCTGCCCGTCGATGTGCTTGGTGGCCGAATAGACGACGACGTCGGCGCCGAGCGCCAGCGGCTTTTGCAACAGAGGCGTCGCGAATACATTGTCGACGACGAGGATGCCGCCGGCGCGATGTGTGAGGCGCGCGACCTCGGCGATATCGATGATCTCCATCGCCGGGTTGGACGGGCTCTCGCAAAACGCCACCGCCGCGCCGGGCGCCAGCGCCGCTTCCCAGGCCGACAGGTCGCGGCCGTCGACTTGCACCGTCTCGATGCCGTAGCGCGGCAGGATGTCGGCGATGATGTAATGGCACGAGCCGAACAGCGCCCGGCTCGCCACCAGCCGCTGCCCGGCGCGCAGCTTGCACAACAATGACGCGAACACCGCCGCCATGCCGCTCGCGGTCGCCCGGCAGGCCTCGGCCCCCTCTATCAGGCGCAGGCGCTCCTCGAACATCGCCACGGTCGGGTTGCGATAGCGCGAATAGACATAGCGCGAGCCGTCCTGCTTGAAGGCGGCCTCGGCCTCGGCGGCGCTGCCGTAGACAAAGCCCGAGGTCAGGAAGATCGCCTCGCAGGTTTCGTCATAGGCGCTGCGTTCGCTGCCGCCGCGCACCAAGAGGGTCGCGGGGGCAAGCTCGGCGGCAAGCTCGGGCGGCAGGATCGGCTTCGGCATCGCGCGCTCTCCATCGGGCAAGCCGCGCCGGCCGGGGCTGGAAACCAGCAACAAAAAACCCCGGTCCGCGCGGGCCAGGGTTCTCACAAACTCCCCGACCTTTTAGCGCAATGTTTAACGTGGCGCGCAAGCCGGTCGGCTCAAATCCCCACGATGGGCTTACCGTGCATGCAAGCGAGGCCGCTGTCAAGCGCCTCGATCGTCGGGGATCGTCGGGCGCCTGGGTGCTACTGGGGTGGGATTGGGGTGGAAATGGGTGCGCGGTTGCTTGCTTTCGCGCGGCGGCATCGCTATAAACCGGCGCCTCAACGGGCGGCGGGCCGCGCGACCCGACCGGGCGCCACACGGGCATGCCTTGCCGCCGTAAACTTGACCAAGGATGGGAAATGCCCAAGCTCAAGACCAAGAGCGGCGCAAAGAAGCGGTTCAGCCGCACGGCCACCGGCCTGATCAAGATGAACCACGGCCACAAGCGCCACCGCCTGATCAGCAAGCCGAAGCAAATGAAACGGAAGGCGCGCGGCACGACGACGCTGCAGCCGGGCGACGCCAAGCTCGTGCTGACCTATATGCCCTATTTGCGGGGCTGAGCGATGGCCAGGGTCAAACGCGGAGTTACGGCCCATGCCCGGCACAAAAAGGTGCTGGGGCTCGCCAAGGGGTACCGCGGCCGCGCCAGCACCGCTTACCGGATCGCGCTCGAAAAGGTCGAGAAGGCGCTGCGTTACGCCTATCGCGACCGGCGCAACAAAAAGCGCGATTTCCGGGGTCTGTGGATCCAGCGCATCAACGCCGGGGTGCGCGAGCACGGGCTGACCTATTCGCAATTCATGCACGGCGTGAAGCTCGCCGGCATCGATATCGACCGCAAGGTAATGTCCGACCTGGCGATCCGCGAGCCCGAGGCATTCGCCGCGATCGTCGCACAGGCCAAATCCGCGCTGGAGCAGTCTGAGCCGGTGGCGGCATAGGGATCATTGCCGCTCCCTCCAATTTGTCATCCCGGCGAAAGCCGGGATCTATGGCTGGCATGGATACCGGCCTTCGCCGGTATGACAGGGGAGGGCGATTTACCGGGGAACAGCCTGACTGAGGCTCCGACACAGGCGCAATCATCGATAAGGGGCCGTACAGACGGCCCTTTTGCGTGTCAAGCGGCATGAGCCGGGAAGCGACCAGTATGGAAGACATCGACCCGTTACGCGACGACATCCTGCGCGAGGTGCGCGAGGCCGGGTCGCCCGAGGTGCTGGAAGCGATCCGGGTCTCGGCGCTCGGGCGGCGGGGGCGGCTGACGCTGTTGATGCGCGGGCTCGGCGAACTTGGCCCTGAGGCGCGGCGTGTCGCCGGGGCGGCGCTCAACGCGGCGAAGGACGAGATCGCCGCTTCGCTCGCCGAGGCCAGCGATCGGCTGCACCGTGCCGCGCTCGCCAACCGCCTCGCCGGCGAGCGCGCCGATGTGACGCTGCCGGTGCTGCCCGGTCCGCCGAGCGGTTGCGATACCGGGCGCATCCATCCGATCAGCCAGACGATCGACGAGATCATCGCGATTTTCGGCGAGATGGGGTTCGTCGTCGCCGAGGGGCCGCATATCGAAGACGATTTCTACAATTTCACCGCGCTCAACATCCCGCCCGACCATCCGGCGCGCCAGGAGCACGACACCTTCTACCTGCCGCCACGTGTCGACGGCTCGCGCCTGGTGTTGCGCACCCATACCTCGCCGGTGCAGATCCGCACGATGCTGGCCCAGCCGCCGCCGTTGCGCATCATCGTGCCGGGCCGCACCTTCCGCGCCGACCACGATTCGACCCACTCGCCGATGTTCCATCAGGTCGAGGGGCTGGTGATCGACCGCACCACCCATATGGGCCATCTGAAAGGCTGCCTGATCGAGTTCTGCCGGGCGTTTTTCGATGTCGAGGATTTGCCGGTGCGCTTTCGCCCGAGCTATTTCCCGTTCACCGAGCCGTCGGCCGAGGTCGATATCGGCTGCTCGCGGGCAGGCGGCGAATTGAAGATCGGTCACGGTGGCGCCAACGGACCGCAAGATTGGCTCGAAATCCTCGGCAGCGGCATGGTTCATCCGCAGGTCTTGCGCAATTGCGGGATCGACCCGGCCGAGTACCAGGGCTTTGCGTTCGGCATGGGGATCGAGCGGGTGGCGATGCTGAAATACGGCATCCCCGATTTGCGCACGTTCTACGATTCCGATCTGCGCTGGCTCAGGCATTACGGGTTTCTGCCGCTCGACATTCCCTCGCCGGTGCGCGGGGCATTGTCTGGAGGCGCGGCGGCATGAAGACGACGCTGTCCTGGCTCAAGGTTCATCTCGACACCGAGGCGCCGGCCGCCGATATCGCCGAACGGCTGATCATGCTCGGCCACGATGTCGAAGGCGTCGAGGACCGCGCCGCCGGGCTCGCCGGCTTTGTCGTCGCCCGCGTCGTTTCGGCCGAGCCTCACCCCAATGCCGACCGGCTGCGCGTCTGCGTCGTCGATGCCGGTGCCGGAGAGGTGCAGGTCGTGTGCGGCGCGCCCAACGCACGGACCGGTATGAAAGGCGTGTTCGGCCCGGCCGGGGTGCGCATCCCGAAAACCGGGACGGTGCTGACCGCAAGCGCGATCCGCGGCGTCGCCTCGAACGGCATGCTGATGTCGGCGGCCGAGCTGGCATTGGGCGACGACCATGCCGGCATCATCGAATTGCCCGACGACGCGGCGATCGGCACAAGCTACGCCAGCCTGGTCGGGCTTGACGACCCGGTCATCGACCTCAAGGTGACGCCGAACCGGGCCGATTGCCTCGGGGTGCGCGGCATTGCTCGCGATCTGGCGGCGTCGGGCATCGGCCGGCTGAAACCGCTCGACGCGACCGCGGTCGAGGGAAGCTTCCGTTCGCCGATCGCGATCCATATCGAGGACCGGGTCGCCTGCCCGCTGTTTCTCGGCCGCCATCTCCGCGGCCTCAAAAACGGGCCGAGCCCGCGCTGGCTGCGCGATCGCATCGAAGCGATCGGGCTCAGGCCGGTCTCGGCGCTGGTCGACATCACCAATCTGCTGACCTTCGACCTCAACCGGCCGTTGCATGTGTTCGATGCCGGTAAGCTCGCCGGCGATCTGACCGTGCGCTTTGCCCGGTCCGGCGAGAGAATCCTCGCGCTCAACGGCCGCGAATACACGCTCGACCCGGACATCACCGCAATCGCCGACCGGAACGGGGTACAGAGCCTCGGCGGCGTGATCGGCGGCGAACCGACCGGCGTTAGCGAGGCGACAGCCGAGGTGTTTGTCGAGGCGGCGCTGTTCGATAGGGTCCGCACCGCCGCGACCGGGCGCCGTCTCGAAATCGTCAGCGACGCCCGCTACCGGTTCGAGCGCGGCATCGACCCGGCCTTTGTCGCGCCGGGCCTCGAAATCGCCACCCGCCTGATCCTCGAATTGTGCGGCGGCGAGCCCTCCGACATCGTCGTCGCCGGCGCCGAGCCGGAATGGCGGCGCAGCTATCTGTTGCGGCCCGAGCGGATGGCGGCCCTCGGGGGCCTGCATGTGCCCCCGGCCGAGAGTTGCGCGATCCTCGAAGCGCTCGGCTGCACCGTCGGCGAGGCGGCCCGGCATGATGGCAGCCTGACGGTCTCGCCGCCGCCGTGGCGCGGCGACATCGAGGGCGAGGCCGATCTCGTCGAGGAGGTTTTGCGGGTCAAGGGCTACGACTGCATCCCGGTGGTGGCCTTGCCGCGCGACAGCGTGGTGTCGCGCCCGGCGATCGATCACCGGCGCCGGCGGGTCGAACTGGCGCGCCGCACCCTGGCCGGGCGCGGCCTCGTCGAAGCGGTGACGTTCTCGTTCATCTCATCGGGCGCCGCGGCGCTGTTCGGCGGCGACAAGCCGCAATTGCGCGTCGTCAATCCGATCAGCGCCGATCTCGATGCGATGCGGCCCAGCGTCCTGCCGGGGCTCGTCGAGGCGGCGCGGCGCAACGCCGATCGCGGCTTTCCCGATGTCGCGCTGTTCGAATTGGGGCCGCTCTACCGCGACGACCGCCCCGAGGGCCAGGCGAATGTCGCCGCCGGGTTGCGCGCCGGTCAGGTGCGTCCGCGCGATTGGCGCGAGGCGGCGCGGGCGCCCGATCTCTATGACGCCAAGGCCGATGCGCTGGCCGCCCTCGCCGCCGCCGGTGCGCCGATCGAGAACATCCAGGCCTCGGCCGACCCGCCGCCCTGGTACCATCCCGGACGCGCGGGTCGGTTGCGCCTCGGCCCGACCGAACTCGGCCATTTCGGCGAACTCCACCCCGATATCCTCGAAGCCTTCGAGGTGAAAGGCCCGATCGCCGCGTTCGAGGCGTTCATCGACGCGGCGCCGCTGCCGCGAGCCGGCCGGGCGCGGCCGAATTTGCGGCTCTCGGTGTTCCAGCCGGTCGAGCGCGATTTCGCCTTCATCGTCGACCGTGACCTGCCGGCCGAAACCCTGCTGCGCGCCGCTCGCGGGGTCGATCGCAAGCTGGTGGGCGAGATCCGCCTGTTCGATGTCTACGAAGGCAAAGGCCTGCCCGAGGGCAGGAAATCGCTTGCGATCACGGTCGTGCTGCAGCCGCAGGAAGCGACCCTGACCGACGCCGAGATCGAAGGCTTTTCAAAGCGGCTCGTCACCGCCGTCGAAAAGGCAACCGGTGGCGCCTTGCGAGGTTAGGGGAGGGCAATTCGAGCCATGCACGAGAAGATCGTGAACATCCCGACGACCGACGGGCAGATGGAGATTTTCGTTGTCCATCCCGAAGACGGGGGGCCGTTTGCTCCGGTCGCCATTTACATGCATGTTTGGGGTTTGCGCGAGGAGCTGTACGACATCGCTCGTAAGGTGGCGGTGGTCGGCTATTACGTGCTGCTGCCGGATTTTTACTACCGCCAGGGCCGCATCCGACACGAATGGCGCGATGCCGAGGGCCGGATGATCTCGATGCACAATCTCGACCCTGAGCGCCGAGAACAGGTGCGCGCGCCCTTGCAGAAGCTGTCCGACGCCATGGTGGTCGCCGACAGCGGTGCGATGCTCAACTTCATCGATCAAGGCGAACCGGTGCGCCGAGGCGCAGTCGGTTCGATCGGCTACTGCATGGGCGGGCGACACGTGATTTGCGCGGCAGCAGCCCATCCCGGGCGTTTCGTCGCTGCGGCAAGCCTGCACGGGACCCAACTCGTGTCCGACCGGGAAGGTTCACCGCATCGCCTTGCCAACCGGCTGCGCGGCGAACTTTATTGCGGTTTTGCCGAGAAAGATCCCAATGCCACGCCGACAATCCGCGCTTCCCTCGGCGACGCGTTCGCGGGCCGCGCCGTCGACTACCGCTTCGCGCTCCACGCCGGCGCTGAGCACGGTTACGCGCTGCCCGACCGCGACATCCACGACAAACGCGCAGCCAACCGGGACTGGGAACTGATCTTCGCCATGTTCCGGCGCCAGCTTTCGGCGCCATAGGCGGCGACGCCTTGATCCTGGCCCGGAAGGTCCATTGTGACGGCTTGTGCCGCATCGCGGATCGGACTAAAAATCGCGGCAACCTCGGCCCCGGGGCGTAGCGCAGTCCGGTAGCGCACCTGCTTTGGGAGCAGGATGTCGGAGGTTCGAATCCTCTCGCCCCGACCAGGGCCGCTGCTCGGCACGGCCGCCCGGCGGCCAGAAACGGCGTGGAAGGGGGTGCGCAATGGCACTGGCACGGATCTACCGTCCGACCAAGAGCGCGATGCAATCCGGTCGCGCGAAAAGCCGGAAATGGCTGCTCGAGTATGAGCCGGCGAGCCGGCGCGACCCGGATCCGCTGATGGGCTGGTCGAGCGCGCGGGACACGCTGAACCAGGTCCAGCTGCGCTTCGACACGCTCGATGAGGCGGTGGCGTTCGCGCGTCGGAATGGTTTCGACTACACGCTGATCGAGCCCCAGGCGCGGACGCTCAAGGCAAAAAGCTACGCCGATAATTTCCGGTACGACCGGGTGCGCACCTAACCCGGCGCGGTGATGGGCGAGCCCAAAAGATTGCCGCGCGCGCTCGGCGATGCGATAACCGCACCCGGCGTCCGACCCCGTAGCTCAGCTGGATAGAGCACTCGCCTTCTAAGCGAGTGGTCGCGGGTTCGAGTCCCGCCGGGGTCGCCAGTTTAATCAATCGCTTAGGAGATAAAACCCCGCCGCACATCCCCTTGAATGAGAGATTGGGCTAGCGTCTGGGCTAGCAGATAGCCGGCCAGTGCAGCTGCATTGGAGACCCGAGGAACGGCGCGCCCGTGTTCCGCTTATCGTCGACGGGGTTTTGGCTCACCTCGTATTCGTGCCGGTAGGGCAGGGTTAAGACCGAGGTGGAAAGTGCCTCTTCTGGTCGATCTTGCCGGTTTCAGCCGCTCAACCCGAGGACGCCCGCGCGGCCTATCCAGGAGATGGCAGCCGTATGGGCGACCATCTTCCAGGAGGTCGAGCGCGTGGTTGGCGATGCCCAACGGCACCTTGTGCGTCGGTATGAATGGTGACGGCCGCATAGGTGCTGATACACGCGCGAAAGCGTCGACTCCTCCCGCAGGCCGTCGACGCCGAACACGCGATCGGCGCCCGCGGCGACCGTCCCGCGGAATTCAGTCGGCGGCCTCCTGCCCTCGCCTGGTTACCCGCAGCCGGCGCAGGCTCGTTTCGATCGTGGCAAGGCCGACGCCGGGCAAGCGCGCGGCCAAGACCGCGAGCTGATCGGCACGGCGCTGCCCGACGAGCTCGTCGCGATGCTCGGCGATCGCCGCGGCGACAGCGGCCTGAGCCGACCCGAAGCGTGAGACGACGGCTTGGCGCCGCATCACCTCGGGCGGCGCGTCGGCAGCAGCAAAGAAGCGCAGCCCGCTGCGCAGCGGCAGCCGCCGATCATTGAGGCCGAACAGGCAGCCCCGCCCGATGTCGAGCTCGACATCGCTTTGCCACCATGAAAGCGGAACCGCGTCGCTGTCGGTCCCCCACGCCACGAGGTCGCCGGCGGCCAGGTCGGCGACGAATCGGTGCATCGCGAACCGGCGCCACATCGCGGTGCGGACCTCGTCGTACACGAGCCGGAGTGCCCGCGTGTCCATCAGCACGCGCACTTCCTCGTCGCGCAGCTCGAGCATCGCCCGCGGATCGGGCGGCACCGGCACGGTGCGGCGCCAAGTCATTTCGGGCGCTTGGCGATGGTGCTTGATGGCGATGCGATTGCGGGTCGGGCTGAGCAGCCCCGGCGCGCCTCGGATGTACGCCGCCACCGCATCGGCTGCCGTGACGCCGCCTGGCGGCCGTCCGAGGGGCAACACGCCCCTCAGGCCGCAGCCGCGCCCGTGCCCGTCATTGATTTCGCGGCGTTGTCTGGCGGTTCACCACCGCGAACGTCCGGGTGAACTGAAATGGTTGTGCCCCGCACTATCAACGACTCGAACGACTAGACCGAATCGCCCTATCCCGCGCGCCTTCTGACCCGGCGGCGGCCCGGCATGGCGCACCTTGGCCGCGTTTTCAACGCCTTACCCGACCCCGCTCCGTGACGATTTAACCCGCTAATTTTGCGATATTTTTCCCGTTCTAACTCGCATACTCCCACCTCACCCGCGCGGGACCGCCTTTGGGAGCTGGTTCGCACCACGCCGCGCCTCACCTGGCAGATCGTCCCGAAACGAATCGGCAACGCGCCCAAAATGCTCCCGGCCGATTGGGGGCCCGGCGGCTATCCGAACGTCTGGCTCCTCAGCACGATCGTCAACCAGGCCGAGGCCGAACGCGACATCCCGAAACTGCTCGCGATCCCGGCCGTGGTGCATGGCGTCTCGATCGAGCCGCAGATCGAGCCGGTCGACATTTCCCGCTACGCGACCGGCGACGATTTCTGGGTCATCTGCGGGGGCGAATCCGGCGGCAAGGCGCGACCCTGCGCATTCCGGTGAAGGTGATCAGCCATTCCGGCTGAAGGTGATCACCGATTCCGGTGATCGTGATCACGCTGATCACGGGCGGCAAAGCCCGGCGTGATGGTGGCAGCGCTCCGCGCCGCCGACGTAAGCGTAGGTTGCATGG
>CAMATN010000070.1 GCA_945861155.1 Rhizobium sp. Q54
TCCGTCAGATCGCTCGGATAGCGCAATTTGCTCCGGTCATAGCGCCCCCGGTTCTCCTGCGTCCACATCAGCGGCCTCCCCCAAACCAAGCCGCCTCCCTTGAATCATAAATGATTCCTACGAATCAAGATGTTTGCGGACAGACACTAACAAAAACGTCTTTGCCCCGGCGGTGAGGCAAAGCCGGCTGCCCGCATTGTCAGCCGCCCGCCGCCACGGGTCGGGCCACGGCCCGGGCTCCAGGCCGAGCGGCGATCGCATCCGCCGATCCGATCGCACGCTCTCCCGCGTCGCGCCGCCCGCTTGCCGTTCCGCCGCTGTATCGCGCCAGGACGGTCCCATAGAGCGCAAGATCGTCGGCGTTCGCGGCGGCAAGCGTCTCGAACAGATCGTCACCCAGCTCGGCCCGCATCTCGGCGATCCGCGCGTCGAGCGTGCGGCCGGGCCGCGACACGTTGGCGAACGTGGCAAAGCCGCGGAACCCCGGGAAGCGCGGCGCCAGCAACTGCTGAAGGAGGTTGACCGAGGCGTCGAAAGCCTCGACCGACCCGACGAACGGCAGAAGCTCAACCGCCCGAATGGCCCGCTCCAGTTCGCTGCCCTCGCCGCTCACGGCCATCGCCAGCCGGAACGCTTGAGCGTTGCGACAGAACCGTTCCTGCGGAACCGCGAGCCGGGCACGCACGTATCCGGCGAAATCGACCTGCTTGGCGAGCCGCGCTCCCTCGGTGTCGGCGCGCTGCTCGCGCTCGAAGGCATACGCCGATTTGATACGGTCGAGCGGATGACGAACGAAGATGATCGGAAAGATCTCGACGCCCGGAACATCGGGCGGCGGCAACAACAATGTATGGGACGACAGGGCTACGAGGTCGGGCTGTTCGAGCAGGAATGCGCGGACGGACGCAGCCATGTCGCCGCGCCGCTGCGGCGCATATTCCTGCGATGCCCAGCGCGGCCCGAAATTCTGCTTCAGTATCGCGTCGACGCTGGTGCCGGCGTTCTTGAACAAATGGTAGTGGATGATGACGCATCGCTTTCGCCCGGCGTTAGGAGCAATAGCGGGCAGTCGCGGCCGCGCAGTCGCGACTGCCGGCCCAAATCCGAGCGGGCGCACCTGCACCAGCGAACCCGAGATCAGGCAGAATTCCTCGAAACGCGCCGCCAGGTCGGCCGTCGCGGCGGCGCTCGACTGCCGATCGCCCTCGCTCCAATCGAGGCACGCACGGTAGCAATCCTTCACCAAATTCGCGATCAACGGTCTGCGAAACAGGACGTCCGGCGGCAGCAGGTCGGCGCGCAGATCGGCGGCGACGATCCGGTTGATGCTCGCCGTCCGGGCCGCGCCGCTCTCGTCATCATTGTTGACGATGCCGGCAATATCGAACACCGCAGCAGCTTGGCGCTCGCGCAGCGCGTCAAGGCAGATGATTTGGTCCGGCCCGGCCGGCCTCATCGATAGCGCGGCAAGCGTGTATCTGAGCCACAGCTGAAGACCGCGCGGCCGGGCAAGCCGGTTGTTGCGGTGGAGCAGGTCGGCGCAATCGAGCGGGTTGCCCACGACGAGAACCCGGCGTGACGTAAAGCCCAGCGCCGTCAGCGCGGCGTCCCACAACGCCGGCATCAAGGCGATTCGCGGGTCGTCGATGACGATGCGCCGCGTCGCGCCGCAGGCCGAATTCAACGCCGCCATCGCGTCGGGAAGGTAACGCCCTGCCACCATCTCGTCGATTTGGGCGGCGCTGGCGAGCGGCCGCTGACCCTGCGCGATAAAGACCGACGGGCGATCCCACGTCGAGCCCAATTCAGCCAGAATCGTGTCGTTGAGCCGGGTGATTTCGTCGCCGCCGCCAGCATCCGCCTGCTGACCGCCAGCGTCGCGTTGCCGGCCCGCGACAGTGAACCCCAGCACGGTCATGCATTTCGACAATACCGCGCTTCCAGAGCCACTGATATCCAGCAAAACCACAGCAATCTTGTCGGCGGGGGGAGTCCCTTCAATCACTCGCCGTTCCCCTTTCGCTCGATTTCGAAGCGGATGATCGATCGAAACGATGGCCTCGATCGACTCGCGATATCCGGATAATATGCCTGATCGTCTCGTCCTGCGAAATTGTTCAGGCGGCGCTCTGCCGCCGAGCACATTCGAGCCGCATTGCACACGCCGAAAAGGAGCATTCGTGCAAGTTCTCGATCTGAAAACCGGCGTCGATTTCGGCGCCAAGGGTAATCTGAAAGAGTTCAGCCCGACGGGATTTTCGCCCGAGCCCGACGCCGTCAGCACATGGAGCGAGGCGCCGGTTGCACAGCTGATATTCCGGCTGCCGCCCATGCCGCACGATTTGCAGTTCACGATCGAGGTCTTCCCCTATCTGGTCGACGAGTGGGTGCCCCGGCAGGAGATCTGGGTATTCTTCAACGGGCTGTTCACGCATTACCAGTCGATCAAGGCGCCCGTCGAAATGAGTTTTACCGTACCGCGTGAGCTCTTCAACGCTCGCGCGAACCGGTTCTCCTTTGCCCTGCCCAATGCGGCCTCTCCGAGCGAACTGGGGCTCGGGACCGACATGAGGAAGCTCGGCCTCGCCTTTGTAAAATTGGGCGCCGCCGACCCGCGAAACGCCGCGGTGCCGGCGCGCTCCGGGCCACAACCCGGGGCTGCGGCTGGCCCGCGCCGCCCGCAACGCTAAGGTTGGCATCCGCCGCTTTTGCGCTCGTCCTCGGGACCGGTTGACGCGGCCGCGCCTTCGGCCGATCGTTGGCGGCAGGCTGCCCGCCCGGCGCGAGGCCGAAGCGACAGTTTGAAATGCGAGGGCTGTCATGAAAGTCGGTGTCGCGCTGAACATGTTGTGCCAGGCCGGCCGCTCCGATGCGTCGGTGGTCGGCGAGCATCTGGCGCTCGGCGATCTTGCCGAGCCGCTCGGCTTTGATTCGCTGTTCGCGCTCGAGCATCACTTCACCGGCTATGCGATGTCGCCGTCGCCCCCCCAGCTGTTGAGCTATTACGCCGGCCGCACCCGCCGCATCAGCCTCGGCACCGCGGTCATCGTGCTGCCCTGGCACGACCCGGTCCGGGTCGCCGAGCAGATCGCGCTCCTCGACATATTGTGCGGCGGGCGCTGCCTGTTCGGCTTCGGGCGCGGCGCGGCGAGCGTCGAGTACGAGGGCTTTCGCGTGCCGATGGAGGAGGCGCGGCCGCGCTTCGTCGAGGCCGCGCAGATCATCGTCAAGGCGCTCGCCCACGACAGCTTCGAGCATGACGGGGAATTCTTTCAGATCCCGCGCACCGCGATCCGGCCGCGCCCGATCTCGCACCCCGAGCGGCGCTTCTACGCCTCGGCGGTCAGCCCCGACTCGGCCGAGATCATGGCGAAACTTGGGTTTGGGCTGTTGATGGTCATGCAGAACGAATGGCCAAAAGCCGCCGCCGATATCGGGCGCTACCGCGAAATCGCGACCGCGGCCGGCCACCAGCCGCGCCCGCCGATCATCCTGACCAATGTCTGTTGCGCCGAAAGCCGCGACGAGGCGCATGCGCGGGCGTTCAAGTATCTCGGCCAGAAATGGCAGTCGATCGACGACCACTACCATTTCTCGGACGGTCACCTCGCCACCGTCAAGGGCTACGAAAGCTACGGCAAGATGGCGCGGACCTACGCCAAGATCGGTGAAAGCGCCGAAACCCGGCAAAAGGCGACCGATTTCTATGTCAGTATCCAGATCGTCGGGACGCCCCGGGACTGCCTCGACAAAATCGGGGAATTGCAGCGCCTGACCGGGCTCGACCATCTGGTGACCGAATATTCGTTTGGCGCGATGCCGCATGAGGAGGCCGAAATCAACATGCGCCTCTTCGCCGAGCGCGTGCTGCCGACCTTGCAGCGCGACCCGGCCTTTGTTGGCGGCGGCCTGCCGCAGACCGCCATCTTGCCTGGCGCGGCGACGACTGGCGCGGCGGCAAAGCAGGATCTCTTCGCGCCAGCTTGAGCGGGAGCCGGCGCGATGCCGGATCTCCGGGTGGAAACATCGGGCGAGAGGGTCCTGCCGGGCGAGGCCTATTTCGCCGACACCCCGGTGCTGAGCGTTCATGCCGGGACGCAGCCGGATCTGTTTCTGCGCTGGAACGCGATCCCGCTCGCCGCCGCGTCGGTCGATGTCGTCGTGCATCTGCACGGGTTTTCGCAGCAGGGCGGTGCGATGCCGCTCGCCGAGAAGGCGCCGCGCAGCGGCCTCGATCTGGCGGGCCGATCCCGGCCCACCCTCGCCGTGCTGCCGCGCGGCAATTGGATCGGCCGCTCCTGGTACGATTTCCCGGCGTTGCTCGGCGGCGGCCTCGACCGGCTGGTCGAACAGGCATTGCACCGCTTTCCGCATCCGGCGGGCGCCTTGGCCGTGGACCGCTTTATTCTGTCGGCCCATTCGGGCGGCGGCATGCCGGCGGTCGATGCAATCGCCGGAGCCCTCCGGGCGCCGGACGAACTGTTCGTTTTCGACGGGCTTTACGGGCGCGATCCGGCCGCCGGCGACCCGATGCAGGGGTTGCAAGCCATCGATGCCTGGCTTGACGAACGACTGTCGCTTGAGCCGCAACGGCCCGGCGCCCTGCGCGTCATCTATATCGAGCGCCAGACCGGCCCCTTCTCGCGCGCGGTCGCGGCGCTGATCGCGCAACATCTGGCACAGGCCGCGCCGGACTCGCCGGCAAGGCTCGCCCCTCGCTACCGTGTCGAGCCCTCGGGCGTGCCGCACGGCTATGTAGCCGCCGTCTGCGGGCCGCTGTTGCTCGCCCGGTCAGACACCGAATTCGACTGGTCGCGGATTTAATTTGTTCGCGGTCCTCTGGTAGGGCCAACAACTGAAGGTATGGCGATGCTCCGCTCCGGGATTGGCGAGGCGCCCAAGCGGCGCGAGGATTTGCGGTTCGTGACCGGAAGCGGCCGGTATCTCGATGATTTGGTGTTCGAGCGAACAAGCCACGCGATCGTGCTGCGCTCGCCGCACGCCCACGCGCGAATCGAGCGGATCGATACGGCGGCGGCGCGCGGCATGCCCGGCATTCTCGCCGTACTGACCGCCGGGGAGGCGCACGCGGACGGGCTGCGGCCGCTCTTCCCTTACGTCGAAGCCAATACGGTGACCGGCGAACCGTTTGCCTTTGTGCCGCAGCCGCTGCTCGCCGCCGACAAGACCCGCTATGTCGGCGAGCCGGTGGCGCTGATCGTCGGCGAGAGCCGGGAGGCGGCGCAGGACGCCGCCGAGCGTGTCGAGGTCGAGTATGCACCGCTGCCGGCGCTGACGAACGCGACGGCGGCCCGCGCGGCCGGTGCACCAGAGCTGTCGCCCGACATCCCGGGCAATTTGTGCTTCGAGTGGCTGACCGGCGACAGCGCCGCGGTCGCCGCCGCTTTCACCGCCGCCGCGCATGTCGTCAGCCTCAGCCTCGACAACCACCGGGTCGTCACCAACCCACTGGAGCCGCGCGGCATCGTGGGGCTTTACGACCCGCAGAGCGGCCGCTACACGCTCCATGTCTCGGCCCAGAGCATTCACGCCACCCGCGACCATGCCGCCCGCGCGCTCGGCGTGGAGCCTGCGCTGGTGCGCTTTGTCGCGCCCGATGTCGGCGGCGGTTTCGGCGCGAAGAATTTCGTCTACCCCGAGCATGTGCTGATCCCCTGGGCGGCGCGGCGGGTCGGCCGTCCGGTCAAGTGGATCGCCAGCCGGAGCGAGGTCTTTCTGGCCGACCACCAGGGTCGCGGGCATCACGCCGAGGCGGCATTGGCGCTCGATGGCGCGGGCCGGTTCCTCGCCTTGCGCGTCGCCAGCAACGCCAATCTCGGCGCCTATCTGTCGGGCAGCGCCGGCGGCGTGCAGACCTTCCAGTACGCTTTCCTGCCCGGCACGGTCTATCGCATTCCGGCGATCGAGTTGCGCATCGCCGGGGTGTTCACCAACACCGCGCCCTACGGCGTGCTGCGCGGTCCCGGATATGCCGAGAGCGTCAACATCATCGAGCGGCTGATCGACGCGGCGGCGGCGCAGACCGGCATCGAGCGCGCCGAATTGCGCCGCCGCAACCTGGTGCCGCAAGCGGCGATGCCGATGACCAACGCGTTCGGCAACATCGTCGACAGCGGCGCCTTTCCCGAGACGTTCGAGCAGGCGCTCGAAGCGGCCGATATTGCCGGCTTCGCGGCGCGGCGACAGGCCAGCGCGGCGCGCGGGCGGTTGCGCGGGCTCGGCTTCGTCTACCACATCAAGGCGACCGGCGGCGCGCCCTCGGAGAATGTCGATGTCCGCTTCGAACCGGACGGCACCCTGTCGCTGATCACCGGCACCCAGACGATCGGCCAGGGTCACGAGACGACGTTTCCGCAGATCCTCGCCGAGCGGATCGGCGTGCCGAACGAGCTGATCCGGCTGGTCCAGGGCGATACCGATCTGATCCCATTGGGCGGCGGCCATGGCAGCTCGCGCGCGACCTATATGGGCGGCACCGCGATCTGGCGCGCCGCCGACCTGATCATCGAGAAGGGCACCCGCATCGCCGCCGAGGCGCTCGAAGCGGCCGAGGCCGATATCCGTTTCGACGCCAGCTTGAACGGGGGCGATTTTGTCGTCGCCGGCACCGACCGGCACATCGCACTGCTCGCAGTCGCGCGCCTGGCCCGCGACGCCGGCACCCCGCTCGACACCTATTACGCCTGGACCCGGGAATGGATGACCTTCCCGAATGGAACCCACGTCGCCGAGATCGAGATCGATCCCGAGACCGGCGCGGTCACTCTCGCGCGCTACGGCGCGGTCGACGATTACGGCGTCTTGGTCAACCCGATGGTCGCAGCGGGCCAGGTGCACGGCGCGATCGCCCAGGGCGCCGGCCAGGCCTTGCTGGAGCACGCCCATTACGACCCGGGATCGGGGCAGATGCTCGCCGGGTCTTTGATGGATTACGCATTGCCGCGCGCCGACGACCTGCCGCCCTTCGCGCTCGGCTTCAATCCAACGCGCTGCACGACCAACCCGCTCGGCGTCAAAGGCTGCGGCGAAGCCGGCGCGGTCGCCGCCTTCCCGGCGATCAACAACGCGATCCGCGACGCCCTGCGCCCGTTCGGCGCCGCCAACCACACCGGCCCCGCCACCCCCGAACGCATCTGGCGCGCGATGCGCGGCGCGGGATAGGGGCCTAAACGATCATCGTGCCGCCGTCGACGACGATCGTCTGGCCGGTGATGAAGGCGCCGGCGCGCGAGGCCAGGAGCAAGGCGGCGCCGGCGATGTCCTCGGGCTGGCCGAGGCGGCGCAGCGGCGTCGCGGCCTCGCGCGCGGCGCGGCGCTCCGGGTTCTCGTAGAGGGCGCGAGCGAAATCGGTCACGACAAGGCCCGGCGCGATGCAGTTGACGCGAACCCCATCCGGGCCCCATTCGGCGGCGAGGTTGCGGCACAGTGCATAGTCGGCGGCCTTGGTGACGCCGTACATGCCGATGACGGTCGACGCCTTCATGCCGCCGATCGAGATGATGAAGATGATCGAGCCTTCCTTGCGCTCGCGCATCTCCGGCCCGACCATCTGCGCCAGCCACAGATTGCTGAGCACGTTGTTGGTCATCATCCGCTCGAAGACCTGATCGGTCAGGTCGGCGATCGAGCCGTAATGCGGGTTGATCGCGGCGTTGCAGACCATGATATCGATGCGGCCCCACTGTTCGCGCGTCTTGGCGACCAGGTTTTCGAGCTGCGCCTTGTCGGAGATGCGCGCGGTGACCGCGATCGCCTCGCCCCCTTTGGCGCGGATCGCCTCGACGACCTCGTCGCACGGCGGCTGGTTGCGCGCCGAGATCACGACGCGGGCGCCAGCCTCGGCGAACAACTCGGCAATCGCCCGGCCGATGCCGCGCGACGACCCGGTCACGATCGCGACCTTGCCGGAGAGGTCGAACAGGTTCATCGCACTTCCTCGAATTATTGGCCTTTGCAACGGCCCCTCACCCCAGCCCTCTCCCCGCTCGCGGGGAGAGGGAGTCCGGCCGGCGCGGGAGGGTGAGGGGCGGAGGCGGCGGTGGCTCGCCGTCTCGGGATTACATCCCCACGCGCACGAGCGGGTTGCGCAGGGTGCCGATGCCGGTGATCTCGATCTCGCAGACATCGCCGTGCTTCAAATTTGCCGGGGTGCCCTCGGTGCCCATCCACACCACGTCGCCGGGGTAGAGCGTCAGGTATTGCGACATGCGGCTGATGAATTTCGCGACCCCGTGGATCATGTGGTTGGTGCGGAAATGGTCGGTCACCCGGCCATTCACCTTGACCGTCGTCTCGGCCGCGTCGAGGTCGAACTCGGTCTCGATCCACGGCCCCATCGGCTTGAACGTGTCAGTGTTCTTGGCGCGCCACAGGGTACGGTCGCCGCGCTGCCAGGTGCGCTCGCTCATGTCGTTGCCGATCGTCCAGCCGAGGACGCAGGACAGCGCGTCCTTTTCCGAGATATGCTTGACCTGCTTGCCGATCACCGCGACCAGTTCGCCCTCGTATTGAACGAGTTCGCCGGCATCCTTCGGGATCACGATGTTCTCGCCATGCGCGATCAGGGCATTGTTCGCGCGATAGCCGACATCGGCCTCGGGCGGCAGCTTCGGCTCCTCGCCGCGCTTTTTGGCCATTTCGGTGACGTGCTCGGCATAGTTGAGCCCGGCCGCGTAGAATGTCTTCGGCACCACCGGCACGAGGAATTTGACCGCGTCGAGCTTGCGCCGCGTCGCGGTCCGCTCATAGCCGGCGAACGGGTCGCCCTTGACCTCGACGACCGCGTCGCCCTCGATGATGCCGTAGGATTCGCGCCCATCCGCTTCGTATCTGAGCCAGCGCATCGTTTCCTCTCCCTCTCCCGCGAATATTTGGCGATCATAGCCGAGCCGCGTGAAGCGGCAACGGAGCATGTCATGCCGACGATCGATCGCGACGGGGTCAGCATTCATTACGAGATCCATGGCGCCGGCAATGCCGCGGCGCCGACGATGCTACTGTCGCACGGCTATGGCGCGACCTGCCGGATGTGGGACGGGCAGGTCGCCGCCTTCGCCGACCGCTACCGGGTCATCGTCTGGGACATGCGCGGGCACGGAAAATCGGGCGACCCGCCCGACCCGGCCGCCTATTCGCAGGCGCTGACGGTCGGCGACATGGCGGCGCTGCTCGATGCCTGCGAGGTGGAGCGCGCGATCATCGGCGGGCTGTCGCTGGGCGGGGTCATGTCGCTGGCGTTCCATCTGGCGCATCCCGAGCGGGTGCGCGCGCTGATGCTGTTCGACACCGGCCCCGGCTTTCGCAACCCGGAGGCGCGGCGGCAATGGAACGAGCGCGCCGCGGCGCGGGCAGATGATCTCGAAGCGCGCGGTCTCGCGGCGCTCGGCGGCGGGGCGGAAGCGCGGCTCGGCCGGCACCGCTCGGCGGTTGGTCTTGCCGGCGCGGCGCGCGGCATGCTGGCGCAGCACGACGGAAGCCTGATCGAGTCGCTGCCGCACATCTCGGTGCCGACCTTCGTGCTGGTCGGCGCCGAGGACAAGAACTTCCTGGCCGCCGCCGATTACATGGCCGGGAAGATCCCAGGCGCGCAAAAGGTGGTGATCCCAGGCGCCGGCCATGCCGCCAATCTCGACCAGCCCGAGGCTTTCAACCGCGCGGTCGAGGGTTTTCTCGCGGGATTGCCGGCAAGCGATCACGATACGCTGATCGCGCTCAACCGCGACTACATGCGCTCGGTGCAGGACGGCGATGTACGACGCTTCGACGAAATCCTGGCGGCGGATTTCCTGTGCTCGAACCCCGACGGGTCGCTCGTCGACAGACCGGGGTTTCTCGCCCAGACGGCCCGACCGGTGACGATCAGCGGCCTCGCCATCGACGATGTCCGGGTGCGGATTCTCGGCGATGTCGCGATCATCCATGCCCGCACCAGCTACACCACGGCAGAGGGCGAGCGCCGTAACGGCCGCTACACCGACGTCTGGGCGCGCCGCAGCGGCGTATGGCTGGCGGTCTCCGCGCATGTGACGCGGTAGCGCTCCCTGCCCGATTGGCTCCCTCCCCCGCAAGCGGGGGAGGATCGGGGTGGGGGTTTGCCGTCCCCTAATTCACAAACCGATAGAGCTTCGCGGCGTTGTCGCAGACGATCTTCTTGCGGGCTTCTTCCGGCAGGTGCCCGAGCTCTTTCTGGATGTATTCCTGCGAATCCGGCCAAATCCCGTCGGGATGCGGGAAATCCGAACCCCACATGATGTTGTCGACGCCAAGCTCGTCGAGCAGTTTGACGCCGACCGGGTCGCTCTGATAGGTGGCGTAGCACTGCCGGTACCAGTATCCGCTCGGCTTCATCTTGAGGTCGAGCCCCTTGAACTGGTCCTCCCACTCGGCGTCCATGCGGTCGAGGATATAGGGAATCCAGCCGGTGCCGGCCTCGCCGATGACCATCTTCAAATTGGGGTGGCGTTCGAGCACCCCGGCGAAGATCACAGACATCAACACATCGGCCATGTGCATCTGGAAGCTCGAAATGCTCGCTGCCCGCGCCGCGAGCAGGGTCTTGCCGGTCAGCTTGGAGAAATCGCGGCCCGGGCCGCCGATCGTGTGGAAATGCACCGGCAACCCGCTCGCCGCGATGGCGTCCCATACCGGGTTCCACCACGGGTCCCACAGCGCCGTCATGTCGTGCTTGCGGGCGATTTCGAGGCCGCGCACCGCGCCTCGCCGCGCCACCCGCTCGATCTCACCGACCGCGGCGTCGATGTCGTGGTTCGGGATGCAGGCGAGGCCGGCGAAACGCTCGGGATGGGCGCTGCAGAATTCGGCGAGCCAGTCATTGTAGATGCGCAGCATCTCGCCGGAAGCCGCGTCGTCGTTGATGCGGCTGGTCGCGCCGAGAATGCCGTAAAGGATTTCGGCCTGGACGCCGTCGCGGTCCTGTTCCTTGAGGCGCAGATCGGGGTCGGTCAGCCGCCTGATGCCCTTCTGGCCGTCGGCGTACAGCCCGGTCGAGGCCATCCGGTCGGAACGGTGGATCACCCCCGGCACATATGGCCGTCCGGCCGACCCCATCCCGTTCATCAGCCCGAACGAGGCGCCGTTCTTGGTGACCCATTCCTTGCCGCGCGGCCCCTCAGTGACATAGGGCATGCGGTCCTTGAACGCGGCGGCGGCGTTGGCGGTGAACAGATCAGGCGGCAGCCAGATCAGATCGACATGGCAATCGGCCGAGATCACGTCGTATTTCATCGTGCTGCCCTCGCTCAAGCTCGCAGTTGAGGTAAACTAGCGCGGGTGGCCGGCGGCTGCCTATGCAGAATTGTCCGGCAATAGCGCTGGTGCGATCAGCCCCTCACCCCAACCCTCTCCCCGCCAGCGGGGAGAGGGGGTCGCTGGTGCGGTTGAGAGACTGCGCTCCCTAACCCTCGCCCCGCTGGCGGGGAGAGGGTGGCGCGCTCGGCGCGCCGGGTGAGGGGCTTTCTCCGGCGTCACCACGCGGCGACGTCGAGAAAATTGCTCTGGTAGGTCGCGCCGTCGCCCAGATCGGTGTAGCGGTCGGAGCACAGCATGTTGATCGTGCCCGACAGGGTTTCGCCGTCCGGGCGCTGGCCGGGCACCAGCACCACGCCGGGCAGAACCTCGTCGCTGACCCGGAGCACCAGCCCGACCGCGCCGCGCTCGTTGAAGAGCCGCACCTTCGCGCCGTCGGCGAGGCCGCGGCGGGCCGCCTCCTCGGGGTGCAGGATGCAGCAGGGGGCGCCTTCGCGGCGGCGCAGGAAATCGACGCCGGCATAGGCCGTGTGCGCCTGGAAATAGCCGGGCGCGGTCAGCAGCCGCAACGGCCAGCGCGCCCGGTCGCGCTCCTCTTGCGGATCGGGCCGCCAATCCGGCATCGCCGCGAGCCCGGCCGCCGCCAGTTGTCCGGAGTAGAATTCTAGCCTGCCCGACGGGGTGCGGAACTCCTGGCCGCCCTGCGGGGCAAGGCGGATCGGGCGACCGGAGCGCAATTCGTCGAGATCGAGCGCGGCGGCCGGCCCGGTGGCGCCCTCGAACAACGCGGCCACCGCCTCTTCGGGCGCCATCCGGAACACCGGGTCGCTCAGCCCCATGCGGCTCGCCAATTCCTGCGCCAGCCGGAAGTTCGACCACGCTTCGCCCTGCGGCGGCACCGCGGCGCGCCCGTATTGCAGGTAATAGGTCCCGTAGGCGCGATAGAAATCCTCGCTTTCGAGATAGGTCGCGGCCGGCAACACGATATCGGCGTAGCGCGCGGTCACGGTCAGGAACGGGTCGTGGACGACCGTGAACAAATCCTCGCGCGCCAGCCCCGCGCGGACCTTGCCGGAATCGGGGCAGGTGACGGCCGGGTTGTTGGCGGCGATCAACAACCCGCGCAGCGGCGGGTCTCTCATGCTCAACAGCGCGTCGCCGAGCCGCGAATGATTGACGAGGCGGGTCTCGGCCGGGCCGGACGGTTTGCGCAAGGCGGCGTAATTCAGCTCGCAGGAGGCCGCGGTCAGCAACAGCGCGCCGCCGCCGCGCCGCCCGTAAGCGCCGGTTACGCCGGGCAACAGCGCCACCGCGCGCAACGCCTCGCCGCCGCGGGCGAGCCGGGTCATGCCTTCGCCAAGCCGGATGAACGAGCGTTTCGCGGCGCCATACAGGGCGGCGAAGCTCTCGATATCGGCTATCGCGAGCCCAGTAATCGCGGCGACCCGCGCCGGCGGGAATCGCGGCAGCACCTCGGCTTCGAGCCGATCAAAACCCGCTGTGTGCGCGGCGATGTAATCGCGCTCGACAAGGCCGTCGCGCGCCAGGATGTGCATGACCCCGAGCGCCAGCGCGGCGTCGGTGCCGATGCGAATCTGCAAATGATGGTCGGCGAGGCGCGCGGTGCGGCTGCGACGGGGATCGATCACGATGACCGGGACGCCGCGCTTTTGCGCCGCCTCGGCCCGCGCCCAGAAATGGACGTTGGTGGCAACGAGGTCGGCGCCCCACGAGACGATCAGGTCGCTGTCGTCGACCGCCTCCGGGTCGGCGCCGCCAATCGGGCCGACCGTTATGTCCCACGCCGCCTCGCAGCAGGTGTCGCACACCGTCCCGGCGATCAGGCGGCTGGCGCCAAGCGCATGGAACAGGCCCAGCATCAGCCCGCGGTTCATCTGCCCCTGATGCGCGCTATAGGCATAGCCGAGCAGCGCCATCGGACCGGATTCGGCGATGATCGCCTGCCAGCGCGTCGTGATCTCATCGAGCGCCGCGTCCCAGGTCATCGGCGCGAATTTGCCCTCGCCCTTCGCCCCGATACGGCGCAACGGGGTTTGGATGCGCTCGGGCGAATGCACGAGCTCGGCGTCGCGGTTGACCTTGGCGCAGGCGAAGCCGGCGGTGAACGGCTGCTCGGGATCGCCGCGCACGCGCAGCACCCGGCCATCCTCAACCTCGGCCAATAGCGAGCACATGTCGGGGCAATCATGCGCGCAGACGACGCGAACCGTTTCCACCGGCGCTCCAGGCTATTTACTTCAAACCTTCTTCTGTCATTGCGAGCGGAGCGACGCAATCTCGTTTCGGTATTTCACCACGGAGACACGGAGGGCACCGAGGATTCGCGACAAGGACCGCATTCCCGGCGAAAGTCGGGATCCACCCGGGCGACCGCACAAGCGGCGGATGAGTAGGTCACGGCTTTCGCCGGGAATGCGGACGTTATTTATCTCCCTGTCCTCCGTGTCTCCGTGGTGAGCTATGATCCGCCATCGCCCGCCAGGAGAACGACATGACCGATCTGCTCGAACGCACCGAAAACGGCATTGCCACCTTGACCCTCAACCGCCCGGAACGGCTCAACGCGCTGTCTCCTGACATGACGGCGGGACTGAAGGAGGCGCTCGAACGGCTGGCGACCGATCACGCGGTCGGGGCGATCGTGATCGCCGGCGCCGGACGCGGCTGGTGCGCCGGGGGCGATGTCAAGACGATGGAGAGCCGCGGCGCCGACCAGACCTTCGAGGACCGTGCCGAGGGGCTGCGCCGGGCGCATCAATTGCCGCTGCTGATGCGCACCATCCCCAAAATCATCATCGCGATGATCAACGGCCCGGTCGCCGGCGCCGGGCTCGGCCTCGCGCTGGCCTGCGACCTGCGCATCGCCGGCAAGGCGGCGCGCTTTGGCACCGCCTTTGCCCGCATCGGCTATTCCGGCGATTACGGCGGCTCGTGGAGCCTGACCCGGCTCGTCGGCACCGCCAAGGCGCGCGAACTTTATTTCCTCGCCGACATCATCGACGCCGACAAGGCCGGCGAACTGGGCATCGTCAACCGGGTCGTCGCCGACGACGAATTGGCGGCCGAGACGATGGCGCTGGCGCGCCGCATCGCCGACGGTCCGCGCGTCGCGCTCGGCTATATGAAGCGCAACCTGCTGGCCGCCGAGACCGAGCCGTTCTCGACCGTGCTCGAACTCGAAGCCGCGCACCAGGCGCGCTGCGCCTTCACCGAGGACCACAAGGAGGCGGTCGCGGCCTTTGTCGAGAAGCGCCGCCCGGTGTTCAAGGGGAGGTGACGCGATGGCCGGGCTCTATTTCGAGGAGTTCTCGGAAGGCCAGGTGTTCGAGCACGCGCTGTCGCGGACCGTCACCGAGACCGACAACGTCCTCTTCACGACGATGACGATGAACCCGCAACCGCTGCATCTCGACGCCGAATTCGCCAAGACGACCGAGTTCGGCCGGCCGCTGGTCAACAGCATTTTCACCCTCGGGCTGGTCATCGGCATCAGCGTCGGCGACACCACCCTGGGCACGACGGTCGCCAATCTCGGCATGACCGATGTGCGTTTCCCGAAGCCGGTGTTTCACGGCGACACGATCCGGGTAAAGACGACGGTGATTTCCGCGCGGCGCAGCAAGTCGCGCAGCGATGCCGGCATCGTCGAGTTCGAGCATATCGGCCTCAACCAGCGCGGCGACACCGTCGCGATCTGCCGCCGCGCCGGCCTGATGAAGACGCGGCCAGCGTAATTTCTACGGGACGGTCATGATAGGCAGCCTTAAATTGGTCGCCTTAGTAACAACCACGCTAGCTGGATTTTTGTTGAGCTTGGCTGTCGCACATGCCGACCCGTCGGAGCCATTGCAAACGTACGATGAGGTGATCTTAGCCGCTGTTATTATCGACAAGTGCCATCTGAAAGTCGATGGCGAAACATCGAGAGAAAAACTCAAAGAAATAGGTAATGCAGCATTTTCACAGATATGGAAAAATTTAAATGAACAAAACTCTGAAGACCGCGATAAAAACGGCAGAGAGGCGGATTTCTTGCTGAAAAAGCGAACCGAAGGATTAATAATCTCAACTTATCCGAAATTAATCGAGCAAGTCGGCTGTACGGCTTTGGAAGATCGAGTACGCAAAGCGATATCACTCATCAAATAACCGCCGCGCAGAGGGAGAGTTAGATGCGCTCGCTGCTGTTTGTCCCGGCCGATAGCGAGCGCAAGCTCGCGCGCGGCCTTGAATCGGGCGCCGACGCGCTGATCCTCGACCTTGAGGATTCGGTCGCGGCGGCGAACCGGCCGATCGCCCGCCGCCAGGCCCGCGAATTTCTCGGCGCCCACGGTCCCGAGCGGGTCCGCCGTTATGTGCGGATCAACCCGCTGGCGAGCGGCCTCGCGCTCGACGACCTCGCCGCGACTGTCGCCGGCCGGCCCGACGGCATCCTGCTGCCGAAATGCGGGCCGGAGGATGTTCGCACCGCCGACCATTACCTGTCGGCGTTCGAGGCGGCGGCCGCGGCTCCGATCGGCGCGACCCGCATCATCGCGATCGCCACCGAGACGCCGGCCGCGGTGTTCGCGCTCGGCGGTTATGCCGGGGTGTCGCCGCGGCTCGAAGCGATCACCTGGGGCGCCGAGGATCTGGCGGCCTGCATCGGCGGCAGCAACCGCACGATCGACGGCGATTACGACGGCCCCTACAGACTGGCGCGGTCGTTGTGCCTGCTGGCGGCGTCGGCGGCCGGGGTCGTGGCGATCGACACGATCTATACCGACTTCAAGGATGATGCCGGGCTCAAGGCCGAGTGCGCCGCGGCGCGGCGGTCGGGTTTCGCCGCCAAGATGGCGATCCATCCGGCCCAGCTGGGCGCGATCAACGATGCGTTTTCGGTCAGCGCCGCCGAGCGCGAGTGGGCCGAGCGCGTCGTCGCCGCCTTCGCCGCCGAGCCCAATGCCGGCGTCCTCGCGCTCGACGGCAAGATGCTCGACAAGCCGCATCTGGTCCTCGCGCAACGGCTGTTAGGGCTACCCTCGTCCGTATAGGAGTGTTGCGGCGGCAGCGGTGGTGCAGCGCAGCATAGCGCATTAAGTCTCGCGAATGGTTGCGCAGCCGGCGATTCCGAGCATCCCCAACACCGCGGAAGACGGGCTTCCGACGCCGCGGCGTTATTGGAGCATGCTGACCCTGATGGTCGGGTTGGCGATGTCGTGCCTCGACACCGCGATCGTCAACGTCGCGCTGCCGACGATCGCCAAGGACCTGCACGCCGACCCGGCCGATTCGATCTGGGTCGTCAACGCCTACCAGCTCGCGGTCCTGGTGTCGCTGCTGCCGTTTGCCTCGTTCGGCGACATTTTCGGCTACCGCCGGGTCTATCGCTTCGGGATCGTGCTCTATACCGGCGCGGCGCTGATCAGCGCGACCGCGGGGTCGCTCGAAATGCTGGTCCTCGGCCGCGCGTTGCAGGGGCTCGGCGCCGCCGGGGTGATGAGCGTCAGCACCGCGCTGGTGCGCTACACCTATCCGCGCCGGCATCTGGGGCGCGGCATCGCGGTGGTGTCGCTGGTCGTCGCGACATCCTCGGCGGCCGGGCCGAGCGTCGCCGCGGCGATCCTGGCCGTGGGGCCGTGGCCGTGGCTGTTCGCGGTCAACGTGCCGGTCGGGCTCCTGACCTTCGCGCTGTCGCTGCGGCTCCTCCCCTACACGCCGCCGAGCGCGCATCGGTTCGATCTGTGGAGCGCTGGCCTCTGCGCGCTGATGTTCGTGTTTCTGATCAGCGCCATCAACGGGCTCGGCCACGCGCAGGCCGCCCTGCTGGTCGCCGGCGAGTTCGTCGCCGCGATCGCGACGGGCTATCTGCTCGTCCGGCGACAACTCAACCAGGCGATGCCGCTACTGCCGATCGATTTGTTTCGGAGGCCGATTTTCGCGCTGTCGGTGGCGACCTCGGTGTGCAGCTTTGTCGCGCAGGGCACCGCCTTTGTGGCGCTGCCGTTCTATTTCCACGACGTGCTTGGCGCGTCCGCCGTGACCACCGGGCTGATGATGACGCCGTGGGCGGCGATGACGGCGGTCATGGCGCCGATCGCCGGGCGCCTCGCCGACCGCTATCCGGCCGGCATATTGGGCGGCATCGGCTTGGCGGTGCTCGCCGGCGGCTTCGTTCTGCTGGCGCTGATGCCGCCGGATCCGACAATGACCGAGGTCCTGTGGCGGGTCGCATTGTGCGGCATCGGCTTTGGCATATTCCAGTCGCCGAACAACCGCGCGATCCAGGCGAGCGCGCCGCGCGAGCGCAGCGGCGGCGCCGGCGCGATCCAGGGCACCTCGCGCCTCCTCGGGCAATCGATCGGCGCGGCGATGGTGGCGCTCGTTTTCGGGGCGGTCGGCGGGACACATGGCTCGACGATCGCGATCCTGATCGCCACCGGCTTTGCCGCGACCGCGATGGTAGCCAGCTTCACCCGCTTGTTGGTCGCGGGCGGAAGGCGCGGCCGGACCGAAATCGCCGGTCAGATGGCGGGCGATTAAGCTATTCCGAGACGGCCGACGCCGGTAACCCTTCGGCCGCCGCCCATGCCGCGCAGCTTTTTCGAGGAACCATGCCGCTCGACGCTCCCGCCCAGGGCGACCCTGGCTCGCCGCGCCTCGAAGCCCGCCTCAGGCGCGAGCTTCAGGGCGAGGTTCTGTTCGACCGGTTCAGCCGCGCCCGCTATTCGACCGACGCGTCGATCTACCAGATCGAGCCGCTGGGGGTCGTCGTGGCGAAGGATAAGGGCGACATTGCCGCCGCCTTGGCGATCGCGCGGGAAGAGGGAGTGCCGGTATTGCCGCGCGGCGGCGGCACCTCGCAATGCGGCCAGACCGTCGGGCGGGCGCTGGTCGTCGATTGCAGCAAATACATGGACGGCGTGGTCGCGCTCGACACCGCGGCGCGGCGGGTGCGGGTGCAGCCGGGCGTCGTCATGGAGCGACTGAACCAGAGTCTGCGGCCCCACAAATTATGGTTCCCGGTCGACGTCTCGACCGGCGACCGCGCGACGATCGGCGGCATGACGGCGAACAACAGCTGCGGCGCGCGCTCGATCCGCTACGGCAACATGGTCCACAACGTGCGCGCGGTCGACGCGATCCTGGCCGACGGCACGGCGGCGCGCTTTGCCGAGGTGCCGGGAAATTTCGGGGAAGACGTCGAGCCCGAGCGCTATCGCGGCTTGGTGCGCGACATGCGCGCATTGCACCGCCGCGAGGCCGACGAGATCGAGCGCCGCTTCCCGAAATTGCTGCGCCGGGTCGGCGGCTACAACATCGACATGGTCAGCGACGAGGGCCACAACATGGCCCATCTGCTGGTCGGCTCGGAGGGCACGCTCGCCTTCTTCACCGAGATCGAGCTCGACCTCCAGCCGATCCCGCCGCACCGGGTCCTCGGCATCTGCCATTTCCCGAAATTTTACGACGCGATGAACGCGACGCAGCACATCGTCAAGCTGGGCCCGGCAGCGGTCGAACTGGTCGACCGCACGATGATCCTCTTGGCGCGCGACAACCCGGTGTTCCGTCCGGTCGTCGAGCGCTTTGTGCGCGGCGAGCCCGACGCGATATTGCTGACCGAATTCGCCGGCGAGGATGCCGACGACAATCTGCGCCGCCTGCGGCAGCTGGTCGAATTGATGGGCGATCTCGGCTTTCCCGGCGCGGTGATCGAGGCGACCGACCCGGCCTTTCAGAGCGCGGTGTGGAACGTGCGCAAGGAGGGGCTCAACATCATGATGTCGATGAAGGGGGACGGGAAACCGATCTCCTTTATCGAGGATTGCGCGGTGCGGCTCGAGGACCTCGCCGAATACACCGAGCGGTTGACCGAGGTTTTCGCCAAGCACGGCACCTACGGCACCTGGTACGCGCACGCCTCGGTCGGCTGCCTGCACGTGCGGCCGGTCATCAATTTGAAGCAGGAACTCGGCGCCAAACAGATGCGCGCGATCGCGGAAGAAGCCTTCGCGATGGTGCGCGAATACAAGGGCTCGCATTCGGGCGAGCACGGCGATGGCTTGGTGCGCTCCGAGCACCACGAGGCGATGTTCGGATCGCGCATCGTGCGCGCCTTCGAGGAGGTCAAGGACAAATTCGATCCCACCGGGCTGTTCAACCCGGGCAAGATCGTGCGGCCGTCGAAGATGGACGACCGCTCTCTGTTCCGCTTCAAGCCGGGGTATCGCCAGCTGCCGCTCGACAATGCGCTCGACTGGTCGGAATGGGGCAGCTTCGCCAGCGCCGCGGAGATGTGCAACAACAACGGCGCCTGCCGCAAATCCGACCCCGGCGTGATGTGTCCGTCCTACCGCGCCACCGGCGACGAGCAGCATTTGACCCGCGGCCGCGCCAACAGCTTGCGCCTGGCGCTGTCGGGGCAGCTCGGGACCGACGCTCTCGCGTCCGAGGAAATGCGCGAGACGATGGCGCTGTGCGTGTCGTGCAAGGGCTGCAAGCGCGAATGCCCGACCGGGGTCGACATGGCGCGCATGAAGATCGAGTTCCTGCACCATTACAAAAAGCGCCACGGGCTCACGGCGCGCGACCGGGTGGTCGCGTACCTGCCGCGCTACGCCCCTTATGCGGCCCGGATTGCGCCGCTGCTGAACCTGCGCAACCGGTTCGGGGTCTTGGCTCGGCTCGGGGAGCGATTCCTGGGACTGAGCGCGCGACGGCAATTGCCCGAATGGTCCGCGGCTCCGTACCGCGGCGCAGGCGGCAGCCCCCACCCCAACCCTCCCCCGCAGCCCCCTCCCTTCCCTCCCCCGCAAGCGGGGGAGGGTCCGGGTGGGGGTGATGCGACAACCGGCCGTGAAGTCGTGCTGCTGGTCGACACCTTCAACCGCTATTTCGAGCCCGAGAACGCGCATGCCGCCGAGCGGGTCCTGGCCCGCGCCGGCTACCGGGTGACGACCCCCGAACCTGCTGTCGGTCGCCCGCTGTGTTGCGGTCGGACCTTTCTCGCCGCCGGCCTCGTCGACGAGGCGCGCCGGGAGGCACGGCGGATGCTCGACGCGCTGGCCCCGGCGATCGCCGCCGGGACGCCGATCGTCGGTCTCGAACCCGCCTGCCTGTTGACCCTGCGCGACGAATTCCCGGCGATGTTGCCCGGCGCCGCGACAAACGCGCTGGCGGCCCGCGCGCAGCTATTCGAGGAATTCGTCGCGAGCGAAAAGGCGGCCGGCCGCTTCGCGCTGCCGCTCGCGCCGATGCCGGGGCGCGGCGCGCTGTTGCACGGCCATTGCCACCAGAAGGCGTTCGGCACCGCCGGCGCGGCCGCCGCGGCCCTCCAGTTGATCCCGGAACTCCAGGTCGAAACCTTCGATTCGACCTGCTGCGGCATGGCCGGCTCGTTCGGCATGGAGGCCGAGCATTACGAGGTGTCGATGCGGATCGGCGAATTGGGCGTCCTGCCAAAGATGCGCGCCGCCTCGCCCGACACAATGCTCGCCGCCTGCGGCACCAGCTGCCGCCACCAGATCGCCGAAGGCGCCGGACGCGAGGCGCGGCACATCGTGCGGATTCTGGACGAGGCCTCTTCTATATGAGCGAAGAATGCCGACTATAGCCGGATTTCGGCGGTAATCTTATCCACGCTGACGCGAACCGCGCCGCCGGACCGATCCAGCAGGCCAGCCTCTTCGAGCGCGGCGACATCGGCGTGCACGCGGCGATACTGACGCCCGAGCGCGCGCGCAAGGGCTGACACGCTTGGCTCTGGATGAGCATGGACGTGGCGCAAAAGCCGATAACGCTCGCCGGTCATGACCGCCGCCAACGCTTCCCAGCTTTCAAACGCGAGAACGGTCTCATCGACGCGTTCACCGCGCTCCGCCCGGTGCCAGGCATCGAGAAACGCGCCGGCATCCTCTTGCAGTTCGCCGCCGACAATGATTTTTGTCTCAGTCATTAACCATCACCCGGTGTTTCGCGCGATCGCAGCCTGCGCACATCCGCCAGAAAATCCTCGATCAACTGCTCTGGGGTCGTGAACTGATAGGGTTCTTCTCGATTTTCGTAATGCCGATGATCTCCTTTGCCTGGTTCATTGTCGTACAGGACAAAAATTTCGCCAGGGCGACCGTAGAACAGGCTGTATTTGAACCAGTGACTCGACCCGCGCACCGGCTCCGGCACCAGCCACAAGGTAAGTTCCGAGATGGCACCGTCATCATAATGGCGCTTGCGGGAGAAGATCCGCCTTGCTGGTGGCATATGACGTAGATTGTCATAGCCCGCTCGCCAAGTGCAAAGCCATAATCCGCGACATCGACCCGCCCAGGACCGAGTGCGTTGGACCCTCGAACGATCCTCGTCTATGTGACCAGCGACGTCGACAACGCGCTCGGCGAAAACGTGCTGAAGCTGCCGCTATTGCTGGCGCTCGGGTCGGCGTTCCCGAATGCGAAGATCGCCTGGGTCGCGGGCACCAGCGGCGGGTTCTATTTGCGCGACGCGCTGGCGCCGCTGGTCGATGGCCGGATCGACGAATTCGTCACCGACCTCTGCATCCCGACCGACCCGCGCGCGGCGTTGCGCATGGCATGGCGCCGGGGGCACCCGATCCTCGCCCGCCATTTCGACCTGATCGTCGATACCCAGCGCTATCTCGGGCGCACGCTGTTTCTGCGGCGCATACCGCATCGCCGGTTCATCAGCGGCACCTGGCGCTATGTCTGGTCGAACGCGCCGCCGCCGCGCGGTGTGCCGCGGCGCCCGCCGAGGCTGGTCGACAAGCTGCTCGGCCTCGCCGCGGCTGCTTGCGGACATGCGGTCGCGGTGCCCAACCCGATCCCGCTGCCGCCGGCGCTGCGCGCCCGCGCCGCCGAATTGCTGCCGCCCGGCCCGGACTATGTCGGCCTGGCGCCCGGTGCCGGCAACAAGCAGACCGGCAAATGCTGGCCGCTCGACGCCTATATCGCCCTGGCCCGCCACCAAGTCGAGCGGGGCCGGGTGCCGGTTTTGCTGCTCGGGCCGGAGGAGAGCGAATGGGAGAGCCCGCTGCACGAGGCGGTGCCGCGGGCGCTGTTTCCGGAGCAGCAGCAAGGTACCGCGGTCGGCGGGCCGTGCCTGGTGGCGGCGCTCGGCGAGCGCCTATCGGCCGCGGTGGCGAACTGTTCCGGCGCCGGGCATTTGCTGGCCGCCGGGGGAGCGCCGATGGTGTCGCTCTATGGGCCGACCCGGCCGGAGAAATACGCGCCGTTCGCGCGGGCGTTGATCTGCCTGAAGGCGCGGGATTACGGTTCCGACCGGATCGACGCGATCCCGCTCGACGCCGTCGTCGCGGCGGTCGAGCGGCAGGTCGCGATCGGCCCGGCAATCGCCGACGCCCCCGAACTGGAGCCAGGCAGAACGCATGCCGTTGTTGGCGCCGATCTCGATCGGTGAGCTGCTCGACAAGATCAGCATCCTCGAATTGAAGGAAGCCGCGATCGCCGACCCGGCGCGGCGCGCCAACGTGACGCGCGAGCTTGCCGCGCTGCACGAGGTGCGCCGCGCACAGGTCGCCGCCTCGGCGCCGCTCGACGCGCTTTACGCCGAGCTGCAGGCGGTCAATCGGCGTCTGTGGGAGGTCGAGGACAGGCTGCGCCAGCACGAGCGCGACGGGCGGTTCGAGGCGGAGTTTGTCGCGCTCGCCCGCAGCGTCTACCGCGAGAACGACCGGCGGGCGGCGCTGAAGCGGCGCATCAACCAGCTGACCGGCTCGGATCTCGTCGAGGAGAAATCCTACCCACCATACGATTTGCCGGGCGGATAGGCCGGGTATTTCGGCACATCCGGGTTCATGTAGTCCCAGGGCTGCGCGCTTCTGACGAAGATGTCCGCCTCGACGCGAAACCCACTCGGGTCGTCGAGCGTGCCGACCCTGAGCCCCACCAGATCGGGACGGGTCGACACCTGGACATAGATCGCCGACCCGCAATCGCCGCAGAACACCCGGGTGATCTCGTTGCCGCTGTCGGCCTTGGCGAGATGGCGCTTCGGCGCGCCCGCGATAATGCGAAAGCCGGCGGCCGGCACGCGCTCCGCCGCGACATAGGCGGTGCCGCTTGCACGCTGGCAGTCGCGGCAATGGCATTGCAGCGAAAACACCGGATCGCCCGATGATTCATAGCGCACCGCCCCGCACAAGCACCCGCCGGTTCTAACCGAAGCCATTGTGTTTCCCTTTGGAGATTTGCCGGAACGAGATTGCGTCGTCGCTGCGCTCCTCGCAATGACAAGAAGTTGCTGTCATTGCGAGCCCCCGGGTCGGCGTTTCGCGCCGCCCGCGGACAGGCTCCGCGAAGCAATCTCGGCGCCGCACGGCAACGAGCTTCGCAGCCTTCACGGGACTCGATAGGGTTTGCCGATCGCGAACGGAGGATAGCAATGACCGACTGGATCCTGCGCGGCGGCACGGTGATCGACGGTACCGGGGCTCCCCGCTTTCGCGCCGACGTGGCGATCGCCGGCGACCGCATCGCCGCAATTGGCGAGGTGCCGGGCATCGCCGGCGCGCGCGAGATCGATGTGTCCGGCATGATCGTCGCGCCCGGCTTTATCGATGTGCACACCCATGACGACCGCGCCCTGTTCGCCTCGCCCGGGATGGTGGCGAAGGCGAGCCAGGGCGTCACGACCGTGATTACCGGCAATTGCGGGGTCAGCCTGGCGCCGCTGAGCCTGGCGGGTGTGCCGCCGCCGCCGTTGGACCTGATCGGCGACGGGGCCGATTACGCCTATCCGCGCTTTGCCGATTATCTCGCCGCGCTCGACAAGGCGCCGGCGGCGGTCAACGCCGCCTGCCTCGTCGGCCATTCGACCTTGCGCGTCGGCGCGATGCCCGAACTCGACCGGCCGGCCCGCGCCGACGAGATCGCCGCGATGGGCGAGCGTCTGCAGGAAGCGCTCGATGCCGGCGCGATCGGACTGTCGAGCGGCCTCTTCTACGCCCCGGCGTTTCACGCGCCGCCGGCCGAGATCGAGGCGCTGGCGGCGCGGCTGCGCCCGGCCGGCGCGCTCTACACGACGCATATGCGCGACGAGGCCGAGCACGTGCTCGACAGCCTCGACGAGAGCTTCCACGTCGGGCGCGCGGCGCAGGTGCCGGTCGTGATCTCGCACCACAAGACGACCGGGGTCGCCAATTTCGGCCGCACCGCCGAGACGTTGCCGAAGATCGAGGCCGCCATGGCAGGGCAGGAGATCGGGCTCGACGCCTATCCCTACATCGCCTCCTCCACCGTATTGCGCACCCAGCGCATCGAGGACGCGACGCGGGTGCTGATCACCTGGTCGAAAGGCGCGCCGGAAGAGGCCGGCCGCGACCTCGCCGACATCGCCCGCGATTGGGGCGTCGGCATTCTCGACGCCGCCGAGCGGCTGCAACCGGCCGGCGCGATCTATTGGATGATGGACGAAGCCGATGTGCGCCGGGTGCTGGCGTTCGCGCACACGATGATCGGCTCGGACGGGCTGCCGCACGATATCCACCCGCACCCGCGGCTGTGGGGCACCTTCCCGCGCGTGCTCGGCCATTATTGCCGCGACATCGGGCTGTTCGGCCTCGAAACCGCGGTGCACAAGATGACCGGCCTCTCGGCCGCGCGCTTTGGCCTCAGCGGGCGCGGCGTCGTGCGCGCCGGCGCCTACGCCGACCTGACCGTGTTCGACGCGGCGAGCGTGATCGACCGCGCCACCTTCGCCGAGCCGACCCTGCCGGCCGCCGGCATCGAGCACGTC